>CAZTZY010000108.1:0-8446 GCA_964617765.1 uncultured Spongiibacteraceae bacterium
CTTTATTGTTATTAGCTAGAGCCATCCTGTGTCTGAATTATCCCATATCCGAAATTTCTCTATTATTGCCCATATTGACCATGGTAAATCTACTTTGGCTGATCGTATTATCCAGATGTGCGGTGGTTTGGAAGCGCGTGAGATGGAGGCCCAAGTATTGGATTCCATGGATATCGAACGCGAGCGCGGCATCACTATCAAATCACAAAGTGTGACACTCGATTACCATGCCAGAAATGGCGAAACCTATCATCTCAATTTCATTGATACTCCAGGACATGTCGATTTTGCCTATGAAGTATCACGCTCATTAGCCGCCTGCGAAGGTGCTTTGCTGGTTGTCGATGCTGCGCAAGGTGTGGAGGCGCAATCAGTCGCTAATTGTTATACCGCTATTGAGCAAGGCGTAGAAGTGATGCCGGTGTTGAACAAAATGGATCTACCGCAGGCAGAACCCGAACGAGTTGCCCAGGAAATTGAAGACATCATTGGTATTAATGCACTGGACGCTGTGCATTGCAGTGCAAAATCAGGGATGGGTGTGGAAGATGTTCTGGAACGTCTGGTACAGGAAATACCTCCACCAAAAGGTGATAGAGATGCACCATTACAAGCATTGATTATCGACTCCTGGTTTGATAATTATTTGGGCGTAGTTTCTCTGGTGCGTATTTTTAATGGGCGTTTGCATAAAAAAGACAAGATTGTGGCAAAAAGCTTGGGGAAATCGCATCAGGTTGATGCCGTGGGTATATTTACTCCAAAACGCAAGGAGCGTGATTTTCTGGAAGCCGGTGAAGTGGGTTATGTGATTGCAGGCATCAAGGATATTCATGGGGCTCCTGTGGGAGATACGTTGACCCACGCCAAAGGTGAAGAGGAAGTGAGTGTTTTGCCAGGCTTCAAAAGGGTACAGCCAAAAGTGTATGCCGGCATGTTTACGGTTTCTTCTGATGACTATGAAGATTTTCGCGATGCCTTGGCAAAACTCTCATTGAATGATGCTTCCCTTTTTTATGAGCCAGAAGTATCTGATGCATTAGGCTTCGGCTTTCGATGTGGGTTTCTGGGTTTGCTGCATATGGAAATCGTTCAGGAGCGACTTGAGCGTGAATACGATCTTGATCTTATCACTTCAGCCCCTACGGTTATTTACGAAATTGTCCTGAAAAATGGCGATATCGTGTATATCGATAGCCCCTCGAAAATGCCGGATTTATCGTTTATAGATGAAATGCGCGAGCCTATTGCACATGTACATATTCTGGTTCCGCATGAACATCTGGGTAACTGTATTACATTGTGTACCAGTAAACGCGGTATCCAAAAAGATATGCAGTTTATGGGGAAACAGGTTTCACTCGTTTATGATATTCCTCTGGCTGAAGTGGTTCTCGATTTTTTTGACAGGTTAAAATCAGTGAGTCGTGGTTTTGCCTCGTTAGAGTACAGTTTTGATCGTTTTGAACCTGCTAATCTGGTAAAGCTGGATGTGCTTATTAATGGCGATAAAGTGGATGCCCTTGCCTTGATTGTGCATAAAGATAATGCACAATCACGCGGACGCTTGTTAACTGAAAAAATGCAGGAATTAATTCCGCGCCAAATGTTTGATGTGGCTATTCAGGCAGCTATTGGTGGTCATATTATTGCCCGAAGCACAGTTAAAGCCTTGCGCAAAAACGTCACTGCGAAATGTTATGGTGGTGATATTTCACGGAAGAAAAAATTATTGCAGAAACAAAAGGAAGGTAAAAAAAGAATGAAGCAAGTGGGTAATGTTGAAGTTCCTCAATCGGCATTTTTGGCTGTACTTAAATTAGAGACCTGATAATGGATATTGATTTGCCTTTAGTGCTGGTTTGTTTGTCTTTCGCAGGGATCATTATCTGGTTATTCGATTTGATATTCCTAAAGCCGAAGCGTATTGAAAAGGTGCTGCAGTTGCAGCAAGTTTATACACAGTGGAATACAACGGGTTCAGACGATGAAAGCCAGTATTTGCAGCAATTACCGAATGCTCAGGAAGAGCATGCCATTATCCGGGAAACCAAATCGTTATTACCCATCATTATTATCGTGTTGGTGGTGCGGTCATTTCTTGTTGAGCCTTTTCAGATTCCGTCATCATCCATGGAGCCAACGCTGGATGTCGGTGATTTTATTTTAGTTAATAAATATACCTATGGTTTACGTTTACCGGTTTTAGGTACTAAAGTAGTAAGTATTAATATGCCGGAAAGGGGGGATGTAATGGTTTTTTTCCCGCCCGGGGATTCACGTTATTTTATTAAACGTGTCATTGGATTACCTGGCGATGTTATTGAATATCACGATAAAGTATTAACTATTAATGGCAAAGAGCAGGCATTGGTTGCAGTGAAAGATGCACCGATGGATTATGAGGAGCGTGATCTTTTTCAGGAAGATTTAAACGGGGTGAAACATGTTACATTTCATCAGCCTCGTCGATTGGCAGAGGATTTCCGTGTTACTGTTGAGCCCGGTCATTATTTCATGATGGGTGATAACAGGGATAATAGTAGTGATTCACGTTATTGGGGACAGGTTCCCGAAGAGCGTATAGTAGGTAAAGCGGTTGCAATCTGGATGCATTGGAAAGACTGGAAAAGCATTCCGAGTTTTTCCCGTGTAGGTAAAATTTAATAATAAAAAGGTATAAAACTATGTTTAATGTAAAACAAAGAGGTTTGTCACCTGTTGGTATATTGTTTGTTTCATGCGCATTTGCTTTTTTTGTAATGGCTGGACTCAAATTAGGTGAGCACTATATTGATTACAATACTATTCGTGCGGTGTTTAAAGAAGTTGGGGATAGACCGGGAATCAAACAATTATCCACAGGTGCCAAGTATGATGAAATTTCGAAGGCATTAACTTTAAATAACATCAGGGAATGGAGTATACGGGACAATGCCTATTTCAGTAATGAGGCTATTGGATTTGCTTATGAGCAACGCATACATATGTTCGCTAACATTGATGTCGTGCTGTCATTTGAATATGAGGCAGAGTTAGAGTAGTTATATTGAATCAGTTAAATGATTTTTTGAAAAAATTGCACTATGAGTTTAATGATAGTGCAATTTTACAGCAAGCAATTACACATCGCAGTTATTCTATAGATAATAATGAAAGGCTGGAATTTGTTGGAGATGCCGTTATTGATCTCCTTATTGCAGAAGCACTCTATAGTCAGTTTTCAGATAAGCCCGAGGGTGAGTTAAGTCGGTATCGTGCAGAGTTAGTACGCAGCTTTACGTTGGCAGAAATTGCCAGAGAGATTGGATTAAATAACGTCATTCGCTTGGGTGATGGAGAGCGAAAAAGTGGCGGGGCCGATCGGGAGTCTATTTTATCAGGTTCATTAGAGGCATTGTTTGGCGCCGTATATTTTGATGCAGGTATTGAACAGTGTAAGGAATTGGCTTTAAGATTTTTTGCCACGCGATTGCAAAATATTCAAAATGTCGCTGAAAAGAAAGATCCAAAAACCGCCTTGCAAGAACTTTTACAATCACAAAATAAATCCTTGCCGCAATATGAATTATTGAAAACGGAAGGAAAACACCACCATCAAACTTTTTATATCACCTGTTATGTATCAGCCTTTAATAATTCTGTTGAAGGTGCGGGTAGTTCAAAAAAAATTGCTGAAAGAAATGCAGCACAGCTGATGCTTGATTGGATCAGTAAAGAGAAAAAAATATGACAAAAAAATGTGGTTATGTAGCTGTGGTGGGTAGACCAAACGTTGGAAAGTCTACGTTGATCAATCATATTTTAGGCCAAAAACTGAATATAACATCAAGAAAGCCGCAAACTACCCGTCATACATTGTTAGGCATTAAAACGGATGAAAATTGCCAGGCTATATATGTTGACACACCGGGGATGCATAAATCACAAAAGAAAGCCTTGAATCGCATGATGAATCGTTCTGCTGAATCAGTAATCAGTGACGTTGATGTGTTAGTGTTTGTTGTGGATCGTTTTAAATGGACAGAAGAAGATGAGCATGTGTTGGAAAAGCTGAAATTTGCCACATGCCCGATTATTCTGGCGATTAATAAAGTTGACCAAATTGAGGAAAAAGAAAAACTGCTTCCGTATATTCAGGAACTCTCGAAAAAATTAAAGTTCTCAGAGATAGTTCCTCTCTCTGCATTATTAGGTACATCTGTCGATGTTTTGGAAAAAACCATTAAGGATAAACTGCCTGAAGCCAGTTATTTTTTTGATGAGGATCAGTTAACTGATAAGAGTGATCGTTTTTTGGCTGCTGAATTAATCCGGGAAAAAGTAATGCGCCAATTGGGTGATGAAATCCCTTACGCATCTACCGTTGAAATTGAACAGTTTAAGGAAGAGGAAAAGATTATTCATATCAGTGCATTGATTCTGGTTGAGCGTGATAGTCAAAAATCTATCGTGATCGGCAAGGAAGGACAGCGATTAAAATTGATTGGTATGGAGGCGCGCAAAGATATTGAAGCACTTTTCCAGAAAAAAGTGATGTTGAAAATATGGGTTAAAGTAAAAAGCGGGTGGTCGGATGATGACAGGGCATTACGGAGTCTTGGCTATCAGGATTAGGTGATATGAGCACTCATGATCAAGCCTATATTATTTATACCGCACATTATCAGGAAAGTAGTGCTTTAGTAAAACTCCTCACTCGTCAACATGGCATTATTTCTGCGGTAGTCAGGGGCGTTCGCCAGTCTAACAAAAAATCCAATGGGCTTCGTGCTGCAGTGCAATTGGGTAATCTTGTGGAATGTCAGTGGAGTGGTAAAACTTCATTGAAAACTATCTACCAAGTTGAATTAGTGCAGTCAGCGGCACTTGATACCACGGAAAAATTTGTTTGTCTCAGCTATATACATGAATTATTGTTTTATTTCGTGCAGGAAGAATTTCATGTTGATAGTGTATTTGTTGATTATGCCGGGTTTATTGAGAAAATTCGTCTTGATAATGTTGAATTGGCATTAAGAATATTTGAGTTTAATTTGCTTGAAAGTATGGGCTATGGAATCGATTTTAGCAGAGATGCAGAGATGGATATGCCAGTTAATATTGAAAAAGAATATAAGGTCATCCCGGGCTTCGGTCTCAGTCTTGCTAATGGTTTTGATGAGCAGAGTTATTCAGGTTCAGATTTACTGTTAATTCATCAAAAAGATTATTCCAATAGTTCATTGTTGTTGGTAGCCAAAAAGATCAGTCGTACTTTGCTAGAATATCATATGGACGGTAAGCCTATTAAAGCACGTCAGTTATACCGGGAGTTATTTAGTCAATAACTGTTAATGGCGGCTATCATCATTTCAAGTTCATTATTATTATGCCAATCGATAACGAGTTTTGCTGCTTGTTCCAGGGCAGTAAATAAAAAGGGATATTGATCAATATCGTCATTTTTGATGGCAAATTCAAAACGTTGGGCCACAGATTTTAATTGTGGAACCCCGGTGTAACAACATGCGCCATGCAGTTTATGTACAAGATCAAGCAGCTGTAAATTATTCTGATTAATCAGTGATTGCTCAATGTTTGAAATATCAGTTTCCAGGTTATCAACCAACATAGAGAACATATCAATAGCAAGGTTCTCTTTATAGTTAGCCAATTTTAAGCATTGGGCTATATCAATGAAATTATTATTCTGAATTGGTGATTCACACCACTTATCAATAACGGATTTGAGCTGATCCTCATTGATAGGTTTCGTGATGTAGTCATTCATTCCTACCTTGAATATAGTCTCTTTTTCATCAGCCATAGCATGTGCCGTGATCGCTATAATAGGCGTCTCTTTATTTTTCGATACTGTTTCCCGAATATGTTTCGTCGCATTCAATCCATTGATTATGGGCATCTGTATATCCATAAAAATGATATCGAATGTTTTTTCATGACAAATATCAATGGCTTCTTTTCCGTCACATGCAGTGCTGACGATAAATCCTAAATCGCTTAGTAAAACATTGAGCAATTTCAAATTGGCTTGGTGGTCGTCTACGGCCAGAACATGTAATTTTTTTTCCAGCACTGGTTTGGTAATGTTGTGTAGGCCGGATGGTGATTTATTCGGATAGAAAATCTCATAAAGACTGAGATAAAGTCGTGCTTCAGTGACCGGTTTATAACATAAAGAAATAATTTCAGAGCGCAGATCCCGCAGGGCTTTCTCTGTGTGGCTTGATGTGAGTAATAATATGGGATGTGAATGTTTTATAAGATTCACTATTTCTGTTAGTTGTATGTCCTTTGAGGAAGTAGGGCTAAAACCATAAATGATAACATCAACATAATACTCGGATAATAATAGAATGGCGTCATCAATAGACGATGCTGTGAGGGTATTAATGCCATAACTGGAAAGCAGATGTTTAATAGATAGATTTAATAAAGGATGTGTTTCCAACAGAAGCATGGTTTTGCCGGATAATTTTTCGTATACGAGCCATTCCTGATGCTCAGCTAGTTGGGTTTTCAGCGTAAAACTGAATGTAGAACCTTCGTTAGGGATGCTTTCTACCTTGATATCATCATGCATCAATTCAACCAGTTTTTTTACTATAGCCAAACCTAATCCTGTGCCTCCATATTCCCTGGATATTGAAGTATTGGCTTGCGTAAATGCCTGGAAAATATTTTTCTGCTGTAAGGCAGTCATGCCTACACCAGTGTCACTAACAGAAATACTTAAATTTACATTATCTTGAATCAGGGATTCCAGGGATGCCCTGATGACAATAGTTCCCTCTTGGGTAAATTTAACGGCATTGCTTAAAAGATTAGAGACAATTTGTTTGATGCGAAGCGAATCGCCAACGATAAAATTGGGTACATCCTGATAAATTAGCAAAACAACTTCGATATTTTTTTCGTAGGCATAAGGCGCAAATAAATTAACGCACTCTTCCAGAGTATGCCGGATGTTGAATGGAGCTACTTCCAGTTCCAATTTGCCTGCTTCAATTTTGGAGAAATCCAGGATGTCATTCATTATGGCCAATAAATTTTCGGAAGACTGCTGGATGGTATCTACATATTCTGATTGTTGGTTATTTAAAGCTGTTTTTTTCAGGATTTTTGTAAACCCCAGAATACCATTCAGCGGTGTCCTGATTTCATGGCTGGTATTAGCCAGAAATTCAGACTTTGTCTTGCTTGCAGTGAGTGCTTCTTTTTTTGCCAGGTTAAGCTCAATATTTTGTATTTCAATGGTTTCAATCGTTTCTTTTAGATCATTGGTGGTAATTTCAACATTGTGCCGCAACTCATCAAATTCGTTTTTTAGATGGATTGCCATATTTTCAATATTATTGGCTAATATCGACATTTCCTTGCTCGAAGAAACAGCTACCGGGTTTATTGTTTCGCCTTCCTTGATTTTTTTAACAGCATTATTAATGGATCTAATATCTTCGTTTATGCGCTGTGCCAGTTTTAGGCCGATGAATCCTGAAAAAAATAGTCCTGCAAGAAGTAGCATATTCTGAATAAAAAGTTGCTGGTGTTTTTGAAGGGTTATGCTGTCCTGATTATATTCAACGGCAATCCACCCTAATAAATTATTGGTGTCGCTAGTCTTCAATGGATGTTGGATGTTACTGGTAAAGTTATGATTTTTAATGGGTGCAATAAACGATAAAATATTGTCATTAGATAATTTAATAAGCTCATGCCGGGAAAAATGTTGTGGCAATAAGGGTATCTGCAAAGAAGGGCCGGAATGGATTAATAGATCGCCATCCCGATTAAAAAAACTGACTGCACGTACTCCATTTTCTTCAAGGCTGGCATTGCCTAAGCTTTGTAATAAACCCGGATTATTATTTTCAATGGCATATTGGGTATTGATACCTAGCTCCATTAACAATGATTTTCCGCGGGCGTCAGAAAAATATTGGAGATCCTGCACTCTGCTATAGTTGAGATAAATACCTAAAGAAAGTGCAATGATTAATGGCGGTAATAATGCCAGAAAAAGTATTTGTGTCCGTAAACCGCTAAACATAATGTTCCTCTAATATAATCACTTTTATATCAGTGAGTTATGATTTCAAACATGCATGAACTTCAGTCTAGCAGATTATATGGCACAGATTGATATTCTTAGATGTTGGTATTGTTATTAAATGCACCTAAAATAATACAACCTTCTGATTATTTGAGAAAAAATATGCCTGATCATTTATTCCCCTCTCTGGAGCAATATGTCGGCAACACGCCATTAGTGCGATTACAGCGCTTAACGGCCGGGCTCAATAATCACATATTGGTTAAACTTGAAGGCAATAACCCGGCAGGTTCAGTGAAAGACAGGCCGGCATTAAGCATGATCCAGCATGCTGAACAACGGGGCGCCATCAAGCCTGGTGAGACCCTGATAGAAGCCACCAGCGGTAAT
>CAZTZY010000109.1:0-1464 GCA_964617765.1 uncultured Spongiibacteraceae bacterium
GGCACCACTAAAACCAAAAGGCCTGCATCTTGCAGGCCTTTTATTTTTTGGCAACTCCAATAATGGCAACCACCATCGCCTATTATCTACCCTGTTAACAGACATTCCTCAAAGTTTCAAAATGTGGCGCCACATAAAATCACGCAGTCTATCTGTCAGGAACGGAGCCAACAATTTCATCAAAAACGCATCAGAACCTGCTGTATAACGAGCCTGCGGGCGAGTTGCTGTTGCAGCACGATATATCACCCGTGCTACCGCATCGGGGCCGGGTGCAGTTTTGCGTAATTTCGCACTCACCTCACTGTTTTGTGATATAGACTTACCGTAATACTGCCAGCCTGCTTCCCCCAGTATCGCCTGAATGCCCGCGTTAGAGTCTTCAAGCTTGTCATGGATTTCAGTATTGATAAAACCCGGCTCAACCAGCACGATCTTCACTCCCGCCTGACGTAATTCCGGGCGCAAGGCATCCGATAAACCTTCCACTGCAAACTTGGTCGCGCTATAAACACTCATCAGTGGTGTAGCCAGCACGCCAGCCCCTGAACTGATATTCACAATGCAACCCTGCACCTGTTTGATATAGGGCAAAAAGGCGCGAATCATTTGCATAGTACCAATAACATTGGCATCAAAATGTCGATGGATATGGGCATTATCGGCATATTCCAGCGGGCACAACTCACTGAAAGCGGCATTATTCACCAGCAAATGCAGGCCACCGTCACTCAGTTGTTGATGTAACTCGATACTCAATGCAGTAATGCTGGCAGCATCAGCAATATCCACTAACACCGGTACTATATTGTCTTTTTTCAATGCCAGTAATTTATCGGCATCGACCGACTTACGCACTGTAGCGAATACTCGCCATCCCTTTTGTGCAAACAACATGGCTGTAGCGTGGCCTATACCACTTGAACAACCGGTAATTAACACTGTACGGAGTGATGAATCGTTTGACATTGGGGAATCCGGTTAACTCATTTAACGTCTATTAACGTCTATAGGCTGTTATCAAGGAAAGGCCATATTGCGGACTCTTGAAGAATCTGTACAGCTGATTAGCTGAAATTGGAATTTTGATAACTTTAATAACGTTTTGCAGGTTCGCTTATATATTTTTTAATTCAGCCAACTTTTGCTGCCAGTTATTATTCATAGTGTCATATAAAGCCTGTTTGCACAGTCTCTTTTTCCGGGTTCTCGCACGATGATGGCGCGGCACGAGCAAAATATCCTTTTCCACTATGGTGGAGGGAAATTCAAAAAAATCACCACGCGAAACACCGCCACTGGCTTCCCATAAAGAATCGTATGTCGAAAAATGGTTTTCAGGATTGTCGTTAATGCATTCAGTACACTGGCGCGCAGAGGCTACCCCGGCAATCGTATCAATATTAATGGCCTTGGCAAACGCCTGTATTGCAATAACTAACATGGCAGCCGGGCTGATTTCAT
>CAZTZY010000109.1:1564-8302 GCA_964617765.1 uncultured Spongiibacteraceae bacterium
ATAGCCCCGGGCACAATTGAGAATGTCATCCTGTACAATACCAAACCGTCCATCATGTACTTTATCGCCAATTCTCCTTCAAAAAATGTCATCCCGGGCATGGTTATAACGATACAGTAATCTACACCTTCAACGTTTTCCTGCCAGATACGCATTTTATTCGCGATAGTCTGCCAAATTTGATGGGTAGTAAGATATTGATTAATATATGAATAATGATTAATCACCACAGCCAGGCGTTTGGGGGTCGAAAAATGGACCGCAAGATAACAGCCCAAAAACTTATAGAGCATAATGGGATTATCAAGCACCATCTGCCTTTGATGACCTTGTAAAAAATGACGGCGCAGCTTCAGGAATTGATTGAGGTTAAAAACTATTTTAAAGGCCTGAATAATTCTGCGCGGCAGTACCCGCGGATCTGATAATAGCTGCCAGTCTCCAAATCCCTTGAGATCTACTGATAGATAGCTAGAGCTCTCTTTCTGATTGTTTAAAATTTAAATGCACCAATGATGTGAAACACCAAAATCAATGTATCTTGATTTGGATATTGTTATTTTTATTAGGGCTAATGTAGTTAAACACCGCTGGCTATTCAAGCGCTATAAATCATCTTTTTTAAATCCATAGCATTCAAAATCTAACTCTGCTCAAACCCTGCTCAAACCCTGCTCAAAATATACTCCCGACAACTTCCTGGTTATTTGGGGCTAGCCAGTTTCTGCTCACGCCGCTCTTTATCAACAAGGAAATCAGTAATCAGCAGAATTTCTTCCAGGCTCTTAACATTGTCATTCAATACCCGATACTTGCCATTCACTATGATAGCAGGCGTGCCTGACACCTCGGCCTGTTGCATACGCTCGATGGCTGAGGATAACTGCGCTTCAATAGCAGGCGATGCTAACTGTTTTGTATAATCATCTTCATTAAGGCCAAACCGGGCAAAAACCTGCATAAATTTACGGTTTTGTACTTCCATATCCAGTTCAGCACGGATAGCGATAACTTCCTTGAACAAGGCAGCATGTAAAGCCTCCCTTTGCTCCAGGCTTTGCCCCATAAAATATAATTTGGCATGTAACTTCATCGCCTCTTGCCAAACGGCAGGTGATTTTTCAAGGATCACATCAGCAGCTTTCTTTTTGTCCCATTCAGCAATAACAGGCTCGAACGCTTCGCAGTGCGGGCAACCGTACCAGAAAAATTCAGTAACAACGATTTTATCACTATGGCTGGCAATCGGCGTTTTTAACCGGGCGTAATGAACACCTTCAGAAAATAGCTCCACCATTACCGGTGCCCTATTTTCACTGCCGGAACTTTCCTGAGCACTGCTTTCCACAACTTTGTTGGCATTATTCCCTTCAGAACAAGCAATCAGGGATAACAATAAACATAATACGGTGAATTTTTTAATCATGGCGAATACCTTTTACAATGGATGACTAACACATAATATTAATGAAGACCTGAATAACTGTTATTGCGAAGGGTTCAGAATGACAAAATGGAGTTATTGGCAGTTAACCCCGATGATCATTCTTCCCTGATGTCCAGCTCAACCAAAAGCTTTAAAGCATCTAAAGACTCTTGCCATCCGAGATAACACATTTCTACAGGGATAAGCTCAGGAATTCCAGCTTGAACTATGGTGATGTCTGTACCACATAACACCTCTTTTATTGTCACGGTAACCGTTATATTGCCCGGAAGATTTTCATCTTCAAATTTATCGGCATAACGAATGCGCTGATTGGTTATAAGCTCAAGATATTCCCCACCAAAGGAGTGGCTTTGCTGTGTTGTAAAATTGGTAAATGATGCCCTGAATGTACCGCCAACTTTAGCTTCCAAATGATCAAATCTCGCTGTAAACCCATTAGGCGGAAGCCATTTCACCATAGCATCTGGCGTTAAAAATGCCCTGTAAATTTTCTCAGGGGTTGTCTTGAAAACCCTATGCAAGTTAACAGTATTACCGGTCATTTTTCTCTCCTGATTTTTGCTGTGGTTTTTAATGTTGGCGCTCCAGGCGCAGGCAGACATCCAATGTACGCAGTGAAGGTGGTTAACACGCTGGTCAAACGCAATTTTTTACAACCGCCTCTAAGCGGTCAAGATTTTGTTGATTGGCTATTGATACGAAATCGGCAATTTTCTTGTAGTGCTCTTCAGTGTCAAATAATTGTTGCCAATCCACCTGAGTTTTCTCACCTGATTGTGTAAATTCTATGGTCAGTATGAAATGATGCCCTAGCGTGTGCTCCAGAACAACTTTCTTATTGTTGATGATTTCGAGGAATCGGCTTTCATTTTTATAATCTTTGCCATCTGGTCCATGCATGACATAGCGCCAGTACCCACCAATTACGTACTCAATTTCATTGATTGTAGTGGTAAAACCTTCTGGCCCCCACCATAAGGCTAACAACTCAGGTTTTCTAAATGCGCCAAAAACAATATCAACAGGCGCAGCAATAATTTTTTGTTTTGTATCTGCTTTATTGTTCATCTCAGTCACATCTTTGATTTTTGCGTTTCAACGCTGCAGCTTGTCCATTATTAATAACAAGGATAAGCATAATCCATCTACATACAAAAACACTATTTTACCCTTACCCTGCCACACGCGTAGTCAGCTTGGAAAAACGCTCTGCAAAAACCTCGTTAAGATTGGCATATAATTGCGCAGCAATTTTCGGATGTTGTTTTTGTATGCTCTTTAAATCGGCTTTGGTGATTTCCAACAGGCGGACATCTGTATTGGCGGTGACGTTAGCGGTACGCGCTCCGTGGTACAGCGCTACTTCGCCAATAATGTCGCCGCGCTTGATATCTTTAATATGGTGTACTGTGCCGTTTTCCCCATTGATACTGACAGTTAGTTCACCATCAATAACCACAAACATGTTTTCGCCAAAATCTCCCGCATGGAACACTTTATCACCTTCTTTATAGTGTTTCAGGTTGGCCATCAACGCAGTAATGCGTGCCTGTCTTTGACTTAGCCCATTAAATAGAGGTATGGATTTTGTGGGGGATTCGCCGAGGTTTAATGCCAGCAATTCCCACAGGGTTACGATTTTCATTTTACCCGCAATGGCAGGCGTTAGGGTAACATCGGAGACCCAGCCAAAAAATAGTGTTACTGCTGCCAGTAAACCAAATTCTATCTGGGTGCGCATTTCGCTGAAAATCAAGCAGGCGAAGCCCGAGCAAAGCGCAATAGTGGAATAAGTTACCGGGCGACCTACGGTTTTCAGTGCCATGATAATGCCGGTATCGACATTGGCAGTTTGTTTGGCAAGTTTATTGAATTGCGCGAAAATATGGATGGTATCATCAACAGCAATACCTATCACAATACAGGCAATCAGCCCGGTAGTGACGTTCAAACTGATACCAGAATACCCAAGAATTCCAAAATATATTAACACTGGCATTATGTTAGGCAGCATGGCGATAAAACCCGCTTTAAAGGAGGTAAATATCAATGCCAGTATGAAGAAGATAATAATAAAAGCAGATGCGACACTCCATACCTGACCAATGGCGATATCATCCATGGTTCGAGCCACCAGATAAGTATTACCAGTAACTCGCGGCGCAAGATGCGGTGGAACGGTTTCTTTAAGGTGTACTTCTACCCGATCTATCAGTTTGGCAATATCACCGGAATTGATAGCAGTAGTGCGAACAACAATTCTTGCCTGCTGATAATCAGCACTAACATAATCAGCAAGTTCAGCATTTCCGGCAATTTCGAGCAACTGGCCAATAATAATCTGGTCAGCTGGTATCACATAGCCATCACCTTCACTGGTGAAACCCTTGTTGATAACCTTGATATAATCAACTATCGAAGTAGAGCCGCCCACTTCAGGTTGTTTTTTTAGCCAGGCCTGCAAGGCTTCGATCGCTTGTAAATTGGCTGGCTCCTGAAATCCCAACTCGACGCTAGTCTCCATCACTATTTCAAAAGCGTTAGCCCCTTCCAGTTTTTCATTGACCGCTTCGAAATCCTGCCTGACATCACTGCTAGCCTTGAAGCTGTTAACAAGATCCGTACCAACATTAATTTTTGGGAAAGCCGCCAGGCAGATAATGGCAATGAGGATATTGATTGCATAAATTTTTTTGGCATTTTTTACATCGAACCTTGCCAGTTTTTCAAAAGCCCTATCTATCCATGTATCTTCAGCAACCTCGGGAATTTTTTTCGGAATGGGCAATGCCTGCAGCAGTGCAGGAGCGAGCGTGATAGAAACAATTAATGTGATACACACACCCACGCCGGTAGAAATGCCAAATTGCTGGATAGCACTGAGCGAACTGGTGGCGAGCGAGAAAAAACCCACGGCAGTGGTAATGCCTGTGTAGAAAACCGGCCCTATCACTTCTTCCAATACATGCAAGGTAGGGTTTTCACCGACCGGAACTATCTTTAGCCGAAGCGCATCATAATAAGTAGAAAGTACATGTATAGCATATGAATAGCCGACCACCACCACTAATGAAGGACAAGCAATGGAAACCTGGTTCAGGGTTTTGTACGCTATGGCGATATACGCCATGGTCATGATCACCGAGATTCCAACCACTATTGCAGGAATAACAACTCCACGAACAGATCGATATGATATTACTGTGACGAGTGCCATAACCAGCATGGCTAACGGTACAACAGTGGTAACATCACGCATCATCACCTTGCTCATTTGTGCCTTGATGTGCGCCCCACCTGTGATCCAGCTTTCACCGTGCTGCCAGTGTTTATCAATAACCGCAATGACCTGTTCATCAATTTTTTTATCGAGCAGTTGTTTTTCCGGCACATCAATCAAGTGCACCACAATCACCGTCACCTGCCCATCACTTGATACAAGGTTGCCTGCATAAATGGGATCACTCAATGCACGCTGCTTCAGCTCTGCCAGGCCTGTAGCATCTTTTGGTGAGGTTGCATAAAAAGGCTCTATCAACAGGTCATTATTTTCACTGCGTATATTGAGTGCGGTCGACAAGCTGGATACCCGGTTGACCATATCGAGGCCTTCGAGTTCTTCAGTAATGGTGCTTATTTTTTCTAGATTGTCAGTAGTAAAAATATCCTTGTCATCCTTGAGTGCAATCAAAACTGTACCGCCACTTTCAAAAATCGTTTTTACATGCTCAAAATATTCACGGTCAGGATCCTGTGTAGGCAAGAGGCTATCTACTGAAGGATCAAGCTCCACCAAAGGCTTTCCGGTTTTCAGGTCTACAATCAGGGAGAGACTTACGCCGGTTATCAGCAGTATTAAAATAATCACCTGATAAGGATGACGGATAACCGTATTGAGAAAATAATGGGTTAACGCACTGATTTTATTGATCACGGTATATTTCCTTTTTTATTATTCCCTACTGGATTATTCATCGCAGCAGGGCTTGAACACGACCGGCATCCCCATTTAATCTAACGAAATTGTTTTATCGAGGACTAAATATCAACTAGCATTTATACTTGCAAAAAAGGGGCTTTAGCCCCTCTTAAATACCACCCATTGTGTATGAAGTGGCTATTTACCCAATCCTATCGTCAATTGTTTCTGGGAAAAAAGGCCATCATCCAGCTTCTGGTTAAACTTGATATCCGCAGTTTTTAACACGGTACGCGAGAGTTCCACACCCGTTTTGCGCGTCACCATGGTGATTTCACCCATCACCCAGTAACCACTCACTTTTTTAAGATTGGCGACATCCATTTGTTTTTCCTTATTACCCTGCTTAAGGTAATTGAGGGTACGTACCAGGATGTTATTATCCTGACGAACATAAAAAACTGATTTGGTATAACCATCGTCGGCCACTTCATTTTCATTCAGCGGTGCACCTTCAATCACCCATACTTTTTGACCATTCAGGGTTTCTTCTTTAATGGAGTTATAGCTGTAATTGGTCGCATCGCGCATCGACATATCGGCGTAAGAGAAATCGGAATTCATAAAGGCCAGGCGTTTATCCTTACTGGGGATGCGCCTGACTTTTTTCATGGCGATAGAGCCCATATAGCGTTCGTCTTCCTTTTGCGGATCCTTGTAATCCACAGAAAGATAGCCGATATCTTTCAGGGCTACCGGGGCGGTATAAAACATGATAATGCGGGTTTCACCTTCAACCCCGCCAAAATATTTACGGAAGTAAGCCATTTCAGTGACTTTTTTATCCCCTTTTTCATTGGTGACGGTCATGATCATGTGGCTTTGGATATTATTGCCAATATCCACAGAACTGGCCTTGGCCATAACTTCATCAGCTGTAGGCATGGCCTTGGCTGCCGGAGCTGCCTGAGCTGCCTGAGTAAGCGAAGAGTTAACAACAAAAAGCAGGGTGGCAAGCAGGCAAGGGAGTGTGAACTCGCGATTCATGGTGGTAATTTCCTTTTATTCTTATTAGGTGTTTGGTGTGTTTTTGACAGTAAAATTCTCTTTTATTCTAGTACACAAGATGTGAAAAAACACTTACCGCTAAAGATTTGGCCATTAATCTGTCTTTATACGCTGATTTTTTATGGGCATCAGCTCATGGCAAGGCCGTCATAAGCAGGCTAGACTGGACTGCGTTGGCTCGCATCTGCATGGAAAACATATAATTATTAAAGGGGATTGTTCATGAAAACTTCTTACTTCTGCTGCTTATTAATAGTCTTTAGCAATATTACTCTTGCAGCCTACGATTCAGCCCAGCAGG
>CAZTZY010000110.1:0-8037 GCA_964617765.1 uncultured Spongiibacteraceae bacterium
CACTATAAATGCTGCCATTCACATCCCAGTCACCCCAGGTATCCTCATAAAGAAGACTTACACCATTATAATTACTAACCTCCCAGCCATATAAAGCCTGTTGTGGGCGGGCAAGGATAAATGTATTGCCAACATCCTGAAAATCAGAGTAAAAATAGATAGGTAAACGTTTGCGTCCGGCTTGAATAGTCCAGTTGCTGGATATCTGGTAAGAAAGGTATGCCCACTCTAACGAAAACTCTGAATCAACTGAGCGGGCAACGCCTTGTAGAGTGATATAAAGATCAGGGGTAAATAAAATGCTGGATTGCAGACCAATTTTCGAATCGGGTAATAATGAGGCAGATCCTCCTTCATAAAGGCCGCCTTGATTATAATCAGTTAAATAACAGGGACAGTTAAAATCAAGATAGGCCGGATTATTTTTTTCCCTTTTAATCATTTGTCCGGCAGCGACAGTCAAAAAACCATTTACATTGAAATCTACTGCGTAAGTATTGGCACCAGTAAAAATGAGTGGTAATAACGTGGCAACTTTTTTGATTTTCGCTATCACTATTTAACTCCCTGATTTTTTTATTGTTGTTTATGATAGACGACACATTGAAAAAATAACAATCAAAATCAGGATATAAGATGGTAAATTAATAAATAAGTGAACGAGAATATGTCGAGTGATGTGCGGGGTGTGCAAACACCCCTTATATTAACGAGAAGTTTTTAAAACTGTACAGGCCTTATTATTCGGTCTTTTTCTCCTTTTCAAAGCCGGCAATGGCTTTTTCTACAGCACCACGTAATCCACTGACACGGGGATATCCTGCATAGGGAGCAGCCTGAATGACCAGTTCGCGCAATTGTTCCTCGGTTAATTCATTGTTGCGTAGTGCGCAACCGCATTGAATATTGAAAACATCTGCTTCGCCCAGAGCCGCAATAATACCCATGGTAAACAGGCGGCGATCGCGCAATGAAAGAACTTCTTCGCGGGCCCATACCGAACCAAAAAGATTTTCCAGCATGATGTCAAAAAATGGATCCTGGCCTTCAGCAGGTGGTTCCATCAGGCTGCTGCCATAACAGCGTTTAAAGATTTCAGTACCGATTTCGCGTTTGGATTTGTTAGTCATGAAAAGCTCCGATATAGATGATTTTTTATCATTATGTAAGGTTATTTTGAAAAAGTAAATTGAGGTTGACTAAAAAGACAGGTAAGGTTTACTATTATTTCAAATCGTACAAATTAATCAGGTATATGCAATGACAAAAACCATAAGCAATGCGGGATTTATCGGTTTAGGCAATATCGGCAAACCTATGGCAATAAGCTTGTTAAAGGGTGATTTTGGCGTGTGGGTCTATGATGTATTTCCGGCAGCAGCTGATGACTTGGTAAAAAAAGGTGCCCATCGTGCTGAAACGATTGCTCAATTGACTGAACATTGTGAAGTGATAGGCGTGTGTGTGCGTGATGATATTGACGTGATCAATGTCATGGATCAATTACTGGCAGCTCCAGGCAAATGCAAGGCAGTGGCAATTCACAGTACAGTCACTCCGCAAACCATCAAGGCACAGGCCGAGCGTGCGGAAGAAAAGAATATCCAGCTTCTGGATGCCCCGATTACCGGCGGCGCAGGTGGTGCTGCTAATGGCACATTATGTTATATGGTCGGTGGCAGTGCAGAAGCGCTGGAACTTTGCCGTGCTGCGTTTGAAACTTCAGCGAAGAAAATCATCCACGCTGGCGAGTTGGGAATGGGCATGATGGCTAAACTGTGTAATAACCTGATGACCTATGCCGAATTTACCGCAATTTATGAAGCCCTGCGCCTGGCAAAATCCTGTGGTCTTGCTGAAAATGTAGTGCGGGAAGTTGGCGCCGCGAATGGCAATATTACCGACCAGATGACCCAGTTTACGGGCTTGCATGCCTTCAAGCCACACATGTCAGCGGAAGATTATGAAAAAATGGCGGGGGGTTTTGCAGTCGTTGCTGAAAAGGATTTATCTATTGCACTTGAGCAAGCGAAGCTGTTAGGGCAAACCCTGCCTGGTTGTGAGCGCAGCCTGGAAGTGATTGCAAAAGTGTACAGGGATGCTTATTGATTGCCGAGGCTACATTGATCCCATTGATTAAAGGTGAAAAGAATGTCAAATCCATTTAATGCTGAAGCCCGCTTGTTTATTAATGGTGAATTGCGTGAGGCTCTATCCGGTAAGCAATACAATAATATTAATCCAGCTACTGAAGAAGTGGCAGGTGTTGCTGCCGATGCCGGTCTTGCTGATGCTGAATTGGCATTGTCGGCTGCGCGCAGGGCGTTTGATGAAACTGACTGGAGCACCAATGTCGCTTTCCGCAAAAAGTGCCTGATGCAGTTACGTGATGGACTAAAAGCAGTTTCAGCTGAATTACGTGAACAGGTGATTGCCGAAGTAGGTGCACCGTTAGGCATTGTGGAAAATGGCCCGCAATGTGATGTAGCCATTGGCTTTGCTGATTTTTTTATCGATTTGCTTGATACCTACGAATGGGAAACCGAGTTGCCGGTCACAGCCGTAATGGGCGTGCCAAGCAAGCGTATGGTATGGAAAGAAGCAGCAGGGGTTGTGGCCGCTATTTCTCCGTGGAATTTCCCCTTGCAAATTAACCTCGCCAAAGTGATACCGGCTTTGGCAGCGGGTTGCACTGTTGTATTGAAATCATCACCAGAAACCCCCTGGACGGCGTCTATCCTTGGGCGTGTAGCCAAGGAATACACCGATATTCCTGCAGGTGTATTGAATGTGTTAACTTCATCAAATCCTGCTGAAATTGGCGAATTCCTATGTACAGATTCGCGAGTTGATGTTGTGTCATTTACTGGTTCTACCGGTGTTGGCAAACGTATTATGGCCATGGCATCTAACACCGTGAAAAAAGTATTCCTTGAGCTGGGTGGTAAATCAGCGCATATCGTTCTCGATGATGCCGATTTTGGTATGGGTTTATTGACCAGTTTTGCGGTGTGTTTCCATGCCGGGCAGGGTTGTGCCATTCCTACCCGGTTTTTATTGCCTGAATCACGTTATGAAGAAGGTGTTGCAATTATCAAATCGTATCTATCCGGTGTGCGTTATGGCAAGCCGCATGATAAGGGCCAGTTCATGGGGCCACTCATTAGTAAAAGACAACAACAGCGTGTTCTGGAGTATATTGAAAAAGGCAAAGCAGAAGGTGCGCGGCTGGTATGTGGCGGTGGAATTCCTGCACACTTGCCCAAAGGCTTTTATGTTGAGCCCACCGTTTTTGCGGATGTGACCAACGACATGACTATCGCTCGCGAAGAAATATTTGGGCCAGTGCTGTCCATCATTTCCTACAAGGATGATGACGATGCCGTGCGTATCGCTAACGATAGTATCTATGGTTTATCCGGTTCCATTTTTTCTGGCGATCTTGAGCGTGCGTTGCGAATGGCCAGAAGGATTCGCACGGGTACACTGAATATCAACGGTGCAGCATTCTTTGCTGCAGATGCGCCTTTTGGCGGTTATAAACAAAGCGGCATTGGTCGCGAAATGGGTGTGCAGGGATTTGAAGAATATCTGCAAACTAAAACAGTAGCGATTCCAGGTTAAGGCTCAGAGGTATTTATGTTGAAAGGTAAAGTCATTATTGTTACCGGCGGTTCAAAAGGTTTGGGTTTGGCGGCTTGTAAATCACTGGTTGAGTCAGGTGCCAAAGTCGGTATTCTTGCGCGCAGTGAAAAAGATATCATCAAGGCAGTCAATTCTTTGGGTGCTTCTAACGCTTTTGGAGTTTCAGTTGATGTAGGCGACAAGGTTTCAGTGGAATCAGCCTTTGCCAGTGTACATGCGCATTTTGGCCAACTTGATGGTGTGGTTAATAACGCCGGTTTAGCTCGTCCCAATTCCATTGAAACTTTGCCCGTAGAAGATTTGCAATTACAAATCAATACCAACTTTATTGGTCTGGTTTATTGCTGCCAGGCAGCAATCCCTTTATTGCGTGCACAAGGTGGTGGCCTGATTGTGAATATTTCTTCAGCCAGCGTACATCACGAAAATGAAATGTCGCATCTTTCAATCTATGCAGCTACAAAAGCGGCGGTTGAGGTATTCAGCAGGGAACTGCGCCATGAAGTCACCAAAGATAAAATTGGCGTAACTGTGCTGGTACCAGGTTCAGCGGAAAGTGAATTCGGCATGGGATTTGATTTTGGGAAACTGAGTATCGCCTTACATGACTGGCAAACGCGTGGTAAATATTACGATGGCACCATGAAAGCAGCACAAATTGGTCAGGCGATTGCTCATTGTTTTACCTATCCTGCAGGTGTCACAGTCGATTTTATGGAAGTGAAACCACATATGCCTGCTGATAAGCCCTTGTTTTAATATGACTAGGAGTATCTATAAAAACCGACTTTTCCCATGATAGCCCTGCCAGCCTAGTGCTCGAATCCACATTGACTTCGAGGTAACTGCGGTTCTGTGCGTGGCGTCTCCTTGCTCACCCGGCAACTCAAGATTAGGTTTTTGTACTTCTTATCTTGCTCCGATCAATAAGTCTCAAGTACTTTCTGCTTAAAAATGGTTCGCAAAAGATGACTTTTTTATTTCAATTCTGAAAGAGTTGGATTATTCCCGATCAAATAATTAGCCTAATATCAGGCGCTTGACTAGAATCAAAGTTTAAGGCAATTAATATGTTTGAGGTATAAGGAAGCTGGATGCTAAACAGGCTATCAATTCGTTATAAAATCGGCCTTATTGCCTTAATAGGCTTGCTCGGATTCGTGGTTTTCCAGATCGCGAGTTATCGTCTTTCTATCAATTTGCGCGATCAAATGCAGGCCATGATTTCGGAAGATTTTGCCCTGCTGCAATTCCCCAATGAAGTACAGGCTAATTTTTCTGAACTAGATAAATTATATCAGGCGGCATTGACTGAATCGGATATGGATACATTGCTGGAAGCTGATGCCAAAGCAGCTGAAATGTTGTCGCGATTTAAGTCAGTTAAAACCCAATATAAATTGAATGATGACCAATTCATTCTATTAATCAAATACTTTAATGATTATGTTGATAAGGCATCGACACACACTGCAGCAGTTATTACCAAAACATTCGATTACGATACTACTTTGTCAGGTTATAGCGAAATGTCATTGCTGAGGGAACGCTATCATCAAACTGAAAAGAAATTTATCGATGAACGATATAAATTATTTGAAGAAGAATTGCGCTCTATTGAACAACAGGAAGCTTTTTTTGTTCAATTTGGATTAGTTCTGGGCGTTATATTATCCATCATCCTTATTTTATTTTCCTTATTCATTATACGAAGATTGATCACGGCATTCAGTAACGCGGTAATGGTTGCCGAGCAGATTGCAAATGGAAATCTGGATCAGCATATAGAAACTGTTGCCCAGGATGAAACAGGGCATCTAATTATGTCACTAACAGTAATGCGTGATGTGTTAAAGCAACAAAAAGAAGATAATTTGCACCGGGAAAAGCTTCAAACTTTCTTTGCTGGCCTGAATGATGTTATGCGTGGTGATAAATCATTAGAAGAATTAACAAAGATGGTTTTAACGTATTTAGTCAAGGAAATGCTAGGCACTTCAGGAGTTTTTTATATTTTTGATGGTGTGCATCTAAATATTTTGGGAGTCTATCCCGAGACAATGATCGATACCGTTAAAAATATATATATCGTTGGAAGAGTAGCAAAGGATCAGAAAATACAGTTTTTTGCAGATCAAAGTCGACGAAATACTATAGGTGAAATTACACAAGATGAATCGGTTTTGGTTTTCCCAATTGTTTTTGAGGGCGTCTTGAAAGGAGTTGTTGAAATTCGGTCAGAGCAATCTTTTATTGATGATCATCTGCTCATGATTCAAGGTTGTAATGATGCTGTAGCTGTGGCTTTAAATTCAGCACAATCACGATTTAAAGTTGCCAGTATGTTGCAGCAAACACAACAACAAGCCGATGAATTAAAAAGGCAAAGACAAGAGCTTGCTTTATTTAACCGTCAACTGGAGGAGAAAACTTTTTATCTGGACAGCCAGCGAAATGAGATCCTTGAAAAAAATAAAGAACTCGAAATTTCAGGTCGCGAATTAATCGAAAAAACAAAGGCTCTAGAATTGAGTGGGAAATATAAGTCACAATTTCTTTCTACCATGTCACATGAGTTGCGAACACCTTTAAACAGTATTTTAATTTTGTCTGATGCATTGTTGGAAAATAGAAATGTCCATTTGGATAGTCGTGAATTGCAACATGTCAAAGTTATAAATAATGCGGGTTCAGACCTCCTTGCATTGATAAATGATATTCTAGATTTATCAAAAGTTGAGGAAGGGAAAATGGAAATTATCATTGATGAAATTATTATTGATGACCTTATTTCTAACTTTTCACAACAATTTGATTATATTTTTAAAAACAAGGGCTTGGAGTTTTTAGTTTCAGTAGCCGATGATGTGCCCGCCATTATTTATACAGACAGACATCGCCTGAAACAGATTATTAAAAACTTTATATCGAATGCCTTAAAGTTTACAGAAAAAGGGGGTGTTTATCTCGACATTTTTAAGCCTGATGCAGAATTTAAAAATTATTATAGTCAATCTGTTAGTGAAAATTGCTTGCTATTCAGGGTGCGTGACACAGGAGTAGGCATTGACAAAAATAAACAAGAACTGGTTTTTGAGGCTTTTAAGCAGGCTGATGGTACTACCAGTAGAAAATTTGGTGGTACAGGATTAGGTCTTACTATCTCATTGGCATTAGCTAAACTCTTGGGCGGAGATATTGTTTTGCAAAGTGAAGGGGATGGCAAAGGATCTTCTTTTACATTAATTGTAGAGCTTTCTACCGCAGATTCCTGTATTGAAAATACGTCTAATCAAGAATTTGACAGTCGATATACAACAAAACGTTTTAACAATGATTTATCTTCAGCAAATAACTATTCGGACTATCGTATTCGTGATGAATTCCTCTTTTTTATTGCAGACAAGGAAATTGCAGATTCCATTATCAATTTTGCTAACCAGCATAATATTGATAATCATTGTGAGCAGAATTGGTTATCACTTTATAATTTGCTGAAAAAACATCGCTATTCTATTGCATTTGTCGAATTCGGCAAGCTAGGAGAGGATTCCAATAGCAAAATTAGTTATTTGTTAGATCGCATCGATGATCTATATGTTCTTGCGACACCAGATGAGCAACTATCAATTGTTGATAAACGTTGTCATTTTATGCCTCTAAAAGAGGGAATAACTTCATTTATTCTGCAGATTATCGAGCATCAAAAAACATATTCAAGCAAGGTGTTAGTCATCGAGGATAATCCGGTTTTTCAACAGGTGTTGCGGGCTGTTTTTACGAGTCATCATATGGATGTTACAATCGCAAGTGATGGTAAACTGGCACTTGAATATATGCATGCAATACCATTCGATTGTTTGATTGTGGATTTGAATTTGCCTGATTATAAAGATACGGAGCTTTTGAAAAAAATTCGTTCTAATCCCTTATATGAATCCCAGCCTATTATTGTCTTTACAGCTGAAGATCTTAGTAGCGAGCGGCAAAAAGAAATAAAACGTTATGCTTCACAAATATTATTAAAAACTCCGAATATCATTGTTTCATTATATGAAAACGTAAAACAGCTTATTTACACACAAAAACAAATCGTTACTTTGCCGTTGTCTGTTGACAATATGCCAAAGCTTTCATCTGGTGGCCTAAAAGATAAATGTTTATTATTGGTTGATGATGATGCCAGAAACATATATTCAATGTCAGCAATGCTGGAGTCTGAAGGAGTCACTATTTTGTCCGCTACAACGGGTCAAGAAGCTCTGGATATTTTGACAAGTAATAAAGTGATTGATCTGGTTTTGCTGGATATAATGATGCCTGAAATGGATGGATATGAAGTACTAAAGATCATGCGGAATGATGCTGACTTAAAAAATATACCCGTTATTA
>CAZTZY010000111.1:0-7856 GCA_964617765.1 uncultured Spongiibacteraceae bacterium
TTTGGAGAAGCAATGTAAATTAATATTACTCCCAGTTTAATGCCCCACCTGTTTGATATTCTATAACTCGAGTTTCAAAGAAATTTTTCTCTTTACGTAAATCCATAATTTCACTCATCCATGGGAAAGGATTTTTTGCGCCTGGAAATTGTTCTGGTAACCCCAATTGAGCTAAGCGGCGATTGGCAATGAATTGCAGATATTCTTCCATCATTGCTGCGTTCATACCTAATACACCGCGAGGCATGCTTTCTTTGGCAAAGCTGATTTCTAATTGGGTTCCTTCTAAAATCATTTGTATGACTTCTTCCTGGAATTGAGCAGTCCATAAAGAAGGGTTTTCCAGTTTGATTTGATTGATCACATCAATCCCAAAATTTAAATGCATGGATTCGTCACGCAAAATATATTGAAATTGTTCTGCAACACCGGTCATTTTATTACGACGACCCATCGACAGGATTTGTGTAAAACCACAATAGAAGAAAATTCCTTCAGTTACGACATAAAATGCAATCAGGTTACGTAATAATTCTTGATCAGTTTCAGGTGTGCCTGTTTTAAACGATGGGTTGGATATTGCTTGGGTTTTTTTCAGGCTCCAAGCAGCTTTGGCAGCGATAGAAGGAATTTCGCGATACATATTGAATACTTCGCCCTCATCCATTGCTAAAGATTCAACGCAATATTGGTAAGCATGAGTGTGTATGGCTTCTTCAAAAGCTTGACGCAGAATGTATTGGCGACATTCAGGATTAGTGATTAGTCGATATACAGCCAATACAAGATTGTTAGCAACCAATGAGTCAGCAGTAGAAAAATACCCCAAGCCTCGCATGACAATACGGCGTTCATCATCACTTAAACCATTGGCACTTTTCCATAAGGCAACATCAGCGGTCATATTAACTTCTTGAGGCATCCAGTGATTCGCACAGCCATCAAGGTATTTTTGCCAAGCCCAATCGTATTTAAAGGGTACTAGCTGATTTAAGTCAACGCGACAGTTAATCATGGCTTTTTCGTCAACCTGAACACGTTTTGCACCCATTTCTAACTCTTCAAGACCTGGAGCTACATCCAGTTCTTCAATAGCTTTGCGTGCTTTTTCATGTGCGCCGGAATTTAGCGTTGTTGTGTTATAAGTTGCTGCCGGCTCATTAACAGCCACTTGTTCCAATGCGGCTGTTATGACCTCAGGGGCAAAAGCAGTTTTAGGTTCAGAGACATCTACTGTTCGGATATCAGGAATTTTTTCGTCGTTATAATCGTCCCAATTTAACATTGTTCATACCTTCTTGTTATTGTGTAAAGGCAGGGGTTTATTCTGCCTTAAATAAATCGTGTTATTGACAAGCTTCGCAATCTGGATTGTCGATGGAACAAGCCATAGGCACTGCTGCAGGGACAGGTTCAGCCTGAACGCCTGATTTTGCACCGCCTGAACTGACGGCATTTAATGCACCGGTATTAATGGTGGATTTTTCAGTCGATGTAGCGGCTAAAGCGCGCAGGTAATAGGTGGTTTTTAATCCTCTATACCAGGCCATACGATAGGTAATATCCAGTTTTTTACCATTAGCACCACTGATATAGAGATTGAGTGATTGTGCCTGATCAATCCATTTTTGACGTCGTGATGCAGCGTCAACAATCCAGCGTGGTTCCAATTCAAATGCGGTTGCATAAATAGCTTTTAAATCTGCTGGAATACGATCGATTGCTTGAACGCTACCTTCAAAATATTTGAGATCATGAATCATGACATTATCCCAAAGCCCACGATTCTTTAAGTCACGCACTAAATAAGGATTCACTACTGTAAACTCACCTGAAAGGTTAGATTTTACATAAAGGTTTTGGTAAGTAGGTTCAATGGATTGAGAAACGCCAGTAATGTTGGCAATCGTCGCAGTTGGGGCAATTGCCATAACATTGGAGTTACGCATACCTTGTATTTTTACTTTTTGACGTAAAGGCGCCCAGTTCAGCGTTTGACTTTCATCAACTTCGATAAATTTTTCACCGCGATTTTGTTTCAGGATTTGCAGTGAGTCAAACGGCAATACGCCACGACTCCATAACGAGCCTTCAAAACTTGAGTATGCGCCACGTTCAAGTGCCAAGTCTGAAGAAGCTTCAATGGCGAAATAAGAAATAATCTCCATTGATTCGTCAGCAAATTGCATGGCTTCATTTGAAGCATAAGAAATAGCCTGTTTATAAAGCGCATCCTGAAAACCCATAATGCCAAGGCCAATAGGGCGATGGCGCAGGTTCGAGGTACGAGCTTGCTTTACTGCATAGTAGTTAATATCAATCACATTATCTAACATGCGTATGGCTGTTTTTACCGTTGCTGCAAGTTTTTCCTTGTCTATGCCATTTTCATTGACGTGTTGCACAAGGTTAATCGAGCCCAAATTACATACAGCAATTTCTTCGGCGCTGGTATTGAGTGTAATTTCGGTACAAAGGTTTGAAGAATGTACCACGCCAACATGTTGTTGTGGTGAGCGAAGGTTGCATGGATCTTTGAACGTAATCCATGGATGCCCTGTTTCAAACAACATACCTAGCATTTTGCGCCATAAATCCGCAGCACGAACGGTTTTGAATAACGGCATTTCTCCTGCAGCAGCTTTGCGTTCATATTCTTCATAACGTGTTTCAAAGGCCTGGCCATATAAGTCGTGAATTTCAGGGACATCGTTAGGAGAAAATAAAGTCCAGTTTTTATCTTCAAAAACACGCTTCATGAATAAATCAGGAATCCAGTTGGCAGTATTCATGTCGTGCGTACGACGTCGATCATCGCCTGTGTTTTTGCGTAGTTCGAGAAATTCTTCAATATCCAGATGCCAGGTTTCAAGATAAGAGCAAACAGCCCCCTTACGTTTACCGCCTTGATTTACTGCTACAGCAGTATCGTTGACGACTTTAAGGAAAGGCACGATACCTTGGGACTTGCCGTTAGTTCCTTTAATGCGTGCACCGAGAGCACGGACCGGCGTCCAGTCATTACCTAATCCACCAGCCCATTTGGATAGCATGGCGTTATCGCGCATGGAATCATAAATGCCATAAAGATCATCCGGGACTGTTGTTAAATAACAGGATGATAATTGAGGGCGCAAGGTGCCAGCGTTAAACAGTGTTGGTGTTGAGCTCATATAATCAAATGAACTTAACAAATTATAAAATTCAATTGCGCGAGTATTGATATCATCCTCACCTGTAGCCAAACCCATTGCCACCCGCATGAAGAAAATTTGCGGTAATTCAAAGCGAGTTTCATGCCAGTGAATGAAGTAACGGTCATAAAGCGTTTGTAATCCCAAATAGGTGAATTGGTGATCTTGATCAGCCTTGAGTGCAGCACCCAATTTGGCAAAATCAAACTTTAATAATTCAGGACTGAGTAATTCAAGAGAAACACCTTTTTCAATGTATAGCGGCAAAGTCTTGGCATAAAGAGTATGCATATCATGATGGGTTGCACTGTTGGTTACATTGAGGAACCCAAGGCTTTCGCTGCGAATCTTGTCCATTAACAAGCGTGCGGTGACATAGGTGTAGTTGGGTTCTTGCTCAATCATGGTACGGGCGGTCATGACCAATGAAGTGCTTAAATCATGGATAGAAACCCCGTCATAGAGATTTTTGCGGGATTCATTGACAATAAGTTCAGCGTCCACGAAGGGTAAATCGGTACACGCTTCCATAACAATCGTATTTAAGCGCTTAACATCTAAAGGTAGCAATTTGCCATCATCATGCAATACGTTGATTTTAGGATCGTTATCTACCGTATTTTGCGCAAGTTGCTCTTCGCGCTTGCGGGCATGTTCTGCGCGGTATAATACGTAAGCACGAGCCACTTTGTGTTCACCGCTACGCATAAGGGCGAGTTCTACCTGATCCTGAATATCCTCAATATGAATGGTGCCACCTGAAAGCATACGACGCTTGAAGGTGTAAGAAACCTGTTCAGCCAGTTCATTGACTGTTTCACGAATACGTGAAGAAGCCGCTGCGGTTCCACCCTCCACCGCCAGAAAAGCTTTGGTAATCGCAATGCTGATTTTTTCATCCGTATAGGGAACAACGGTACCGTTGCGCTTGATGACACGAATTTGACCAGGGGCTGTCGAGTTAAGGTTCATGCTTGAGGGAGTATCAGTTGACGCGTGGGGTACACTGCGCTCAGTGCTTAAAGTATCAGTTTCTGTATGCATGGTGGTGATCCGTGTGTAAAGGGTTGTTACATGTTTTTTTGTTTTTGTGCTATCGGCCAATGCATTTGAGGATGCGTTGTTATTGATTTTCCAAATTACGGGAGTTCCCTTGCAGTATAATTTGGTATGCAATAACAATAGGCGAACCCCAATATATAGGGGTATTTAGCAATAGAGATACAAGATAGTGCGGTTTTGGCAAATCTGCAAGCCTTCGCAGTGTGAGTATTTTGTGGATAAAATGTGTAATATTGCCTATGTTAGCGGGTACTAACTTGTAGCTGCTCAAACGACAATGATTTGATGAATTATTACAAATTTAAAGCGGGATAAATTTCTTTTGTCTAACAAGAATATTTTTTAGATAAAGTCAGTATATGGATATGAAAATAACGACATCTAGTGGGGAGAGTGAATATTTTAACTATATGTAGTGCTTTAAATAAAAAGCCATTTTTTAGGTAAATATAAAAAATACTCAGGCTCGCATTAATAGACAGCCAGCAAAGATGGTTTTAAACAGGCGACATTGCTATGACTATTTGCTGGCGTTTAGTAGAAATTCAATCAAGGCTTTTTGAACATGCATACGATTTTCGGCTTCATCCCAAACTGCGGATTGTGGATGATTAAGCATATTTTCACTCACTTCTTCTCCTCGATGGGCAGGTAAACAATGCATGAAGAGTGCATCAGGTTTTGCTTCTGCCATGAGCGCTTCATTTACCTGAAAATTGCCAAACACTTTTTTTCGGGCAATTTTTTCTTCTTCCTGGCCCATGGAAACCCATACGTCAGTGGCAATCAGGTCAGCGTTGCGGGCAGCTTCTTTGGGTGAATGACCAACAATAACCCTGTTTTTATTGGCTTCAACAAGGTCATCACTGGGTTCAAAGCCTTCTGGGCAGGCAATATGTAATTCAAAATCAAAACGTTCCGCTGCCAGAATATAGGATTGGCATACATTATTGCCATCGCCTATCCAGGCCACCTTTTTACCCTGCATTGAACCCCGGAGTTCAATATAAGTTTGAATATCAGCCAATAACTGACAGGGGTGATGTTCGTCGGTGAGTCCATTGATCACAGGTACGCTGGAATATTTTGCAAATTCTTCAATCCGGTCGTGGCCATAAGTACGAATCATGATGATATCGAGCATGGAGGATAGCACTTTGGCGCTATCTTCAATCGGTTCACCACGACCAAGCTGTGTATCTTGAGGTGATAAAAACATGGCATGTCCGCCAAGCTGTATCATGCCGGCTTCGAAAGATACCCTTGTACGTGTTGATGCCTTCTCGAATAACATACCCAGGACATGATTCTTGAAGGGTTCTTGTGAGCGAATGGCGGCAAGATTTTTTTTCATCTCGATACCGCGATGCACAATTTGCAATAGCTCAGCAGAGCTAAAGTCATTCAGGGTTAAAAAATGTCTTAATGCCATATGTACTACCTTTGTCTCATGACAGATCTGAGGCTATTCGAAATCAGTCACTAGATCACAGACGATACCAATTAATTTATCGGCTTCTTCTTGGTTTATGATAAGTGCGGGTAATAGACGGATAACATTACCCGCCGTTACATTGATTAAAGCCCCTTTCTCTAAGGCTTTTGTTGTTAGTGTGCTGCAGTCTTTGATCAGTTCAATTCCTATCATTAAACCTAAACCGCGTATCGTCTTCACATTTTTATGCTGTCCAATTTTTTGTTGGAATTGGGATAAAAAGTATTCACCCATGGTTGCCGCATTTTCTACATAACCCTGTCCGGTAAGGGTATTTACTGTAGCCAAAGCTGCCGCACAAACCAGTGGGTTGCCACCAAAAGTGGATCCATGATTACCGGGATGGAATAAATCAGCGGCTTTGCCGTGTGCCAGACATGCACCAATGGGTACGCCATTCCCCAATCCTTTGGCAGTGGTCACTACTTCGGGCATCCAGTTGAAATGTTGATAGGCAAAGTATTTACCGGTACGGCCGTTGCCTGTTTGTACTTCATCAAGCATCAATAACCAGTCATGGGCATCACAAATGGCACGCAACTGTGTTAGATAATCGTTATCAGGTACAGTAACGCCGCCTTCGCCTTGCACGGGCTCAACCAGAATGGCGACCACATCACTGTTGCTTTTGGCAATATTCTTAACTGCTTCAATATCATTATAAGGAGCGCGAATAAAACCTTTCACTAAAGGTTCAAATCCAGCCTGGATCTTGCGATTACCACTAGCAGTCAGCGTTGCCATGGTGCGACCATGAAAAGAGGAATCAAAAACTAGTACAGTGGGTATTTCGATACCTTTTTTATGTCCATATAAACGCGCCAGCTTAATAGCGGCCTCGTTAGCTTCGGCGCCGGAATTAGAGAAAAAACAATTAGTCATGCCGGATACAGCGCTTAACTTTTCGGCGAGTTTTTCCTGCGTGGAAATATGATAAAGATTGGAGGTATGAACCAGTTTATTCGCTTGTTCAGTAATGGCCTGGGTAACCGCGGGATGGCAGTGACCCAAAGAGCATACTGCAACACCGCTAACACCATCCAGATAAGCTTTGCCTTGCTGATCAAACAGCCAAACACCCTTGCCGTGCTCGAACTCTACCGGCAAACGATTATAGGTGTTCATAAGTGAATGGTTTGTGGACATGGCAATATGTCTCCTTTTAAACGCAAATAGGCAGCGTTGGCTGCCTATTCAAAGGGTGAATCCTATGTGAAATAACCTACTAAAGCAAGAGCTTAAACAGGCAGAAAACGGCTAAAAAACGCCTTAATACACGCTTTTGAGTTTTTCAAATTTCAAGATTATGTAGTACGTCTCGTGTTGGAAAAGCTAGAAGCATTTACTCTCAATAAGGTAGAATACCAACTCCTTTTACCACCAGTATCTATAAGAGAGTGATTGATGGACGTCATTGATACCATTAAAGAACAAATAGAGAATAATCCCGTGCTTATTTACATGAAGGGTTCACCCAATCAGCCGCAATGTGGTTTTTCCCAGCGGTCATCACAAGCATTGATGGCTTGCGGCAAGCGTTTTGCCTATATTGATATCCTGGCGAATCCAGAGATTCGTGCCACATTGCCCGGATATGCAAACTGGCCGACCTTTCCGCAGTTATGGGTGAAGGGGGAATTAGTTGGTGGTTGCGATATTATTTGTGAAATGTATGAAACAGGCGAGTTGCAAGAGTTATTAAATGCAGCGGTGCCTGAGTAAATAAAGTTCTGAGCTGAATCCAAAGTGCCAGTTTACTGGATGATGTGACAAATTTTATTAAAAGAAGCAAAAAAGCCCCGGTAAAGGGGCTTTTTTATTTTAATGGGAGAAGACTAATCAGCCCAAATTAGCATTGGCAAAATCCCAGTTCGCCAGAGTCCAGAAAGTTTCAAGGTATTTGGCGCGCAGGTTACGGAAGTCGATGTAATAGGCATGCTCCCATAGATCAACGGTGATTAAAGGCGTAACCCCCACTTCAGTAATAGGGGTGCCAGCATTACTGGTATTGACGATTGCCAGACTGCCGTCAGCTTTTTTTACTAGCCAGGTCCAGCTGGAACCGAAGTTGCCCATCGCCATTTTGTTAAACTCTTCCTTGAATT
>CAZTZY010000112.1:0-7707 GCA_964617765.1 uncultured Spongiibacteraceae bacterium
TCTGCGTTTGCCATATCACAAAGCCATTCGCCAAAAATATCCTGATATTTAGGCGCTATAGAATTTATGCTTTGCGTATTGTTCTGACGTTCTTGTTTAGGTGCGATTTTTGTAATTGCATGGTACCCCGTCGGATCTTCTTCGGCCGGTGTAAATCCATGGCCCTTTTGGGTAAATATATGCAGTAGCTGTGGGCCCTTTAATTCACGCATATTCTCGAGTGTGTGGAGTAGTCCTGGTAGGTCATGACCATCTATCGGGCCGATATAATTGAAACCTAATTCTTCAAATAATGTCCCTGGTGCAACCATCCCTTTCATATGTTCTTCAGTGCGTTTTGCCAATTCAAACGCCGGGGGAATATGTGATAATACTTTTTTTCCACTTTCGCGCAGCGATGTATAAGGTTTGCTTGCCCAGATTTTTGCAAAATAACTGGCAAGGCCGCCTTCATTTTTTCCGATAGACATTTGATTATCATTTAATATAACTAACATGTCGGCATTAGTGTGAGCGGCATGATGCAGTGCTTCAAAAGCCATTCCAGCGGTCATGGCGCCATCGCCAATCACTGCAACGGTATGGCGATCTTCGCCTTTTTGTCGGCTGGCTACGGCCATGCCCAATGCGGCACTGATGCTGGTGCTGGAGTGCCCCACGCCAAATGTGTCATAGGGGCTTTCATTACGCTTTGGAAAACCGGATATTCCACCTTGCTGGCGTAAGGTTGACATCATCTCCCGGCGACCAGTCAGAATTTTGTGCGGGTAACATTGATGGCCAACATCCCATACAATGCGATCATATGGAGTGTTAAATACTTTGTGCAGGGCCACTGTCAGTTCAATAACGCCAAGCCCTGCGCCAAAATGGCCGCCCGTTTGACCTACAGTAAAGAGTAAAAATTCGCGTAATTCATCGGCAAGCTGTAAGAGTTGTGCATTTTCCATGTCATCCATATCAGCAGGTGATCGCACGCTGTCCAGTAATGGCGTATTTGGCCGTTGCGTTGGAATGTCAGAGAAAATGCGTTTTAACACAGTAAATGCCAGATTGATAATAGAAGGGAAATTTTAACCGATTTGGGGCGGTAATGTCTTTTGTCTAATGGTTGCGAATGACAATAAAATCGGCTAAATCATGCAACAATGCACAATTCATTGAGGTTTTATCCAATGCTTTATGTGCTTCGTCAATGAGTTTGGCCGCCTTTGCCTTGGCTTTGGGCAAGCCTAGTAATGCAGGATAGGTTGGCTTATTGAGTTTAATGTCGGCACCCTGTTTTTTACCCAGGGTTTGGGTGTCTGATTCAATATCCAGTATGTCGTCTTGTACCTGAAAGGCGAGACCAATGGCTTGAGCATAGTTATCCAGGGCAGTAAGGGTTTGTTCATTGGCAGTTGCTGCAATGGCCCCCATCATCACGCTTGATCGAATCAATGCACCGGTTTTCAGGCAATGCATATGTTCGAGTAATGCCAGAGGTATTTCCCGGTTCTCCGATTGCAGGTCAATCATCTGCCCACCTACCATGCCGAAATTGCCTGCAGCCTGTGCCAGAGTTTTTATTAGTCGTATTTGTGTACTCGCATCAAGGCTTTTAGTCCGTGTAATGAGTTCGAAGGCAAAAGCTTGTAACCCATCGCCGACTAATATGGCAGTGGCTTCATCATATGCTATATGGCATGTAGGTTTGCCGCGGCGTAAATCATCGTTATCCATGGCGGGTAAATCATCATGAACAAGAGAATAGGAGTGAATACATTCAAGGGCAACGGCGAGCAAATCAAGATCTTCCGCATTGTTGGTATTACTGCAGCAATGTGCTGTAGCGTAGAGCAGTGCGGGACGAATGCGTTTGCCGCCATTATTTACACTATAAGCGCAAGCGGATTTAAGGCGCTGTAGCTCAGGATCATCTTTTTTGCTATAGGGTGAATCCTGTTGGTTCAGGCAGTGTTCCAATGCAGTATTGACGCGGGTTCTTGTGGTTTCTAAAAATCCTGAAAAATGGTTCATGTTTCAGCGTCTTTAAAAGCCCTGGTTTGTAACGCACCATTATTTTCTATCAGCATTTGCACTTTCTGCTCTGCTGTTTGCAGCGAGTTTTGGCACTGGCGAATAAGCCCTATGCCTTGTTCAAATGCTTGTAAGGATTCTTCCAGTGATAAATCCCCTGAATCCATTTTTTTTACCAAAGATTCAAGCTCTTTAAGAGAATGCTCAAAGGAAATGGCAGTGATTTTTTTTGACATGGCGATAACTTTTCAGTGAGGCTGGTAAGTTGCAAACATACCCAAAGCAAAGCATAAGGTCAATGCGGTGTAAGTTTGAATAACAACATCCCAAAGAAAGTTCGAGAAGGATGGGCGGTTTCGGATGTCGTTAGTCGATATCCGAATCAGCCATGCCCAACTCTTGCATTTTTCTAGTCAGGGTATTTCGCCCCCAGCCTAACAATAATGCGGCTTCTCGTTTTTTCCCTTTAGTGTGTTTTAACGCCGTTTCTATCATCACGGTTTCAAACAAGGGTAATGCTTCTTTAAGTATTTCACGTTTTCCAGTGTTTAAGGATTTGTCTATCCATAGTTTCAGGCTGTGGTGCCATTCCTCGGGGGGTGTATTTTGCTGGTTTTTTTGAGTGCCAATGATTTCAGGAGGCAAATCGTTGACATGTACATCACGCCCGGCTGCCATAACGGTAATCCAGCGACAGGTATTTTCAAGTTGGCGTACATTGCCTGGCCAGTCAAAATAACATAATTGTTGTAAAGCCTGAGCGTCCAGTATTTTAACATCAGTATTTAATTCTTCTGCTGCACGTGACAAAAAATAGGAGGTCAGTTTAGGAATGTCTTCTTTACGGTCGTTGAGGCGCGGTATATGTATGCGAATAACATTAAGGCGATGAAATAAATCTTCACGGAAAAGTCGTTCAGTTACCAGTACTTCCAGGTTCTGATGTGTGGCGGCAATGATGCGCACATCAACTTTAACTGGGGTATGACCACCTACGCGATAAAATTCGCCATCAGCTAACACTCTAAGTAAGCGAGTTTGTGTGTCTGCAGGCATATCCCCAATCTCATCAAGAAATAAAGTACCTTCATTGGCCTGTTCAAAACGACCTTTTCGCAGAGTTGTTGCGCCGGTGAATGCTCCTTTCTCGTGACCAAATAATTCAGATTCCATAAGATCTTTTGGTATGGCTGCCATATTTAATGCTATAAAGGGTTTGCTTGATCGTGGGCTGTGTCTATGCAAGGCATGGGCTACAAGCTCTTTGCCTGTTCCTGATTCGCCATTAATCAGAACGGTGATATTGGAATGTGACAAGCGACCTATCGCGCGAAAAACTTCCTGCATGGCAGGCGCTTCACCAATAATTTCGGTAGAAGCTGTTTCGTTATCTTCAACGATTGTTTTTTCACTGGCCTGTGCATGTTGCAATGCCCGACGAGTAACAGCAACTACTTCATCAACATCAAAAGGTTTTGGCAAATATTCAAAAGCCCCCTTTTGATATGAGCTAACGGCGCTATCAAGGTCTGAATGAGCTGTAGTTATAATGACGGGCAATGACGGATATTTCTCACTGACAAGTTTAAGAAACTCTAGCCCATCCATGCCGGGCATGCGAATATCACTTATAATAGCATCCGGCTTTTCAAATTGCAGTTTGCTATTGGCACTATCAGCAGATATAAAAGTTGTTGTGTTAATGCCGGCTTGGGTCAGGGATTTTTCAAGAACCCATCGAATTGATTGGTCGTCGTCAACGATCCACACATGATTAATTTCTTTCATGATTATGTTGCTCTAATGGTAAGAATAGCGAGAAAACCGTATTTCCAGGTTGGCTTTCAAACTTGATAAGACCTTGGTGCTGGCTAATAATAGATTGTGATATTGATAATCCTAGTCCAGTGCCGTCGCTGCGACCGGTGACCATGGGAAAAAAAACGTTTTCTGTAATTTCAGGCGGTATACCAACGCCGTTATCTATAATATCAATGCGTACTACTAAGCGGTGCAAAATATTACTAATGGTGAATTTACGCTGAATTCTCGTTTTAAAAGTAATAGCTGGAGATTCTGTTTTTGACAAGGCTTGCATTGCATTGCGTGCAATGTTTAACAAAGCTTGAATTAATTGCTCTCTATCGCCTGTAATGTCTGGCAGGCTAGGGTCGTAATCAGTAATAATATGGATTGAGTCACCAGTTTCTGCGCTAATCAATTTCCGGATATGTTCTAACACTTCATGAATATTCAGGGTTTCCAGATGAAACTTTTTATGAGGTCCCAGCATTTGGTCTACAAGGTTGCGTAAGCGATCCGCCTCCCGAATAATGATAGTTGTATATTCTTTTAATTCGGGTTCATTGAATTGTCTTTCCAGTAGTTGTGCCGCGCCTCGCAGCCCCCCTAATGGATTTTTTATTTCATGTGCTAACCCTCTAATCAGAGTACGAGAAACCGCTTGCGAGGAAAGTAACATTTTTTCCTGACTGATTTTCAAGGCGCGATCCAGGGGTTGAATCTCCATTAAGATCCACTGATTGTTATCATTGATAGGAGTCACTGTGTAATCAACAGTAATTTCGGCGGGTATAGGTAAACGAAGAATGGTTTCACGTTTGGTAAAACGCTGTTTATTTTGCAGTGCCTTGATTAATCCTTCCGGGGTAGCGCCATTTTCAGAAAACAATTGATCTACACTGACACCCTCATATCGCAGAGCGCTCATTTCCAGTAATGATTCGGCTGCAGCATTCATATAATGCAGATGCAATTGCCCATCCAGTAATAAAATGGCCGCATGCATATTATCCAGCAGTGAATCATAAAGAATTTTGTTTAATGTCATGTTTTGTCTTAAATCGGGAAACATTGTTATCTAGTCTAATCGTTGCAATATATGCACCAACTTTTAAAACTCAGGGTGGTGAATTTTTTTAAAGGATAAATAGTGAATTTTGTGGGGTGTGGCTCTAGTTCAGGATAAATCGCGTGGTTTTATCATTCACTGAAATATAGTCCAATAATAAGAAATGCACAATATTGGTGCATTATTGATATTTAGCTTCGTCTTCTTTGGCTTTATTGAGCGCTTCTTCTGCTTTATTAACGCGATCCTGATATTCCTGGGTGTTATGTATTCCTTGATTGAGGTTTGGAAGGTAATCGCCAGCCTTTATTTCTTTTGCTTCTTCCAGGGCTATTTCTGCTTCTTCAACAGAGATTACGGCTTTCTCTTGCTGAGCATTTGTTTCTTCGGTTTTAGTTGCTTCAGCGTTATTCGTTAACTCTTCTTCAGCGTTTAGTTCTTCGTAATATTCTTCATTACCTTCTTGAATGGAATCATTGCTCCATGAATTCCCTGTTTCAGGTTTCAGGGAAAGGGGCATGGCATCGGGTTTATTTAATGGCGGTTTGTCAGTATAAGTTTTATGGCCATTTGCATCGATGATTTCATAGATATCAGCACTCACAAAACTGCTAAAAAATAAGCTGCCCAACAAAATAATCAGATTCATATATATAACTTCCTTTGACTTGTTTTTAGTGTAGAAAACTCTCGTCATATTGGAAAGGAAAGAATGTGAATCAGTAGGCAAAAAAAAGCTCGCATGAGCGAGCTTTTTTAGTATTTGCAAAAATAGCTGAAATTAGCAGCTATATTACTTGTCTTCAATATATTCAATGCTTGTAACGAATAATTTTTAAAATGGGTTACAAAATAGGGGGCTAAACAATAAAATCAGATTTGATTTGAGAGTTCCATTTTAACGCATTAGCCTGCCGTCACGACTCCAGAGTGCGCCGTAATGGTGCGCTTCGTGAATAAATTATAGTTTGAAATTCCCTATTTCTGGAAAACCAAGAAAAAATTAACCTCGACAATATTTGTGTTTGAATAAAAAATCATTGTACCGTTTTTATGATGATGACTAAATTTGAACAATATACTTAAATTTGAAAATGAGCGTGCGCAACCATACCTGCCAATGCTGCATTTCGACATTCAGCTTTTGTGCCATGATGTATTGAAGTCTTGTTTCCCAGATATAGTTAAACCCATCAAAATTTATTTCTGCAAAAATGATTCGTTAGCCTGTATTTACTCAAATGATGAGTATGCTGAAATATTTATTCATGTTCTGCTTAATAATGAATCAACGCCGATACAGGTGTTTAGGGATATTATCGCCCATGAGCTTGTTCATTTAGTTGTGCCGCCAGAAATCATTGATGGTAAAAAAATCTCGCATGGCGATGCTTTTAGACAACGTGAAAAACAGGTTGCGCCGGATATATCGCTTACATGGTCTTGGATTAACTTTAACTTCCATCACTGCTTACATATTGATAAAGACAATGAGCGAACTCTTGTCACTAAAGCGTGGAAAAAGGTTTGGGGCGGGCAGCGATATTCTTGGGAGACTTGCATTAATTCAGTGAAAGACTGTGATTTATATGTGTAATGTAACAATGCAATTAAGCTATAGGTGTGTAAAAGATATTATGACTTGCCGATTGGTTTTAAGAATACATGCCTTCAATTAAACAAATTAAAAATGCGATGGCTCGCGATACAGTTTTATAAGACACAATCAAAACCAATATACCTAAGCCAATGGCCAATAAATCATTCATTTTATTGGCTGCTTCTGCATAAGCGGCAATACCAAGTACCACCGATGATAAGCCTCTGAAATAAATAAATCGTTGGCGTTGTTTCTTGGTAGAAAGGATGCTGTCTACGAAACCCTTTTCTCTGGCCATTAAGATTTAATAGCTTTGTTAGTCGCAGCTCTGGATTTTCTGGGTTTCTTTGGCGCTTCTTCGTATATGGTTGTTATGCTGTACGAGCCATCAGTTTCAAATTCAATATCTTCGGCTGAATGTAATGCAAATAACTCATCGAGAGTTTCTTCCATATCAAGATTTTCTTCATAATCCGACATTTTTTTGTGCGATATATCTTCTCTAAGATAGATAATAATTTTTGGCAAACTGGAATACATGGCCATGCAAAAGTCTTCATTCTTGAAATCACTCTCCATGTTTTGGTAGCTGGATAGCATCCAATCTTTCCAAAGCTTTTTTTGTTTATCTGGTAGTTGATTGTAATCGGTCTCGCCAAATGCAATCACTTGGAAGGCATATTCGTAAATTGCCCTAATGACTACCGGCCTACATATGAGCGAAAGTTGGCTTGCCCATTCAATCAGTGCTTTCATCTCCTCTGGCGTTAATTCGCCATCAGTATGGATACTATTTAAAAACGAAATAAATTGACCATACATCGTCAGCTTTTCTTTGAAAATTCCTGCGAGTTGATCTTTGGTGATTTCGAAAGTTGTTTGATATTGTAGCAAAGCCCAAGTTGCACATATGGTTATTACTGCACCAATACAACCAGAGATAAACTCCTTTGAATATTCAGAAACACCGGCCATAAATAAAATACGATATGCGGCAAAAATAATGACGCTTATGCCAAATGCTAGAGAAATTAAAATGAGTGTGCTTTTATTTGGGATTTTCAAAATGAATGCCTTATATGAAATGTACTGCCTGTGATTAAACAGGCAGTTACTCAGAAATAGATGTACCTTGAAATTCTAAGGAGTTGTTTCTAGCACGAGAGCATCCATGTTATTTATCATATCTGCCTCTACACACTTAACCGTCGCGGCT
>CAZTZY010000113.1:0-7591 GCA_964617765.1 uncultured Spongiibacteraceae bacterium
TTTTTGCAGTGGCTGAATTTGTATGAGTTGATTACCAGTCGTACGGTACATTGTAAAAAAGAAAAAAACGGGCGCTTGATTGATTACACCAAAACCTCATTTCTGGTGGTTTTTGAAGATAATGAGCAAGTGGTGCGTCAGTCGCTGGCAGAGTTGGGTAACAGCGATGCCTATATTGATGAGTTTAGTTTCAGGTATCCGAACAAAGGTCGAACTGTTGCAGAAGAAGCCGAGACAGGCGATATCAAAGTGGTTGCCAGTAACCTGGCATCCGAGGCAGATTCCAGCAAAACCATTCGTGTGAACAGTGATGCTATTGATCGCTTTGTTTCGCAAGTGGGTGAAATGGTGTTGCAGCGCAATATGTTATCGCATGTGTTATCGGATACTGATTTAAATGCCACGCTGAAGAATTGCCGTACTATCCTTGAGAAAAACAAGGATGGCCATTTAAGCCATGCGCAAATGGAGGAGATGAAAAATGCATTGGCATCCATTGGTGATTTCTATACATCGTTGTTACAGGCTAATGCCAAACTGGCTGAAAATGTTAGTCGTGTACAAAAAGATGTGATGACGCTGAGGGTAGTTCCTATCAGTATTGTTTTTAATCGTTTGCCAAGGGTAATACGCAATATCAATGTCGATTATGGCAAGGATATTCGCTTGCAAGTGCTGGGTGAGCAGGTGCGTGTTGATAAAAGCATGGTCGATGTGTTGATGGAACCGCTGGTGCATCTGGTGCGAAATTGTGCAGACCACGGTATTGAATCACGTGAAGAAAGAGACAGGCTGGGTAAAACAGCGCAGGCGATGATTGTGGTTTCTGCCGAGCAAACCGGCAATTATCTGGAAATCAAGATCAGTGATAATGGCCGTGGCTTAAACTTCGAAAAAATTCGTCAAAAAGCCGTGCAATCCGGCATTTATGATGCCAAACGCCATGTTTCCGATGATGAACTGAAAATGCTTATCTTCAGGCCGGGTTTTTCAACTGCGGATAAAATTACTGAAACGTCAGGGCGCGGTGTGGGTATGGATGCAGTGCGCACCCGTATTTCTGCTATCGGCGGCAGTATAGAAGTTAATTCTACGCTCAATGAGGGCACTTCTTTTACACTTAAATTGCCAGTATCGGCAGCAATCCAGGGAGTTATCCTGTTCCGGCACGGCGGAGAAACATTGACTATCCCTGAGCGGAATGTGGTGCTGGGATTAACCATACCCGTTAGCCAGATTCAATCAGTACAAGGTCAGGCCGCATTTATTCATCAGGGCGAGATTATGCCACTTTATGGTGTAGCCGATTTACTCGGGTGGGGACAATTTTCCGAAGATAATTCGACCGCTATCCAGAAACTGAAAACAGACCAGGAAGTGATCATTATTTCTGATGATAATTTCCATATTGGTTTGGCGGTAGACAAAGTGCTCGACAGGCAGGAAATTTTTGTGCGTGAACTACATGATGACCTGATGCGTTTACCGGGTGTGGGCGGAGTTTCGATTCTGGGTAATGGTGATGTGGTTATTATCCTCGATGCCGAAGCGATTCTTAAAATCGCCAGCAAACAATCACAAAGCCTGGAATCATTATTGAAAGTATCATGAAAAAATATCTCTCATTCAGTGGTACAGGTTTTAATTTTCTTATACCGACAGACAACATTGTCGAGTTATTTGATGCCAATGCTTCGGCAGAAGCATTAAATGCAGTGTTAGTGGGGGAAAGAGAGGCTGTTTATTGGCGCGGTGTATTATCGAACATGCTCGATATCAATGAGTTGACGGAGATAGTGACTAACGATACCAATGAATGTTTTGTGGTGTGTAAGGGTATTGAAGATGCTGGCAAGTATTTTATTTTAAAAGTGAAGCATATTCATGAGTTGCTGGATCTGGATGATGATCGTTTGCGCGCAATTGACATTCAAAATCCAGCACTGGCCAACATCAGTAACAGGGTGTGTATCATGGACAATAATGAGCAGTTGTTCTTTGTGTTACATGAGTTCGAATCTATCTTTTTATCACTGGCATGTGTGCAATAACTCATCGAAAAGCTAATTGGGCAGTTAAGGTAAACAGTTATGAGCAATAAAAAAACCTTTGTAGAAGAAAAAAGACGCAACCCGCGCTTTCCTATTGATGCCACCATAACCATGGTGGATAAAACAACCAATACGCTGTATTCAGGGGTTTGTTGCGATGTCAGTGCCAAGGGTTTATTGGTGATTTGTGAAGATGATCTTTCACTGCAAACCAGTTTGCATCTTGAAATAAAAGAAATTGATGGTGTATTCATTGGCGATGGCATTGTGGTGCGCAAATCACAATCAGACCAGGGGTTTTTAATTGGCTTTGATGTTGATTTCAAGTTGCTTGCTGAGGATATGGCGAAGTAAAGAAGATATATATGCAAAATAATAACTGTTTAGACAATGAACATCGCCGTAACCCGCGGTTTGTTATTGATGCATTTATTATTATTACTGATACGACTAACGGAAAAAGTTATTCCGGTATTTGTTGTAATGTCAGTAGTGATGGTTTGTTGATAAGCTGTGCTGATGATCTCCCTGATAGTAGATTATTACATTTAGAGATCAGGGAAAAAGACGTTATTTATATGGCTGATGGTTATGTGGCAAGAAGGGCGAAAGGCAATAATATTTTTCTTATCGGTTTGCGTGTGGATTTCCACAGATTGAATGATAAATTTTCAATAATTGAATGAGTGATTAATATTTTACAAGGGGATTACTATGAAAGTTAAAGCACAGTTAGTTTTATTATCAATTCTTTCTTTATCAATTATGGCTCAAGCGGCTGATGAACATAAAAATAGCCAGTCGCCGCATTGGACATATTCAGGCAGTGAAGGGCCGGATAACTGGGCTAAACTTAGCCCGGACTTTGCTGCTTGTAATGGCAAAAACCAGTCACCTATTGATTTAACCGGATTTATCGAAGCAGAGTTGGCTCCTATAGTTTTTAATTATGTGGCAGGTGGTAACGAGATTTTGAATAACGGCCACACTATCCAGATTAATTACCAGCCAGGCAGCACCATCGTCGTTGATGGCATTTCTTTTACACTTAAACAATTTCATTTTCATGCACCCAGTGAAAACTGGATAAAAGGTCAATCCTATCCGTTAGAAGCACATTTTGTTCATGCTGATAAAGATGGCAATCTTGCTGTAATTGGCGTTATGTTTGCTGAAGGAAAAGCCAATCCGTCTCTCGCTCAGGCATGGGCAACTCTTCCGCAGGCAGCCAATGAAAAACTGGCCATTACATCTGCGATAAATGCCGAGGCACTTTTACCGGTTGATCGGGATTACTACCGCTTTAATGGTTCGCTGACTACTCCACCTTGCAGTGAAGGTGTGCGCTGGTTAGTGATGAAAACACCTCTTTCTGCTTCGAAGGAACAGATTGCAGCTTTTGCGAAAGTTATCCATCATGGAAATAGTCGACCTATACAGTCGGTCAATGCCCGTCCTGTACTGCAATAACGAAGTTGCTGTAACGTGTTTCTGTAAGCGATCTCATGCAGGGTATGGTTGAACCTGCGTGTTGTGCTCGGTGATCATCGTTTTGATGATTTCGATTATTTTTTCAGATCAACAGGCTTGGCTATATATTCAGGTGAGACATCAGTGCTATAGGATTAGATTCTGGTTTGTGCAAGCGTGGCAGTGGTGAGTAGATCTTTGAAGGTGACTTTGCCACTTATGCATCTCAGTGTTATTTCAAAAAATTAACCTTGGAATATGTTGCGTAATTTCAGTTGCTCATAGGCTTCCAGTATCAGGTTTTTATCATAATCATTTTCATGTTTATATTTGTTCCGGTAATGAAAGATTAATTTTTCAAGATATGCTCCATGTTGGGGATTATCCATTTCCCACATATTGCCGGTTAATGTGATGCTTTCTTGGTGCTGTGGGTTTTTTGCGCCGGAAACATAAATCACTTCATAGGTTTGCCCATTAACAAACACTAATTCTTCATGTAATAACGCTACATTACGCTGCGCCAGATATTCACGCACTTCGAGTATCTGGTAATTGGGCGAAAGCAAATAATCGATGCTGGTTTGCGGATTCAGTGCGTGTAAACCTTGCATGATGTGTATTGCAGTATTGCCACTAATACCGGCTAATATGATCAGGTGTTTTTTATTCTTGTCCAGTTTCAGGTTGGCGGCTGAATCGGTAATCACTGCATAATTGACCGCGCCATAGACCTGCAGTTTTTTTTGTAGTGCATCCGTTATACTGGCTACCTGGTCAACAAAATGTACCGTAGTGTAGGGCTTTGCTTGCAGTATATGCATGCCGAGATAGCCGTGATCGCAGCAGCAATCCCATATCACATCGTAACCTTCAGGAATAAGATTAAAAATCGCGGCTAAACGGGCATTCAGTTTTTGCATGGTTACAATGGCTTGGGGAGACCGGGTTAATTTAAGCAATGATAATCGATAAAACAGGGATGGTCATATATTGTGTATAGACGTAGCATGCTACGTCTGTACAGGAATTATTTGTTCGGGATGGCAAAAGGAACGTGTAATGTTAATTCAAATTGACGCAATGTAGAGACGTAGCATGCTACGTCTCTACGCGGGCAATAGTACTTTATAACTGCGGAATCAGTTTTGAGAATTCCTCAATCATTGGCATCACAATGTCAGGTTTATCCCAATTCTGCATACCCACACCGATATTACAACGTGTAATGCCCATATCACGATAGCGTTTCAGTAAATCGGCAGTGACCGGCATCATGATGACCATGGTGATTTCCACATCATCAGGATTACGGCCAAAGTCTTTTACTTGCTGGCGGAAGGCCTTGATATCCGCTTCAGGGTTAGGCAATGCAACATCGACTGGCATCCAGCCATCTGCCCATTCTGCGGCATGTTTAACGCCTAACGGACCCATTGCGCCGAAGGTGAATTTTGGGCCTTTCGGTTGTACCGGTTTGGGTTCGAACCAGACTTTGTCAAAATTGATCAACTCACCATGATACTCAGGCGCGCTGTCCTGGAATAACACACGGGTAGCAGCAACCAGTTCTTTTAGTGCCTGGTAACGGCGCTTCCATGGCAGGCTGGTGGCGTTGGTGAATTCTTCTTCATTCCAGCCCACGCCGGTACCGATCATCACACGGCCATCGCTGAGGCGATCAAGTGTGGCGATGGTTTTGGCTTGCGAGAACAGTTCGCGCTCCATTAACAGGGCAATACCGGTTCCGATTTTCAGTTTGCTGGTGGCCGAGGCTGCCAGCATCAATGACAGGTAAGGGTCCATCATCTCTTTATAAGGCTCAGGCAAATCACCGCCCGGTGGATAAGGCGTTTTGCGCGACATCGGGATATGGCTGTGTTCGCCATACCAGAGTGATTCAAAACCGGCCAGTTCCAGCGTTTTGGCTAAAACAGCGGGGTTTGGGTCTTTCACGGTGTTCATGGAGCTAAAGCCGAGATGCATGATAGTTTCCCTATAATAGTGGTTGGTATTATGTCTTTACATTTTTATTGTATGTGTAAAGTTTCGAGTGTAAGCGTTAACTGTTATAAGTGCAATCAGCCAAATGGATTAGGGGTTAATCGGCTTTCGGCGCTGGTGTTTTGAAGCGCTCGGCTTGCTGTAATAGTTTGAAGTCTTCCAGGAATTGCAGGATTTGTTCTTTGGACAGAGTTTGGCAGTACTTTAAATAGTCATCACTGAAATACTGGACGGGGCGCTGTTGTTTATTAATTGGGTAATTCTTGTTGTGCATAAACGCCTGCTGTATTGCTGTATATAGTTGACGTGCTGTTTTTGTACGGCTCAAGAAAAAATAACATACAGGCAGTGTGTGTTTCTTATACGGTTTTTGTCAAGCGTGAAAGTAGGTGAGTATTTTGAAGTCATGAATATAGAACGGATTTACCTAAAACAAAAAAGCCCTGGCATTTGCCAAGGCTTTATCGTTTGGTACCAGTGGCCGCAATCGACAAGTTAATATAATCAATATATTACATTGATTTATTTAATATATAACAACAAAATTTATGGTGTGCTAGGCCGTTCTTTAGATACCATTTCAGGCAAGATGCATGGGCTGTTTTAAAAAGCTAAGAGAATTATTTTGCATGGCTATCAAATATAAAACCTCCGCGTTAACCTAGAGGCCGTTCATTAACTTGTTGAATGATCTAGAATCCAATGCCCCAAAGAAATGAGATTTTATTTAAGGATTATATGAAATTTAATGTTATGACACTATATATGGTGTCAATATGAGTGCTAAACTCCAAATAGAAGATGTGAAAAAGCAATTGCAGGCTCATAAGACAAACTTGTGCTGTGATGATGTAAAGCGAATTCTGGAAGGGTTGGGTTTTGAAGTGAGAGATGGAAGCAAAGGTGGCCATAAAATATTTGTTCATGCAGGTTTACCATCGTTTTATAGCAGCTCATTCAACTGTGGTCATGGCAAAAATCCAGAAATAAAACCCAGTTATATCAGTAAAATTGTAAATATACTCAAGCAATACAACGACGAGCTTGAGGAATTTCTAGGAGAAAAATCATGATAGATGCAACAACTTATAACATTATTATTCGTAAAGGTGTGTTTGAGGGTGAAACTTGTTTTGAAGCGCGAGTTACGGAGTTGCCTGATGTTGCCGAATATGCAGATTCCTATGAAGAGGCTTATGCTTTAGCTATAGATACGATAGAGATTACTGCGCAAGCCTTGAGTGAGCAGGGTAAAGAAATGCCTTTACCTATTATTCCAGTCGATGATTATAGTGGTCGAGTAACACTTCGGTTGCCAAAAACTTTACATAAATCATTGGCAACTTTTGCTGATCAAGAAGGTGTTAGTTTGAATCAGCATTTAGTGAGCTTGTTGAGTTATTTTTCTGGGTATGCAAATGCAAGAGAGTCACATACATTAAATGTTCAATGGTATACCCCAGAAATTGTTTCATCATCAAAATCTGTTAAGAAGAATCGTCTTACTATTGTGAAAACATCATCCGCTTCAAATGATGAAAGGATATATGCTTCAAGATGAATGCTCACTTACAAAGTGCTATTGATGCCTTGACGATTAGAGATGTTTATTTGCGTCAAATGAAATGTGACTGTAGTGATGGCTTCGATCCTAAATATACTGATCCTAATAGTCTACAGGTGCAATTTATGCATCTCGTAACAAAATCAGAAATAGTAAAGCTAGAAGATGAAGATGGTTTAATGCTGTTACGTGTTTACATTGTTTTAGGCGCACGTTGGGTATCGGCCATAAGTGAAAATCCTGATGAAGATGTTAGTGCAATTATAGAAGCTGAATTTATTGCTGAATACGAAATGGCAAATGAGTTGGAAGAAGCGGCAATTAATGAGTTTTGTTTGAAAAACGCCAGCTATCATGTTTGGCCTTATGGTCGTGAATTGATTATGAATCAATCGGTTCGAATGCAGTTACCAAAGTGTATGCTGCCAACCATGCAATTAGCACATAATCGTCATCAAGAATCCCCAGAAAAATAGGAATAAAGCAAAGGTGAGTATGCGTG
>CAZTZY010000114.1:0-7354 GCA_964617765.1 uncultured Spongiibacteraceae bacterium
ATATGCACTGTAAGAAGCCACTATCAGTTGCGATAGCTTGCGTGTTATTCATGCTTTCAGGATGTGATAAAACGGTAGATTCCAACAATGCCCGTTTAAGTGTTTCACCTTCATTAGGTTTTATAAAAAATGCCCAGGTAAGAATCTATGCGGCCGACGGCAGAACCCAGGTTGGCAAAGGCAATACCGGTACCAGAGGCATTATGGGTATCTACCCTGGCGTTTCTACAGGCCCTGCAGTTATTACGGTGCTGGGTAGCAGCAGCGCCACCTACTATGATGAATATTTGCAAATGGAAGTCAGCTTTCCTGCGGGTTACAGCATGCATGCCCTGGTTGCTACGCCTTACGGCAGCTACGCCGTCACCCCACTTACAGAATTGGCCTATCGTATTGCCTTCAATCAAGGCTTGTTTCCTCTTACCGTCAATGAAGTCAATAAATTGAATGAACGGGTACGTGCAGCCCTGGCACCTGAATTGAACAGCATTACCCAGCCGGTAACTATTATTGGCAGTGAATTTGTCGCCAACATTCTTACCAACCCGCTGCTCGATACAGAAGCAGACCGATATGCCCTGCACCTCGCAGCGTTTTCGCAGATGGGTGCTGCCGATTCCTTGCCAGCGCTGGCAATGATGAATGCCCTGGGCAGTGATATTCTTGATGGTGTCATTGATGGTCTCAATGGCGCTACCCCTGTCTCAACACCGTATAATCCGGCTACTTTTGCTGCTGATCTCAGTACTGCACAAAACAACATGGCAACGTTATATGGCGCTCCTGAACTGGTCAGCGCAGTCGGTTCATACCCGGCGATTAATTTGACCATCGACCTTACCAATATTGACGACGGCAGTAATTTCAGTGGTTGTGTAGATGATGTGCCCAGCACATTGCCTGTTGAAATAGCCGGAAGAAGCGTGAATATGTACTTTGAATCATCAGATGCCGCCGCTCCCTTCGCTAATAATGAAGCGGTGTTAGTGACATTCTGTTCCAATGGCCAATTACGCCTCACCAACTCTTACTACACAGTCAGCAACACCTTTACTACCGTTATTGATCCGCTCGACCCAACACCCATAGTTTATACCTGGAAACAATTGAGTACAGGCATAGTGTATGAGTTAGTCGCATTGAACAATACCATTTATGAAATGAATGTTTATGCGGATGGCGGAGCGCTTTATTACGGACGACTTATTCCCTATTGAGGGATAGCTAAAAACAAGGCGCCAGCGGGTGCCTTTTTTATGGGCGCAAGAAAAACAAGCATTCATGCCAAGAGGGCATAGAAATCAAAACCACTAACGCGTCATTAAATGAATGTTGATGAATTTTAAAAAAATGAACGCGCCAGTAATAAAAGCAATATTGACCAGTAAGCCCGCGATTGCCCACAGCTTTTGAATGCGCTGGAATTCTTCAATAGACGCCCAGCGTTTGTTTTGCCAGGCAAGTTTATTGCCATAAATGCCCAGATAAACCAGCATAAAAATACCCAGATAAGGAATAAGACACAGAAGGCCAATCCAGGTTTTATTGAATATCGCCCATATCCAGTTAAGTAAAAATGCACCCCAGTTCCAGCCCTGAATGCATTCCGGTATGTCAGAACCTTTCCCCATACCCGAAGTGTTATCTGATGTATTGTTCAATGTAAAGACAACCTGCCTGAAAGTTTAGATGCCGATAAAATAGGCCTTTGTATTTTCATGTACACTGGAATCAGCCAGTAAATCATCCTTGTTCCACCATTGTATTCCTGAATGTTGATTATCCGGCTTGATCACAACATCATCAGCTATAAAAAAATGGTAAGCCAATACAACGTAATGGGTATTAATACCCATTACGCCAAAAAAGTTATCAGGGTAAATATGGTCAAATGCGCCAATCAATCGTGCATCGGAAAGGTTAAGCCTAATGCCCAATTCAGTGAAAGATATTCTATGCAAGGCCTCAGTCCGGGTTTCGTTTTTCCTTATTCTGCCGCCAGGTACAAACCAATAACCCTGGGCAGGCCGGTTAATGCGATGGCCCAATAATACCCGGCCTTGAGAATCTTCAAGAACGAGATCAATCGAAACAAGCGGGGTGGCATCTATAATCTGTAAAAATAAATTATCGTCATTCATGGAGAGCCTGAAAAATAAAAGTGAAAAGAGCAGCCAATAAGCATTAAAGACAACCCGACTCTTTAAGAACACGCCTGGTCGATGCGGGATATTTTTGTAGCATAGCCAATGGCCTGATCGGGCGACTTACCAGGTTGCCATTGCAATTGGGGCACTGGAAATGTAAAACCGAATCAGCACACGCTGTGCAAAAAGTACATTCAAAAGTGCAAATAACCGCTTCGGTAGATTCGGGAGGAAGATCTTTGTTGCAACATTCACAATTGGGCCTGAGTTCTAACATAATTACCTCATATCAAAAATGGCGAAAGCAGCTAACAGAAAAGGGCATGAGCGTGCGAATGGTTAAACAGGGCGATAAATGAATAAAGTATGTTACATAATATTACCAATATTTAGGGTATCGGGAATCACGGGTTACATTATTATAAATTAACGCCACTAAAACCAATAATAGTGCGCCTAACAAAGTCGGGTAAAGCAAAAATTGCCAGGCAGGCTGTGTAAGAAACACAATAACAGGATTTGAGCCCGCAGGCGGATGTACAGTACGTGTAAACATCATTACGGCAATAGCCGTTGCAACAGACAGAGCCAAAGCCCACCAATGAAAACCAAAAGCAGATAAAAACACCAGGCCAATTAATGAACTGAGAAAGTGACCGGCAATAACATTTCTGGGTTGGGAGAAAGGAACATCAGGATAACCAAATACCAGAACACATGAAGCACCAAAAGAACCCAGTGTTAAAGAAATAGAAAGCATGTCGGTAAGCCCTGCCACAACAGCAATTGCCAGAAACCCGCCAAGCCATGCAAAAGCAATGGTTTTAGCTGCAGGTTGTGGTGGGAGGGGCGCATGATCGCCTTTTATTTTGTCAATGATGGACATGATTTCGCTATCTCCTGACGTTTTTAAAATTGCGTAGCGTTAACGAAAAATGAAGCTATGAATAACAGAAAAGCACTTGAAATTAACCAATATAAAAACAAACCCAAACCATAACTCACGAACCATCCATAATGCTGGTGGCATAATGCAACATGTTAGGTTAGGTCTGTCCTGCATTAACAGCAGTGAGTACAATAGTAGCAGCCAGCAGCAATTTTAACAAAGTAGCTAATTGACAACTTTGCTATTAAACAACGTAAATAAGTACCCACTGAATGACAGTTAAAGAGAAGTTACCTAAAGGGTGCTCATTGAAGTCAGGATCATGATTGTTGCCAAAAGCAAAGGATTGCCCTGTTATCATGCCGCAATCGTGGCGCCAGAATCACCCGTTGCAGTATCGAGATAGCTAAAAATCTCGATGCCAGGCTGTATTAAACGAAATTAAATAACGATTAATAGCATCTATAGCCAGAAATGGCGCAATTTAACAGAATGGGTTTCAAGGCCAATCAAAACAGCCTAACATCCATTCAATAGAAAGTTGTGCACAACCTGGCTCGTAATGAAAAAATATTTTTGAAAACAGCTTAGCGCTTAATAGTGAAATAAAATATATCACTGTTAAAAACTCGAGCCCGGTTGTTTTAAAAATTCAATTTCATCCAGGCTTGATTCACGGCCTAAAATGACATTTCTATGCGGGTATCGACCAAAACGATCGATGATCGCTTTATGTTTAAGTTCATATTCATAATTATACGATGCGGTATATTCCCGATAAAGTGATTCTGCCGCGGCGTGAATGATTTTTGATTCACTGTGCATATACGGAAGTAAAAGAAACCCGCATTCAGTTTTCGATAATACATCAGGGGTATTAGCTGCAACGGCTTCTTGCGCTAACACTAATGCAACATGGTCGTTGGCAAAGGCATTGGGCGTATTGCGGAAAATGTTTCTGGAGAACTGGTCCAATAAAATAATCTCGGCCAGGCGACCTTTAGGCACTTTGCGCCAGGGATATAATTCGCCTTTTGAAGCTTGATTCACCAGATTGAGAAACTTGTCTTTAATGTGGTTATCAAAATCTGAATCCGCCACCCACCACATTTTCGGGTCAATTTCTTCAAGCCAAAATTGTAATACATCATTAATCATATTCATTGACCTGATATTTTAAATTGGCTAACACCTTGTTATAAGTTTTATATTTAAAGATTAGTTGCATATGCTTTATAGGCTGTAACAATTTCGTTTTTTAGTGTATCAAGATTTGAGCTATTGATTTTTGCTACAAAGCATTTAGAAACATTATGCAAATTTCAACTTCTCGTGAGTTAAATGAGCCTTGGCCATTTTTTAATTGCTGGATTCGAGAATCAATCGCCAGAGATAAGCCACCAACAATTATGCCAGGCATTTTAGCGTCAATTTCGTCACTCTCAATGATACTAATTGCCTTAGCGAACTTATTATCTATATCTTCTTTTAGGTAAATTCGCAATCGACAACCTATTTACACATCAGTCCAGTGAGCGCAGCGAATGAGCTTGGAAAATTGTTAAATGCTTGACAATGCGCATTTCTGTGCGCATAGTTTTTATTAAATGTATATGAGGATGTGGCTATGCAAGTTAACTATGACATTGAAGCACCTAAGAAACCGACAAATCTTAGTGTAAACAGTGACTTACTGAAAAAATCAAAGGCATTAAACATTAATTTATCGGCAACACTTGAGCAAGCATTGAAAGAAAAGCTGGCTAAATTTGAGGCTGAAAAATGGTTGAAAGAAAACAAGAATGCCATAAAAGCCTACAATGATTTTGTGGATGAGCAAGGTTGTTTTGGCGATGAATACAGGTGCTTTTGATAGATGGCGCAATTTGATGTGTATGAAAATCCGAGTGCAAAAACAAAAGGGGAGTTCCCGTACATTGTTGATATACAACAGCCGTTACTTGAAGACATTGCAACTCGCATAGTAATACCACTTGGTAAAGCTGAAAAATTTAAAAACGAATCCATGAAAAATCTAACACCTGAAATAAAGTTTTATAATGAAAAGCTTTTATTGCTGGTGCCTCAAATTGCCGCAATGCCAAAAAATTTACTGAAAGATCCTATTGGTTCTTTGGCACATTTTAGAGATGAAATTATCTCAGCTCTGGATTTTGCTATCACTGGAATTTAACGAGACTGTAAAAAAACTTCCTTTAGTTCTAAATTTTCAAGAAGTAATATTTTTTTTGATTATTTATAGAATTTTCGTGCTTGTACGTAAATGGCTGAACAATTATGGTTGAAAATAACTGTATTATGTAATCTCAGGCCGATTATTTTTCTAACGGTTTTTATCTACAGGATTTTCTACAGACTCAACGACCCGCTGTGCGGCGCGCGAAACGCGTCCACAGCGCCAGCGGTTTGTTAATGGGACTTTTTATTTTAACCAAGATTTATCTACCTTTGCTTTAATGCGGTCGCCAACTTTTGCATTTAAAGTAGAGGCTGGAGTTACAATAGCCTCTTTACCACTATCAAGTATGCAAACAGCATATATCTTCCCTTAATCGCTTTACATAAACTAACCAATTGAATTAAATGATATTCTTTATAAGAATGATAGAAAATACTCCTATTTATACTCGTGTTGATGGAAGTTATTCCGCCTAAGCGGTGAGTCTAGTGTCAGAAACGGCCATCTTGAATGAAAAATCTTGGGTGGTTTTGCAGAAAATAGGCGTATAGTTAAAATGCTTCAAAACAGCCAATATCCATCAAAGGAGAGAACGAATGACACCGAAATCTAAATTAGTTCAAGCGAGTATTTCTGCGGCTGTTGCGATTGCGTCTATTGTTACGGTTCCATCAGCACTCGCCGAGTCGGTTATCCTGAGTTGTATTGTCGACAATTCTTCACAAACCCACACTTTCCGAATCAACTTTGATACCAAACTGGTTGAAGAACTTGGGCCGAGCGGCCAAGCTTACACAAACAGGATAGCTCCAAACGCACAGATAAGTGACAATGCCATCGTCTGGGCTGCCGATTTGATGGACACAGGCCTCCAGATACCAGTGCCTATGCATTGGTCGGGGACTATCGATAGGCTATCCGGAAGGGGTTTTGAGTGGTGGTCTCGTGAAGGATTGAGTATGGGGGCTCAAGAAAATTTCACATGCAGCGCGGTGACAAAACCGAAGTTCTGAAAAGTGTGTAAAATTCAAAAGAAAAAATTCTTGATAAATACTAATGCATAACGCCGTGATAAGCCGACAGCCGCCGCGAAGCAAGGGCACAACATGCGCAAGCATGTTGCTGTCCGCTTGAGCACCTGGTTAGGCTGTTGCACATAGAGTGTGGCTTGAGCATTGTGACAAGCCTATTTGATTAGTTGGACAAGTATCATAGCGCCACCAACCCAAGCACCAAACCATGACAGGGTGCGCAGGTAGGGAATGCCAAGGACATAAACGATAAGGTGAGTAACGCGGCCCCAAAAGAAGATTGTTGCTCCAAGGGCGGTTTCAGCGTTTGCCTTACCAGAGACATGTGCGACGAGAATCAAGATGGCAAAGGGCGCAAGGTTTTCAATGAAATTTGAGTGAGCTTGAACGGCGCGTTTGGTCCATTTAGGGACATTCAGTTCAGTTTCTCGATTTCCCGCTGCCCATTGAAAGCCTCTAGGCTGCATGAAGCGGCCAGTTCCATAGATGAAGGGAATGCAGAGGCAAAGTAATGTGGTTGCTACGAGCATCCAAAGATCGGTTGTCATAAAATTCTCCAAGTTTGAAATTGGTCGCCACACTAGGGCAACATACTGGTTAGTTGAGAGGCTAACGTTAATTAGATCCAAAACTTGGGTGTTTGTTTACACCAATATTTTAGCCTAACGAGGCTGTAGAAAAACTTCGGTTAGGATTCGCTTTTCAAACAAACATATAATTTGTTCGTTATTTATACATTTTTCATGCTTCTACGTAAATGGGGGAGTAGTTAAAGCTTAAAATATCTGTATTATTTAATCTCAGGCAGATTATTTTTCTAACTATTTTTATCCACAGGTTTTTCTACAGGCTCAACGCTGCGCTAACGGGCAGAACGTAGCACGCATAGCGTGCGAAGTGAACCATGAGGCGCAATACAATTTGCGAAGCAAATGCGCCGAATGGGCTGTCACGTTGAGCGCCTGGTTATGTGTGTTTGAGATAGATGACATTTTTTAGAAACCCATTTTGTATAGAGGCAGAACATAGCCCTGGAATTGCGACGAGTTTATAGGCTAGAAAGGTTTTGCCAGAGTTACTGCTTGAG
>CAZTZY010000115.1:0-7255 GCA_964617765.1 uncultured Spongiibacteraceae bacterium
AGCATGAATTTTTCCAGCATGCCGCCTGCCCATGATCTCGGTAATATCACTGCGGTGGGGGTTATCATTGCCTACCTGCTCACCCTCACCCTGCTGCCTTTGCTGGTATTTATCCTGCCGTTAAAACCGCAAACCCAATCACGCGCCAATAGTATGAACATGTTAAAACTGGGCCAATGGGTGGTGCGTTATCGCAAAATACTACTGATAACGATGCTGGCCTTTTCCACCATCATGACCTGCCTTGTACCGCTGAATACCATTAACGACCGCTTTACTGAAAACCTGAAACCGTCTTCTACTTTCAGGATGGATAATGAAAAGATCGACCATTATTTTGGTGGCCTGTACAACATAGAGTATTCGTTTAATGCGCAACCTGGGGGCAGTATTTCTAATCCCGAATACCTGCAGTCACTGGATAATTTCACGCAATGGCTAAGGCAGCAACCCGATGTACGCAGCGTGTATGTGTACACCGACACCCTCAAACGCATGAACCAGACCATGCACAATAACGACCCGGCTTATTACCGCATACCCGATACCCAGGAAGAAGCCGCGCAATATTTATTACTGCTTGATGTGGCGCAGAGTAGCGAAAATGAACTCAATTACATGGTATTGCCCGATCAAACAGCCACGCGCCTGATTGTTTCGCTGCCCAGCATGGATTCAAAAAACATGATGAATATGCAGCAACGTTTTGCCGAGAAAATCAAAACCACCCTGCCGGTTTATATGTTTGATGAAGGCACCAGTTTATCGGTGATGTGGGCGTATCTCGGCGAACCGGTATTAACCAGCAGCATCCAGGGCGACCTGATGGCGTTACTGTTTATTTCCATCACTTTGATCATTACTTTTAAATCGATACGCTATGGCCTGATCAGCCTGATCCCGAACCTGCTGCCCTCCGCCATCGGTTACGGATTTTGGGCCATGTATAGCGGCAATCTTGATCTTAGCCAGATGGTGATCATGTGTTTAACCATTGGTATTGTGGTAGATGACACCATTCATTTGCTCAGCAAATATCTCTATGCCCGAAAAACACTGAATATGAACAGCGAAAATGCTGTGCTCTATACCTTTGAACAGATTGGCTCAGCCTTGTTGATTACCACCGCCGTGCTCGCCATTGGTTTTGGCTTGCTGGGTTTCTCCAGCTTTATACCGAATATGAACCTGGGTATTTTGACGTCGGTCATATTGTTCGCGGCGCTGGTCATGGATTTATTCCTGCTGCCGCCGTTATTGATGTGGTTTGATCGGGAAAAGAAAGTGCAGATACAGTAAATCGGTAAGCGACTGATTTGAATTAAAAAATGAATGTGGCAATGGCATACCTGAATAAATGCTTGTGTACTTTGCGATTGAATCCGCCATGTCATTTCGAACACAGTGAGAAATCTAACGACTTTAATTGAAAATATTCTTTGCAAAGCTTAGCTTAAACAATAAAAATAGATCCATACTAAAAGGCACAATAATGTCTAATGATGTAGAAAAAAAGGAAGCATTAAGAAAAAAGTCTCTTGGGGAACTAGGGGAGCTATTCGGCATCAAGGCGTTGGTAGATAATTCATTTGAAAGAATTGTTAATCTTAATGACAAAAAAATGAACTACCCATATGCCGATTTATATGCAGAAAAGAAAAACAAAAATATATTATTAGCATAAAAGCGCGAAATAAATATCAGAAAAACAATTCATTAAACGCCCACTATAATTTAGGCAATAATGCTTACAAAAATGCACAGGCTGCTGAATTAGAATATGACGCTGAGGCACACTGGATGGCAATTCAGTTTGATGAACTTACATATTCAATCTATTTTGGGGCATTACATGAACTAGATCAGCACAATACGATTCCAGTTCGAGAATGCGAAAAAGGCGCGGTAGGAACATGCTTAGTTAAGGACAAAAGACATTATTTTGACTTTGGTTTTTTTGGAAATGAGAAAGACAAATAAGTGTACATAACAAGTTGTGATATTTTTCACACCTATTTTATTGGCAATATCATTAATACCATAAGTAACCCACATGAAAAAAATTGTTAAATTATCAAGCCTGTTGCTTTTTGTTATTGCGGTTTTGTTCATCGGCAATTTTACCTTCTCTGCCTTTAGTACACCTTCTACTAACCCGCTTACCCTGCCTGATAGCCTGGTATCATTACACTCTTCTGCCGGAAAGCAATTGCTGGCTGAAAGTCATTTTATTGCTGACTATCCGCTATTGATGCAACATTTTGAATCACAATCAAGACGCGCTTTTTGTGGCGTAGCCAGTTCGGTAATTGTACTTAATGCCTTGTTTGCACCTGAAAATCACTTTACCCAATCCAGTTTTTTTACTGACGCAGCCAGCGAGGTGCGCAGTGATATGTCCGTTACGTTGGGTGGTATGACATTGGAACAACTCGGTGAATTGCTGCATGCTCATGGCGTAGAAGCGGCAATATATCCTGCCTCTGAATACAATCTCAAAACATTTCGCTTGATAGCCAAACAAAACCTGCAAACTCCCGGCGATTTTTTAATGGTCAATTATCAGCGTGCCGTGTTAGGCCAGGGCAAGACTGGACACATTTCTCCCATCGCCGGGTATAATGCCGCTACCGACCGATTTTTAATTCTTGATGTGGCAGCCTATAAGTTTCCTCCGGTATGGGTTTCTGCTGATGTACTGTGGAGTGCAATGAATACCGTAGATAGCTCATCCCGGCAAACCCGTGGTTTTATTGTGGTCAGTAAAATTTCGGATCATGGTTAACACATCATGGCCAATAGTTTATGGATAGCGCCACGGAAACATTAATAGAAAAGTGCGCTGAACTGATTCGCGAAGCAGACAGCCTCATCATCACTGCGGGTGCTGGCATGGGTGTTGATTCCGGCATGCCGGATTTTCGCGGCAAGGAAGGATTCTGGAATACTTACCCGGCACTGGCTCGTGCGCGATTGAATTTTCAACAGATTGCCTGCCCTGATGCCTTTATAGAAAACCCTGCACGCGCATGGGGATTTTATGGGCATCGCCTGGCCATGTACCGTGAATTACCGCCAAACGCGGGGTTTGGCTTGCTAAAAAAATGGGCTGATAAAATGCGCGGCGGCTACTTCGTGTTTACCAGCAATGTTGACGGGCATTTTCAAAAAGCCGGATTTGATGAGGCGCGTATTTATGAATGCCATGGTTCTATTCACCATTTGCAATGTTTAACACCCTGTTGTAATGACATTTGGCCAGCTGATGATTTTTATCCGCAGGTGGATACAGAACTTTGTTTGCTGAAAAATACTCCTCCATCATGCAAGCACTGCGGTGCATTGGCACGACCTAACATACTGATGTTCGGTGACTGGTACTGGAATGAACAACGATCCGATCATCAATCTGAAAAACTGAACCAATGGCTGGCTACGGCAAAAAAACCTGTTGTTATCGAGATTGGCGCAGGCACTGCAATACCTTCGGTACGCTCGTTTGGCGAGAGAGCCGCTGAAAAGTATAGGGGGAAAATAATTCGCATCAATTTACGCGAAGCACAGATTAATTCACATCTGGGTTTGGGTTTGGCCCTGGGAGGCCTGGAAGCCTTGCTGGCTATCGAACAGCATTTAAACAACCCTTGAATAACAGTCATTTTGAAGCAAGTGATAAATCCAGCCATATGTATTAATGGGATTCTTCATGGAGATTACCTTGAGCGAAACAAATGGTTTCAGAATAACAAAAAGGCGTTATTCAGGGCTTCGATAGGAAAATCGGATTTTATAGATATAATCAAAAGATAACCGCATCAGGCTTATTCCAGTTCCATACAAAACCTGATAGTACCGAAAAATTTCAACTCATTGTTTTTTAAAATAAAAATTGGGTAAAACACATGAAACTGATACAAACACTTGAACTGAAATCCAATAACTTCAAGTTGGCACTGGGTTTGTTATTATTGGTCCTTGTTGGTTTTATAGATTTTTGTACGGGTTATGAACTCGCATTTTCTCTCTTCTACGTTTTACCTGTGTCGTTAATGGCATGGCTGTGCGGGTATCGTCAGGGCGTTATATTTTCGGCAATGTCGGCCATTGTCTGGTTTCTTGCCGACTTCTATTCTTATCACCCCTATTCACACCCGGCGATTTTTGCATGGAATTCCCTGATCCGTTTTTGCTTTTTCCTGATTATCGCCGTGTTGTTATCCAAATTGAAAACTGCACTTGAACTTGAACAAACCTTATCACGCACAGACTTTTTAACCGGCGCATTCAACTCGCGTTCATTTTACGATTTGATGCAACAGGAAATTGACCGCTATGAACGTTATGAACGCACCTTCACGCTGGTTTATATAGACCTGGATAATTTTAAAACCGTAAATGACACACTGGGCCATTCAGCCGGCGACCAAGTATTACGCACTGTTGTGGAAGCAGCGAAAACGCATTTACGCAAACCTGATATAGTGGCAAGGTTAGGTGGTGATGAATTTGGATTGTTGCTGCCGGAAACCGATGAAGCCCAGGCACACATTACTTTATCCAAATTACAGGCAAGCCTGCTGGCCGAAATGACAAAAAACCAATGGCCCATAACTTTTAGCATGGGCGCACTAGTCTGTAATGCCCCGCCACCTACACCGGATAACCTGTTAAGAAAAGTCGATGACTTGATGTATTCCGTAAAAAGCGAAGGCAAAAACTCCATCAAGTATGCGTTATATGCGACTGTTTAAATCAGGTTTGATTCGCGTTTACCTATAGCCATGATTTATTCACATTTCCTTTTCGATTGGGGTAATACCCTGATGGAAGATTTGCCCAATCAAACCGGGCCGATGGTTTCATGGTATGAAGTAAAAACCATTCCCGGTGCGCTGGAATTGTTGCGAGCCCTTGCACAACAAGGCAAGTGTTATATCGCCACCAACGCCAATGAATCTTCTGCCCTGCAAATTCGACAAGCCTTGCAACGTGTTGGGCTGGATATATTTATCAGTGATATCTTTTGTTTTCAGGAAATCGGTTTTAAAAAGCCTTCAATTGAATATTTTACGGAAGTAGTTACTCGAATAAATGCACCCAAATCAACACTGTTGATGATAGGTGACTCACTGCAGAATGATGTTGAAGGCGCGTTAAATGCCGGCATTGATGCGATATGGTTTAATCGTTATGGCGATCTTTGTCCTGCCGGCATCATAGCGGTGTCAACCCTGCAAGAAGTATTGCCGTTGTTAACAGCCGTAAAAGACTAAAGCACTAAATAACACCTAAACCGGGGAACTTCAGGGTGTCCCAGAGTTAGTTTTTTATTTGAGGAATTTTAGCGAGTGGGTGTCCATATTTTTTCCGTCAGCTATTGCTTCTGTTTCAAGCTCAGTATAGCTAACACTTTTGGTTGATGTTACGTTATAACTCCTCGTTTGTCTTCTCGCACACAACGGCCCGTCCAGTCGACCAGGTCAATATAATCTTACAGGTCAATGGGTAATGCTGAAAATATTTTTCTTTCGTTTTCATTTTCGATAAAGGGCATTAAACGCGGCTTATTATTTTCATGTGTTTGTATCAGTTTGGCCTCGACCTGAACTTGTTGAATACGCGACTGAATTGACGTGTAATCTGATGTGACCATATCATCGGCTATCGCTGCCCTTGCCGGATTTAAATCAACGCATGACATACTAAAATCGTTTGATTTCAGACAATTGACTGATGAGGATATGAGGTTGATTGAGAAAAGATTGAATAATAGGCCGAGAAAAACGCTTGGGTACAGAACACCCCAAGAAGTATTCTACTGTTAAAAGGGTGTCGCACTTCGAAGTTGAATCCGCTACTTATTAAAGTTACCATTTATATTAAACCACTACAGCTATCAAAACACAGGTAATTAATAGGCAATCAATAATGTGAGGGGCACCCATCGCAAAAAGAAGGTCATCTAAAAAACTGATAGCACGCAAATACCATGGATAATAGGCAGAAATAACCTTAACGCTTGGCTCGATAGAACGCACCGCTAGCCGACCACTTTCCACTGCTGCTTCAATACTCCAAAGATCCGTTGTTGTTTTAGTGTGTGCTCCTGCCAGCAAAAGGTTGGGTACTTGTGTAGCCTGAGTTGGTAGATATGATTCGGTATTCGTTGTATTTACCCATTTCGGTTGTTTTGGTTTAATTCCTGTTTGACTAAATAACCATTCATGCCAGACTTCAATTTCCACAATAGGAAAATGATCGAGTCCATGGCCATCATTAGCCGCTTTTATCAGAAAATCCAACCCCTGACAATTATACAATTGCGCCAAAACTTCTTCTATAAATTGTTCCTTAGTACACTCCACAAGTGGCAATCCATAAACTGGCCCTGGCAGGGTTGCTACACACGCCGTTCCTGTCCATAATGATTTAATACCCGGCCCAAGGCCAACAGAATCTGACCATACTTGTTCTTGTGCAAAGAGCGTTAGATTAAACTCAGAATCGGTAATAATTACAGCACTTCGCTTTTGATGCCATACAATAGTGTCCGAGAACCCTATCCGAAATGACACTTGGGTATGCGGGCCATCTTGCACAAGTGGTTCAAATAAACATAACTGATCTTGACAAGCAAGTTCAGGCGTCCTTTTCAAAATATCAGATGTAGCAAATGGGTTGATTGCTAAAACATACACATCGGCCTTAACCTCTATACCCGACTCCAAATAGGCTGCTGTAATATTTTTTCCATCAAAATCAAATCTAAACAGCGATTGTTCCCAAAAAAACTTAACTCCCTCTTCTTCTAAATAGGCAACCCATTTGTTGAACCAACATTCGTTACTTGGCCCTCGCAAAAGCAACCAACCCTGGGATGAATCATGCACCCAAGCAGGGCCTTGGTCATCTGCCTTATGCTTATGGGTCATGCCTGAAATAAAATTTTTCCGGAAAAATTGTCCTACTTGGTGAAGCGAAACATTGGTCCAGTCAGACCCGATCCAAGGCCCAAAAGTAGAACGCCATGTTTTCCATCCAAGGTCAGTTAAAAGTGGTCTCCATTGCTCAGCAGCATTAAGCTTTGAATAATATTCAAACGTTCGGCGATGTGCAGTTGCCGCTTTAACCAACAACCAATACAACATAATTTTATCCAAAAATGTCATTCTAGGGGCTGAGCTATATTTAAGTCGTCCATTATGAAATAATGTACGCCCTAATAAAAATAAAAAATAAGCCAAATGGAACTTTG
>CAZTZY010000116.1:0-7130 GCA_964617765.1 uncultured Spongiibacteraceae bacterium
CACCATGCCGCCCGTATTGCTGAAAGCCCACCAAACATTGGATAAAGCGGTAGATACCGCCTACGGCAAAACAACTTTCAAAACCGAAGCCGAGCGCGTGGCATTTTTGTTTGAGTTGTACCAGAAATATACGAGCTTGTTGCCGGTGGAGAAGGTTAAGAAATCTAAAAAAGAAAAGCCTACAGTTTAGTTGAAAATATCCAAAAATACTGGCTAAATAACCAATACTGTTTATATATACAGATATTTCTGTTGGGTAACACTATATGGCTAGCAGACAAAACAAACCGTCTTATCCCGCGCTTTTTGAGGCGGGCTTTAAAGAAATACAACTTATTGAAATTGAAAGTATTTTTCTAGGAATTAACGTTACCCCAAGAAGAAAAATGCTGGCTTCACAGTTGCGGCTCTTCATTCATAAATTACAAGAATTGGGTGTAAAGGGAGAAATATGGATAAATGGTTCATTTTCCACTAGAAACCCAACTCCCATGGATTATGATGTTTTACTCGTCATGCCAAAAATTATCTTGTCGGCAATGAGCGAAGATAATTTAGGGGAACTGGATGCCTTGTCCAGTGAACGGGAGTTAACCCGAGCGAAATGGAGTTGTGATTTTTATGTTATTGAATCGAGTAATATTGGTGATAGAAAATATTATGAAGAATTATTCTCTAAAAACCCTGATTTACAAAACAGGAAAGGTATTCCGGTAATTAAATTATGAATCCAAATTATATTGCAGAATTGGAAGCTGAGCTTAAAGTTGTAAAAAGAATGTATGATCGAGATGAGGCCGCCCTTGCGACTTCTTCTGAGCCACTGGTCGACAAGATTTTTTTCAACTCATCGAAAAAACGTCGTCTTGATCTTGAGAAAGAGTTGTTTCATGCAAAGTCTGAACGTGCACATGAATTAGTGAGTTTGCGTCTGATGGGCAACCAAATGACAGGCACAATAAGGTTGAAATCGTTGGTGAAAATTATTGAGCCTCTTAATGCTTTGCTTGAACAAAGCGCCTGGCGCTTTTGGGATAAAGAAGGCAAGGCAGAAAAAATTGATGATAATTTTTCAAATCTGCTTGATTTGCGTTTGGCTGGAATTGAAAGCGGCTCTACACAGTTGTTAGTATTGGGAAATACTGCTCCTGACCTTACCGGAGATTCAGCGCTTGAAGAGGGGCTTAAAAATATATTTAGCCTTTTGACATCAGGCAATGATGAGTTTCTCGATCACGTTCATACTGTAGGTCTCGCAGCATGTAAATCGTTGGCCAAGTTAATGGAGATTCTTGATAGGCAAAACATCGCCGCAGAATTTAACTGGTCAGGCCCAGGTAATAATTATAGTTGGCATGGCAAGCCATCTGAAATTACTCGAATAAGGACTATTTTGGATGATATTGGCGAGCCTGCTTTAGAAACGGAAAGTTTTATGGGCGTAGTACAGTTACTATCTATAAGGAGCAAGATAGAAATTTATCGCCCTGATACGGAGAAAAAAATTATCATCAATTATCACCGCTCTCAAGCTGATGAGATTAATGAGTTACGACTGGGAGATCAGCGAGAATTTATTGTTGAAAAAACCGTTTATCCATTTGGCGTTACGAAAAAGAAAAAGGGAATTTATGCCTTGAAAGAAATCAATCGTAAAGGCTGAATTTATCTCTGGTGAAATCATGAGCAAAATCGAATGGACAGAACAAACCTGGAACCCTGTGACAGGATGTACCAAGGTTTCTCCAGGTTGCAAACACTGTTATGCAGAAACTATGTCGCGCCGTTTACAGGCAATGGGTGCACCGGGTTATGAAAATGGCTTTGAATTAAGCCTGCTGCCTGAAAGGCTGGCTCAACCTTACCAGCGCCGCAAACCGACCATGTACTTTGTGAATTCCATGAGCGATTTGTTTCAGGATGCGGTGCCCATCACATTTATTGATCAGGTTATGGCAGTTATCGAAGATACGCCGTGGCACACCTACCAGATTCTTACCAAGCGCAGTGCCAATATGCGCGAGTATTTTGCACAACGCAGCGTACCCGATAATGCCTGGCTGGGTGTTTCTGTAGAAGATAAAAAATATGGCAAACCCCGTATTCCTGATTTGCAGGCGATAAAAGCCAAAACTCGTTTTCTTTCCATAGAACCCTTGTTAGAAGACCTTGGCAGAATTCCATTGTCGGGAATTCATTGGGTGATTGTGGGTGGTGAATCGGGTTTTGGTGCTCGCCCCATGAAAGAAGAATGGGCGCTAAAATTACGTGATCAATGTGATCGTGCCAATGTTGATTTCTTTTTCAAACAATGGGGCGCATGGGGTGCAGATGGCGTCAAGCGTTCGAAAAAAGCCAATGGCCGACAATTGGAAGGCAAAATCTGGGATAACATTCCTGCTATAGCGGTTTAAATTTTTGATTTTTTTGAACAGCTAATTATTGCATATAAACCGGGGTTCGTGGACCGGTAATTACAGTTAAATGTTATTATCAGAAAGTTGAACGAATTCAACATTGGCATGTTGAATAAAAAAAAGACAGCCTGTCTGGATTTTGGCATACCGTTAAGTAAGCTGTTATTTAAATGTGAGCAAATCCATGCTTGCGTGCTAGGTTAGAGAAAATTAGTTAATGTTGTTCAAGAATATTTAATTGTCTTGCAAGAAGGGAAATATGAGCGATTCACCTGAAGATAAAATGTTAAGCCTTTATCCTATTGACTATCCGTTTGAAACGTTAGTCAGCAGGATCAATGCAAATCCGCCAAAGCTCAAGTTGGATCCAGAGTTTCAAAGAAAATATAAGTGGGATAAAGATGGCTGGGTGAGGTCGTCAAGGTTTATAGAATCTTGCTTAATGAGAATTCCGCTACCTTCATGCTATTTCGCTGAAGATGAGGAAGGTAAACACCTAGTAATAGATGGATTGCAGCGTTTAACAACTATAAACCGGTTTTTCAACGATGAATTCACCCTGGAAGGTCTGACAATTTTTAAAGAGCTTGAAGGCAAAAAATTCTCTGAGCTCGGTTCGCTTCAAACAGAACTTGAAACAACCACTATCAGATGCATTGTATTGAGGAAAGATAACCCCAAAAGCCTAATTAGAGAGATTTTTTCTAGGCTGAACCAAGGGGCAGTTGCGCTGACAGATCAAGAAATTCGCCATGCTATTTACCCTGGCTCTTTGGATTCATTGCTTACGGAGCTTGCACAAGTATCAGACATTGCTCGATTTGGCCTAGCTGATAATACAGAGGCTAAAAGTGGTTTGGAGCCTGAAGAACAAGTCCTTCGTTATTTTGCATTCTCCGATGATAAAAACCTTAATGGATTTGATAGCAATCTAAAGAGCTTTTTGGACAATTATATGGAAGCGAAAAGCTCCTTATCGAATGAAGAGGTTGAGGAGCACCGGAATAGATTTAATAAAGCTTTATCGTTGTGTAACGAAGTATTCGGTGATGATGTATTCGTGAACCCTACTGCGGATAGAAGACGAAAAGGCTTAGTTCATTATTGGGAGTGAGCTGGAATGGTGTAAGTTTCTTTTCTCTTAATTTCTTGCCTTGAAACAGGTTGAAGATTTCAATAGTGGTCGGTTAAAATTTCTTTTAACCGACTTAAACCACAGTCAGTTATTTTTAATTAAATGTTTTGCATTACCTTAATTCTTGCGTCAGTAAATCACCCCGCCAGCTTCCCCGCTTTTTTCTTGCTCAAATGCCCGTTCTCATACAGCCAGCGAATCACTTCGGCTAACGTTTCTTCCCTACAGGTAAATGTTATACCCAGTTCTTTTTCTATCTTGCTGCTGTCGGCATATACCCATTGTGAGGCATAAGTCATGCCTTCGCCGGTAAGGGGTAGTTGTATGCCGGTGATTTTGGTGAAGATATCGGCGACTTTGCCTAACAACCTGAGTGCCTTGCCGGGGATGTGGATATAAAAGAAGGTTCTGCCGGTGAGTTTGCGGGTGATATCGAGTAATTCCTGCCAGCTGTAAAATTGCCCGCCGAGCATAAAGCGGTCTGGCCCTTCAACGCGTTCTAGTATGGCCAGGTGTGCTTTTGCAATATCGCGCACGTTAACAAATTGCATGCCGGTGCTGCTGGTGAAGGTAAATTGCCCGACAAACATTTTGAGGCCGAAGTGGGGTTCGGATAAACCGGGGTCATCTGCGCCAACAACACCGGTAGGGTAGGTGATGATGATGGGCGCGCCTTTGGCTTGCAGTTCGCGCACATAGTTTTCGCAGATGACTTTGGTGCGCCCATAAGGGTTACTGGCGGTGCTGACCGATGAGTTTTCATTCATCACGGTGTCGTTGATGTTGAATAACGCACTCACGCTAGACACATAAATGATCTTTTTGACGCTGGCTGCGAGGCTGCAATCGATAACCGATTGGGTGCCGCCGACATTGGTTTCATATACCTTGTCGGCATCTTTCTCGGCAGTGGATACCATGGCGGCAGAATGGATAACGGCATCACAGCCAGCCACTGCTTTCGCCACAGCGGCCTTGTCAGTAACGTCGCCAATCACAATGTCGTCAATCTCAATACCTAGATTCTTGAATACCGCTCTGGCCTTGCTTTCTGAACGCACCAACAGGCGCACCTGATGGCCAGCTTGTTTCAGGGCTTTGGCAGTATGCGAACCGACAAAGCCGGTGCCGCCAGTAACTAACACTTTCATAGGTTTCCTTACTTCGCCGGTTTTTCAGCCACGATGCGCCAGTTTAAATCGGCTATCTTGGCTTGTTCTGCGGTAGTCCACGATTCACCGCCGGTTTGCAGCAGGTCGAGTGATTCTTCTACCCATGATGGCATCATGCGCATTTTTTCCAGGCCGCGAATCACTTTACGCGCCAGCAGAATCAGGTCGCGCTTTTGTTCACATAAAGGCCAGGCTTCGCTTTTTGACGGGGCAGAAAGGATAATTTTGAAACCGGCTTTTTTCAAGGCAGCGCAAACATCGGCAGGATACATCGATTGCGTGGCGGCCAAAGTCGGCAAAAAGGATTTATGCAGCGCTAAATGTTCCTCGTTATTCCAGTCGAAGTGGGGCGTTAATAAATATTCAGAACAGGAGTAACGCGCACCGGGTTTTAACACACGGAACATTTCCCGGGCCATGTCATCAAGTTCTTCTTTCTTGAAAAACGGCCAAACTGCCTGGAAGGAATAACAGCCATCGAACGATGCAGATTCATAGGCTAAAGGATCGTGATGGTTGCCCACCTTGAAGTGCAGCTGGCTGCTCATGTTGCATTCATTGGCCCAGTCCACGGCATTTTCAATCTGGTTGGGGTCGATGTTGTAACCGGAAACCTGCCCGCCGGTTAAGGTGGCAAAGTAGTGCGCTATCCTGCCCCGGCCACAGCCCATATCTAACAGGTGCGATTGTTTCGGGGTTTTCAGGTTCAGTTCTTTTAGTACATCCTGTTCACATAATAACTGGTTGCCATACAAGCCCTGGTTTCTATCGAGTTGTGGCGGGATGTAGAGTTTTTCCAGGTCAAACACCGAGAGCATATTGTTCAACACCTTGTAATAGGCGGCAACGGCTTTGGTTTCGTCGGCGGTGGAGGTTTCAACGCCCGATTGCATGGTCTGGAAAAATTTAAAGGCATCAACACACGCCTGTTTATCTTCCTTGGGCATGGTGGCAAGGCGTTTTATACCTGTATATGACGTTTTTGCCCGGTACCAATTGGCTTTCATATCCTTGTTTTCGCGTTTCAGGAAACTTGTTATTGATAGTGCCATGATGGTGTACTCCGCAGTGATTAAATGTGTGTGATGAAAATTCAGATCAGTCCAGGGAATATCGCTTTGCGATTTTCAGGATATTCGCTGCCAAATTTATCCTTGTACCATTGGTGGGCGTTTCTGGCCTGGCCAAAGAGTGGTGTGATGACGATTATCGCGTAGATCACCCCCGGTAATGACCAGCTCATGATGGCGAAGCCTGTCCATTCGATCATTTCGCCTAAATAGTGCGGGCAGGAAACATATTTAAACATGCCGCCCTGGGGAATCTTGTAACCGGTTTCACCGGGCTTGCGCAGGTTGAGCAGGATATTGTCGGAGGTGATGTTGAGATAGAAGCCTGACAGAAATACCAAGGCGCCAATAATAAAGCGCGGGTCGGTTAGCCAGGTAATGTCATAACTTTTGAGCGCACCGAAATAATGGCCAATCATGTAGCCGTTGACGATATAAAAAATCATTGAAAACAGCATCATCATTACCGGCATGGTTTTGCCATCGGCCTTGATGCGGTAAGGGTAAATCAGGGCGCGGTTGGTGTAGTGCATACAGAAGAATGCGATGAAAACCACCGAAGCATTGATGGGGTTATTGCCCAACAGGTAAAACAGCAGTACGGATATCAGCACCGGAATTTCCATGATAATCCACGCGGCCTTTTTGTTGATGTCGCCCAGCATCGACAGCCAGGTTTTTTCGGCGCGCCCGCTGATAGGCATCATTTTCGAGATGAAGATAGGCAAGCCGGTGACCAGGTTGATGATGGCCCAGATAAAAACAAAGCGTTCAAATGCCTCGGGAGTAATGGTATTGATCGTTTCGAACATGATTAACCTTTCGCTTGATGTTGAAATGTTACATAATGAATACAAGTGTCACATTGTTGTGACACTGTAGTCAATAGTGTAATATAGATTTACTTTGAATTTTGTTTCTACACATTCAGGAAATGCCATGTCATCGCCCGTTATCGATCAAGATTACAGCCAGCCTTACCCAACCATCGAGGAAATGACCCGCAACAAATTGCTGGATGCCGGCATTCGCTGCCTGCAGCGTTATGGTATACGCAAAACCTCCATACGCCAGATAGCCGAAGAATCAGGCCTGGCGCGGCAGACGGTGTATCACTATTTCAGTAACAAAGAAGAATTGTTGCTGGCTGCCTTTGAGCGCGAAGGTTTCCGGTTGGGTTTGGCAGCCGCAGGGCATATTGCCCAGTTTCCTGAAGTTGAGGATAAATTCGTTGAAGCTTTTATTTATATTTATGAAGGGTTTCCGAAAAATCCTATCCTTGCCAAAGTGATTGAACCCGGCTCGGATTTTTTCCATACGTTTGGCATGGCGAATT
>CAZTZY010000117.1:0-7120 GCA_964617765.1 uncultured Spongiibacteraceae bacterium
AACGGCGCATGATCAGAAAATTTCTGTTCCTTGTAGATTTCCGCCCGTCTCGCCTTACCTTTTAATCCCTTTGTCACCAACTGATAATCCAGTCGCCAACCCACATCTTTCGCATAGGCCTGTCCACGATTTGACCACCAGGTATAGAGCGGTGCATTCGGGTGAAGTTCGCGAAAACTGTCGGTAAAACCTTCTTTATTCAGTAAATCATCCATCCATTGGCGTTCTTCGGGTAAAAAACCGGAGTTTTTGACATTGCCCTTCCAGTTTTTCAAATCGATTTCTTTATGGCAAATATTCCAGTCCGAGCAAATAATGAAATGTCGACCTGATTTTTGCATCGCCTGAAAATGCGGTAACAGCATTGCCATCATCTCAAATTTGCACTGCTGGCGCTCTTCACCAGAAGAACCCGAAGGCATATACAGCGATATCACACTGATATGCTCAAAATCAGCCTGAATCCAGCGGCCTTCATCATCACTCAAAGCGAATCCCAGGCCTTTAATAATCTTTTTCGGCTCCACTTTGGAAAAAATCGCCGTACCACTGTAGCCTTTCTTTTGCGCATCAAAATAATGGGCGTGATAACCCTCCGGATGAAATATCGCCTCATCTAACTGCGTCACATGGGCTTTGGTTTCCTGAATACAAACCACATCGGCATTTTGCTTTTCCAGCCACTCAAAAAAGCCTTTTTGGCGCGCTGAACGAATGCCATTGGTATTGCAGGTAATTATTCTCATTTAACGGTTATCCTGAAAGGTCATGATGGTTAGTCATGAGGGCTAAGTCATGACGAGTGATTATAAAACAGCGGGCATAAGCCTGAATAACTACAAACAACTGAAACGAAACGTATCATCAAGAAGCTGTGGCATGACCAGTGTACTGAATTGCAACGCTGCTGAATCTAAACACAAGTCATCTCTTGCACCCGCTGTATTATTGACATATTTCACGGCATATTCGACATGAAACACGGGCTTATTCGCCACAATAAACGTCGACAACAAATCACATTCATCGTAAATAAAGCATTGCTCATTAATAGCGAAATCAAAATACTCAACCAAACTCTCTATTTGCCCAAGGTCATTTTTCAGACCCACTGACAAGCTTCTGGCGTGCGCTTCATTGGCAAGAAAACGGTTGTAGGCTAATTGTTCGCTGGCTGACAAAGCGAAGCCCGGCGAGTTGGTATACACATCCATATTATCGAGATCAACACCATCACACCCTTTTTCTACCGCAAGATCCAGGCGTGACTGCATTATTTTTTGTACATTCGCTGAACGAATATCCAGCCAGCGCTCTCCAGGCCAGCCTTCCAGTGCATTCCCCTTGTCTGCGGCATGAAATGCATCGGCATCAGAACGCCACTCTTCATAAGAACCCGCCGAAAAATAGCAAATAACCTTTTTACCACTGAATTGAAGATCAGCAATCAATTCCACCGGGCTATCAAACAGGTCAATATCAAATAAGGTAACGTCATAACCGGTGTTGACAGTACCCTGCAACTGTAATTGCCAGGTCGTTTCAGGGGCCGGACGATACCAGTCACCGGCAGTCACCGGAGGAACATCCGGATCCAGCTTATTGGCATTACTGTAGTCAGTTGAATCATCACTACAGGCACTTATTAAAAATACCGATGTTACTGCAAACAATAATCTTTTCATCACCCGCTTCATGGCAAACACTCTCAATCAAACTGCAAAAAAGCCAGCTTATAATCCAACCCGATTTTACTACCAACTTTTACTAGTCGCGACGCAAAATTAAACTACAATAATAGCAACTGAAACGATAGCAAAATGGCATAGCCAGACAAGATTTTATCGTCGTCGGCCTCTAGCGTCACCAAAACCGACTCACCTTAAAGCAGCCACTGACATCAAACAATATACCTAAACCTGACCAATGAAAGAAATCACACCGTGCCTAAACACATTTTAGTCTTCGATTCAGGGTTGGGTGGCACCACCGTCCTGCACGACATACAAAAAAAACTGCCTGATTTCCGTTACAGCTATGCACTCGATAATGGTGCTTTTCCGTATAGCAATAAAAGCGATGAATTCCTGGTTGAGCGCATGCTTAAACTGTTTAATTACCTTATCCCGCACTGCCAACCTGATTTAGTGGTTATCGCCTGCAATACCGCCAGCACGCTGATACTGGATCAGCTGCGCGAGCGTTTCTCGATACCCTTTGTGGGTGTTGTTCCTGCCATTAAACCGGCTGCGGCATTAAGCAAAACCAAAGTGTTGGGCTTATTGGCCACACAAGCCACCATCACCCGCGACTATATCGACCAACTCAGTGCTGCTCATGCCGAACATTGTGAAATTGTGCGCCTGGGCAGCCAGAAACTCGTGGAAATTGCCGAAAGCAAAATACAAGGTAAAACGATTAATCCGCAGGAGATCCGTATTGCACTTCAACCCATGCTTTCACACCCATTACACCCACAAATAGACGTATTTATCCTCGGCTGTACACATTTTCCTGCCATTAAAGATGAATTGGCCACCGCCTGGCCTTACCCTGCATTATGGATAGATTCCGGCGAAGCCATCGCCCGTCGTGTTGAAGAATTATGTCAGCAATTAATACAGCACGAAGCACCACACCAAAGTACCTTATATTTAAGTGTTCGTGATGAAACAGAAGAGAAACAAAAAACCCTGGAAAGGTTTGGCATCAACCATTGCCATATTATTAAAATAGTCTAATATTCAAGATGTTATGCCTGAATAATCTATGCTTTGCTACACAAAAGAATAAAAAGTGCAGATAGTTTAATCACTGGCTGGAAATAGCAAGAACATTGCCCGGACTTTCATTTTCATCAAACAAGGCTTTATACCTACATGGCACAGTCAGAGTTAACCATTCTCGTCGTAGACGATGCAAAATTCAGTACCACCGTTATTACCCGCAACCTCACGGCGGGTGGTTATAACCGTATTTCTCATGCCACATCGGCAAAAGCCGCCATTGAAATGCAGGAAAAGAATCCTGCCAGCGTTATCATTGCCGATTGGTTAATGCCGGAAATGGATGGCCTGGAAATGACCAAACGTATCCGCCAAATGGAAGAATCCAGCAATCGTTATACCTATATCATTATGCTAACAGCGCGTGATGGTATGGATGCACTCAAACATGCCTTTGAAGAAGGTGTTGATGATTTTGTTAACAAGTCTGTTATGCAGCAACAATTACTGCCCCGCGTTTTCGCGGCTGAAAGATTGGTAAATCGTTATGATCGTTTGTTACGCGATAACAATGAACTGTTAAGCGCCAACCAGCAACTTGAAAAAACCAATCAGGCCCTTAAAGGTTTATGTACACTCGATTCAGTGACTGGACTTGGCAACAAGGCTTATGCCGTGAGTAAACTGGTCGATAACCTCAAACATACCGAATCGCGCGGCGGCGCCACCTGTTATTTGCTGATTCGCCTCAGCAACATTCCCGAAATGGAAAAAAAATACCCCAAACAAATCATTAAAGAATTGATTATCGGCATTAGCCGTCGCCTGAAAGGCCTGGTTCGACCACTCGATGACGTTTCTCGCATCAGCAACTACACGTTTGCTGTGGTCACCCACCAGCCAGATATCAGCTTGTGCGAAGGCAAAAGTTTTCGCCGCGTGTTAGATGCTATCAACCACAGGGCATTTCAAACTTCGATGGGCTTTCAATCCATTCATGTGGATATGAGCATTTCAGCAGCCACCATGGATTATGGCCTGCCTTCGCCTGAAGTATTAATGACCCTGGCCGAAGAAAAAATGAAAGAAGCCCTACAAACCCAGCGCATTGAACACGTCCATTACAAAGCCGGCGTAAACGTCTAACAGGTAAAATATGCTCGACCTACAAAATATTGAAGCCATCAAGCAACTGAAATCCCGTTATTTCCGCGCACTGGACAGTAAAAACTGGGATTTAATGAAAAGTTGCCTGAGCACAGATTGCACTGCCAAATACGACGGCGGCAAATACAGCTTTAATGGCAGTGAAAAAATTGTGCAGTTTTTCAGCTCTTACATGAGCAATCCCAAACTGATATTCATGCACCATGGCCATCATCCAGAAATCACCATTATCGATAATAACCAGGCTACCGGCATCTGGTATTTACAGGACATCGTCATCAACCTGGATAACAACACCACTTTACGCGGTGCAGGTTTTTATCATGACAAATATGTATTCAGCAACAATACATGGCTCATCAGCGAAACCGGTTATGAGCGTACTTTTGAAGAAATTGAAAAACGCCAAAATATCACCATGAATTATAACCGCTTTGAGCCAAGCCCAATACCTGAGCAACCACCTGCTTAATCTCTACCGTTTTTTGATGAAAACTAACAATATTACATAGTCACAGGCATTATTGCCTTACTCAATAAATCAGGCATAATCCATTTTTATTTTCAGGCTACACAACACAACACAACACAATACTAGACAACACAATATAGCGAGCCAACATGAGCGAAATAAAAACCAAACTTGATGCCAGCACAGCCCAGTTAACCGGCCCTGGCGCCCCCTGGGAAGTTGTTGAAAACACCATTAATGGTGTGACTTACAAAATGTATAAAAATGCTCCCGCCAATTTAAAACAATTGATTAATGCCGGCCGTGTACATGGCGATAAAGAATTCCTGATTTACGAAAATGAACGTATAAGCTTTAACCAGTTTTTTACCCAAGTGGATGCTCTGGCGTATCAAATGGTGAACAAACTAGGCATTAATACCGGTGACCGCGTAGCGATTGCCATGCGTAATTATCCAGAGTGGATGGTTGCCTTTGCCGCAGCTGTAATGACCGGCGCAGTTGTTGTTCCTCTTAACAGCTGGGGACAAGCCGCCGAACTCGAATATGGCCTTACCGATTCCGGCGCAAAACTCGCCATCCTTGACCAACAACGTTTCGACTACATTGCTAACAACTTACCTGTATTGAATATTAAAGCAATTATCGCCCGCCCGGAAAAAACCATCACCCAACAAAATTGCCATGATTTTGAAGCACTGGTTAATGAGGCAATGGGCAAATCAGTTCAGTCCATTGAAATGCCTGCCGAGGCCACAGCTATCATCATGTACACCTCTGGCACAACAGGCAATCCCAAAGGCGCTGTTTCCAACCACAGAAACGTCTGTCAGGCTGTTTATAATTTCGAATTTGCTGCCATGTGTGCGGCCATGACCGATTCTGGCCCTATCATTAAAATGATGGAGCGTGGTTTTCCACCTAAAGTTTTATTATCAGTACCTTTGTTCCATGTCAGTGGCTGCCACAGCGTCTTCCTGCTGTCACTGCGCGGCGGGCGTCCGATTGTCATCATGCATAAGTGGGATAAAATTAAAGCGTTAGAAACTATTGAAAAAGAACGCATTACCATGATCAGCGCCGTACCCACCATGTTGATGGATATGCTCGATGCTCCTGAATGGGACAAATACGATACCTCCAGCATGTTTGGTTTTGGTGCCGGCGGTTCTGCCCAACCTCCTCGCCTGTCGACAATGATCTACCAAAAACTGCCCGACAGTTTTCCAGGCACTGGCTATGGCATGACAGAAAGTAACGCGACCGGATTTTCAAGTACCGGCGCAGCGTATGCCTATAAACCCAAAAGCACCGGCACGAAAGCACCTATTGTTGAAGTGCGCATTGTGGATGAAAACGGCAAGGCATTACCCCAAGGCGAACGTGGCGAAATCCAGATTAAAACACCCACTATTGTTCAGGGTTACTGGAACAAACCTGAAGCCTCAAAAGAATCTTTCCAGAATGGATGGCTTCTAACAGGTGATGTGGGTTATCTCGATGATGAAGGCTTTCTGTTTATCACAGATCGCATAAAAGACATGATCATTCGTGGTGGTGAAAATATTTATTCAGTAGAAATTGAAAGCACCATACTTCATCACGATGGTGTACAGGAAGTAGCGGCCTTTGGCATACCTGAAGAAAAACTCGGCGAAGAACTGGCTGTTGCTGTTGTTTTGAAACCCGGCGTTTCTTTAACGGCTTCCGACATTCAGGCTCATGTTGCTTCGCATCTCGCCAAGTTCAAAGTACCGGCGTATGTATTTTTTGAAGAGGCATTACCGAAAAATGCCACCCTGAAAATCATGAAAAAACCCTTGAAAGAAAAATATGCCAAAAAAGCGTAATCCTTAATCAACCCAAATCAACCCATGTAGAGACGTTGCATGCAACGTCTCTACGATGACACCAATATGTTCTATTAATATGTTTTTAATCGTTAAATACCTGATTACTGCCGGCGTTATCGTACTGGTTTCTGAATTAGCCAAACGCAATGACCAAATCGGTGCGCTGATTGCATCACTGCCATTAATCACATTTATGGTGCTTATCTGGCTGCATATCGAAGAACAGCCCGCAGAAAAAATCAGCAATCATGCCTATTATACCTTTTGGTATGTTATCCCTACGCTGCCCATGTTCCTGGTTTTTCCTTACCTGAACCAACAGTATGGATTCTGGATAGCCTTGGGAAGCAGTACATTACTCACGATTGGCTTATTCTGGTTATGGGCAATCGCGGTAAAACCGTTTGGTATTCATTTGCTATAAGCCGAAGGGGTTCATGTACAGACGTAGCATGCTACGTCTCTACGATCTTGGTAAAAATCAGGCGATGCCTTTCATTGCCAGCAAATCACTTAAACTGACTCCCACTGCCTCAGCAAGATTCTTCGGTAATTTAAAAGATCCATTGGCACGCATCAATATCATGCCATTCTGGTTGCGCACTACGCCTTGCGAAAAACCCATGGTGTTAGTGATTTTCAAGGTTTCAACATCAGCCCAGATCCAGTCATGCAATTGCCCTGGCGCCAGAAAATCCATACTCATGGAAATCGTCGGCATACCCATATATTTTTCCACGCTATGGCAAACCGAAGCACTTAACGCAATATCCATCAACGTCATAAACACTGCACCATGACAAATACCGATAGGATTACAATGTTGTTTTTCTACCTGCAATCCCCAAATAGTTCCTTCCCTGCTTACTTTGAAATACAAGGGTGCCAACGCATCATTAAAA
>CAZTZY010000118.1:0-7001 GCA_964617765.1 uncultured Spongiibacteraceae bacterium
ACCCCTTTTACTATCCGTGTTGAGTTATGCACTTCGCGGTTGAATCCGCCCATTACTAAATCTCCTTAAATTAAAATAAACGACCTGGATTTTAGCTTTAAATCAAGCAATTTTAAAATAGCGTAGATTATTAAATTTGAAAATAAAGGCACGCATGAAATGATACCCTCTGTAATTATTCAACAGTTTTACGGGCATCATCCATCAATATCCTGACACTCTCCAACTTATCCTGTGCTGCACCCTCCCACTGTGAGCGCAAAGCTTGTTGTTTTGCCAGTGAAAGCTGGCTAAAAGATGCATATGAATTGCGCAACACTTGCTGGAAATCAGTTTTGAAACGATTAAAAACTGCAAATCGATTGCGTAATAAAGCTTTACGCCCAATGGATAAATCATTCCATTGTGCAAATCGTTGCCGGGCTTTTTCCTTATCCAATTCAGAAAGATTTGACCATGAATATTCCGAATTTACTGGAGAGGTTTCAAGTGTTGCAATGTCAATGTCTTGCAAACTTAACCACGCATAAAATTCAATATTGTCTAACAATTCCTCACTTTCTTGCCATACCTGGGCATGGTTACCTGTCAAGCTTTCAGCTGAAAAAAAATCGGCTTTTGCCTCGGAAGGTTTGGGTAGCTGTAACCACCAGAATACAAAAAGACACAGTGCCATCAACCCGGTAGCTACCACCCATTTAAGGATAGGCTTTGCCTGTTTTTGTTTCAGGGCTTGCAAACGAATATGGCGTAATTGGTATTGCTGAACATACGATATATCAGCGGCTGATTCTTCCATCGCAGCTATAATCATTGTATTCAAACCAGTCTCATTTTCCTTATTAAAGGCTTGCAATGCTTCTTGTAGACCCATCATTGCGCTTGCCAACCGATTGCTAATAATAAGCGGGGCTTCCGACAGCATGTGTGCCACTTGCTCGGCACTAAAACCCTGCCACTCGCACAATAAAAAAGCCTGCTGTTGCGGCAAGGGTAAATGGCCTAACACAGCAATTAAAGTTTTATTAAATTCAGCTCTTTCTGCGGCTGCAGCAGAACGGATACTTTTATCAGTGGGATCAATATCCTGCAAACATACCACTTCATTACGAAGATTAAACCAGCGATTGACCGGATTTTCCCTCCGTTCAAAATCAGTAATAATGGAATACAAGGTTTTATAAAAAAGGAACAACCATTGGTTGTAAGGCTTATGACTGTGCTTTTTAACCCAACGCTTCACAGCAAGCTCAACAATATCCATGGCATCTACAGTATTTTTTGTAGCCAATTCAGCAGTACGAAATGCTTCCGCCTCAATATTGATCAAGAAATCATCAATTAACTGTATGCCTTCACTATTTTTTAAGGTTTTATTCATCAACTTTATTTTTTTCCAGTGAAATCCAAACCATTAACAGTGCAGATACACTGATAGCATCAGTAATCTTGCCTTCCTTTACCCATTGCACCGCTTCCTCCAAAGGTATTTTTTTTACCGTAATATCTTCAGAAGCTTCGAGCTCCATACTACCCTGTTGTAGCTCCTCTGCCAAAAATACCAGGCCACATTCATCAGTAATTGAATTGGAAGTATGTAATTTCTGGATTTGCTGCCATTTTTGCGCCCGCAAACCGGTTTCTTCCGCCAATTCCCGCTGCGCAGCATTAATGGGCAATTCTCCCGCCGGGCATCCGCCCATGGGAATCTCCCAGGAATATTCATTCAGGGTATAACGGTATTGGCCCACCAGCCAGGTGTTGCCCTCATTATCAAGCGGAACTATGCCTATCGCCGTACCTTTAAAATGCACACGACCGTAAATTCCCCTGGTATTTCCGGGAGTTATGACATCCTCATGGAATACCTGGATCCACGGATTCTCATAGCGGCTTTCGCTGGTCAGGCGTTGCCAGGGGCCAATATGCTCAGGTACTTCCGGTGCTTTTACCGACATGGGAGTTCCGCTTTTTTAAAAAGATTGCCCAAGTATAGCCAATTCCCCCCGGAAATTTATGCCAATTTATGCTAGAGTGCGTGCCTTAAATTTTAGTCGTTCGTTTCATTGGGGAGAAACCATGTCATCCATTACACAACTGATAAACCACGAAGAGTTTATTGCCCGTCATATCGGCCCATCAGCAGCACAAATCGACAGCATGCTGAAAACCGTTGGGGCTACCAGCCTTGATGACCTCACCCAACAAACCGTTCCCGCCAGCATCCTCAAAACCAATGCCCTGAACCTGAAGCCGGCACAATCCGAAGCCGAATCGCTGGCTCGCCTGAAAGCCCTCGCCAGCCAGAACATTGTTAATAAAAGTTATATCGGCATGGGTTATTACCCTAACCACACCCCCAGCGTTATTTTGCGCAACGTGCTCGAAAATCCGGGCTGGTACACTGCGTATACCCCTTACCAGCCGGAAATTTCGCAAGGCCGTCTTGAAGCCCTGCTGAACTTCCAGCAAATGGTGCTCGATTTAACCCAAATGGAAATGGCCAATGCCTCTTTGCTCGATGAAGGTACTGCTGCCGCCGAAGCCATGGCCATGAGCCAGCGCGTGGTTAAAAAGAACAAAAGCCTGAGCTATTTTGTTGACCAGCATTGCCACCCACAAACCATCGCCGTGGTAAAAACCCGCGCCCGCCATTTTGGTTTTGAGATTATCGTCGGCGACGCTTTTACCGAACTGGCTAATGCCGATGTGTTTGGTGTGTTAGTGCAATACCCGAACACCCTTGGAGAAATACGCGATTTAACCGACCTGATCAACACTGCCCACAACAACCATGCCATCGCCACCGTGGCTACCGACCTGTTAGCCCTGTGCAGCATTAAAGCGCCAGGTGAAATGGGCGCCGACATCGTGCTCGGCAACAGCCAGCGTTTTGGCGTGCCGATGGGTTTTGGCGGTCCACATGCCGCATTTTTTGCCACCAATGAAGAATACAAACGTTCATTGCCTGGCCGCATCATCGGCGTATCGCAAGACAGCCAGGGCAACCAGGCCTATCGCATGGCCTTGCAAACACGCGAACAACACATCCGCCGCGAAAAAGCCACCAGCAACATCTGTACCTCACAAGCCCTGTTAGCGATTATGGCCAGCTCGTATGCTGTATATCACGGCCCGGAAGGCCTGAAGCGCATCGCTGACCGCGTAGCTACCTTTACCGCATTGCTAGCTGAAGGTTTGGCGGTTGCCGGTTTTAACAATGCCAATCACCATGCCTTTGATACCTTGCTGATCAACACCGGCGATAAAACTGGTGCCATCTACCAGCGCGCATTAGCTGCAGGCGTCAACTTGCGCCACGTTAATGACAAGCAGCTCGGCATCAGCGTAAATGAAACAACCACGTTGGCCGACCTCAGCGAACTGCTGGCGATCTTCAATGAAGGTACATCCATCGACATCAACAACATTATGGCCAACAGCCTGATTCCAGCCAACCTGCACCGTACCAGCGCCTATTTAACGCATCCGGTATTCAATCGCTACCACAGCGAAACCGAGATGATGCGTTACCTGAAACGTCTGGAGACCAAGGATATCGCACTGAACCAGGCGATGATTCCACTCGGCTCCTGCACCATGAAGCTGAATGCCGCCACTGAAATGTTGCCGGTCAGCTGGCCAGAATTTGCCAACATGCATCCCTTTGCACCGAAAGAGCAAACGCAGGGTTATCAGGCCATGCTAACCGAACTACAGGAAATGTTAGTTGCCTGTACCGGTTACGATGCCATCTCGCTACAACCCAATGCCGGCTCACAAGGTGAATATGCAGGCTTGCTGGCCATCAAGGCCTATCAGGAAAGCCTTGGCCAGGGCCAACGCAATATCTGTTTGATCCCCAGCTCTGCCCACGGCACCAACCCTGCCAGTGCGGCGATGGCGACCATGGAAGTAGTCATTGTAAAATGTGACAGTTTAGGCAACGTCGACATTCCCGACCTGAAAGAAAAAGTGACGCAATACCGCGAACAGATTGCCTGCATCATGATCACCTATCCATCCACACACGGTGTTTTTGAAGAAGGCATTAAAGATATCTGTGCCATCGTGCATGAAGCCGGCGGCCAGGTATATGTCGATGGCGCTAACATGAATGCACTGGTGGGCATTGCCGCTCCCGGTGAATTTGGTGCCGATGTATCACACCTTAACCTGCACAAGACGTTCGCCATTCCTCATGGCGGTGGCGGCCCGGGCATGGGGCCTATCGGCGTGAAAATACACCTGGCACCTTTTTTACCGGCTGACCCATTAAGCACCGGCAACACCGATGTAGTGTCTTCCGCTGAATTTGGCAGCGCCAGCATCCTCACCATTTCCTGGGCCTATATCAACATGATGGGCCCCTACGGCATGCGCAAGGCCACACAAGTTGCCATATTGAATGCGAACTATATCGCCCAGCGTTTAAAAAGCGTTTACCCGGTGTTATATACCGGCCGGAATGATCGTGTCGCACACGAATGTATTATCGACATACGTCCACTGAAAGAAATCACCGGCATCAGCGAGGAAGACATCGCCAAACGCCTGATGGATTACGGTTTCCATGGCCCCACCATGTCATTCCCGGTGACTGGCACACTGATGGTAGAGCCCACCGAAAGCGAATCCAAATTCGAACTCGATCGATTCTGCGACAGTATGATTGCGATTCACCAGGAAATGATCAAGGTGCAATCCGGCGAATGGAGCATAGATGATAACCCGTTGGTCAACGCGCCACACACCCACAAGGTGATTTGTGCCAACGAATGGAAACACGCCTACAGTCGTGAAGAAGCTGCGTTTCCGTTAGAAGCATTACGTGACAACAAATACTGGCCCACCGTCAGCCGCATCGACAACGTGTATGGCGACAGGAATTTGTTCTGTGCCTGCCCAGCGATTGAAAGCTACGAAAAGTTATCTAATATCCCTTAAAATCAAGGACGTAATATAAATCTACCATCTTTTTTGTTTAAAAATACGTTTTTTCCTGTATTTTTGCTTGGTGCATTATTTGCCTGTAGTAGTGATAACAACGATGGTGTGGGTGCAGGCAAGGGAATATTTATAGCAGTAGATACTGGCAGGAAGCACACATGTGCTTTATTAACAGACAATACAGTGCAATGCTGGGGAGATAACACTTATGGTCAATTAGGGGATGGATCTACCAAAAATAGCCTTACGCGGGTTCCTGTTGGGGAAATATATAATGCAGTCGCAGTGAGTGCAGGTGATCGGCATTCTTGTGCATTACTAACAGATTTAACAATAAAGTGCTGGGGATCTGGTCAATTGGGAAATGGATCCACGACTAATAGTGGGGCTCCAGTATCTGTCTCTGGTATCAATTCAGCTGTGGCCGTTAGTGCAGGTAATAATTATAGTTGCGCTGTATTATCTTCAGGATTTATACAATGTTGGGGCGATAATTATTCTGGTCGATTAGGGAATAACTCAACAATAAATAGCACTGTGCCAGTTGATGTGAGCAATATTAACACTGCGATAGCAGTGAGTACAGGATGGTTTCATGCATGCGCAGTATTAGCTGATGGTACAGTACAATGCTGGGGCGATAACGGTTATGGCCAGCTTGGCAATAACACATTGGTAGATAGCTCTATTCCCGTCACAGTTGATGGTATAAGTACAGCTGTGGCAGTAAGCACTTCAAGGTTTCATACTTGCTCACTATTATCTGATGGGACAATAAAATGCTGGGGCGTAAACGATTATGGTCAATTAGGCAATAATTCAATCATTGATAGCCTTATACCTGTCACGGTAGGTGGTATAAGTACAGCGGTCTCAATAAGCGCAGGAAGCACTCATTCTAATGCCGTGTTGTCCGATGGCAGCGTGCAAACTTGGGGGTTTTATTACTGGGATACGTGGGATTCAGATACGATTATTGAAAATCATGTACCTGTACCCATTAAAGGTATTAAGACAGCAGTTACAGTAAGTGCTGATAATTCTAGCTGTACTTTGTTGTCGAGTGGCATAGTGAAATGCTGGGGATATAATTTTGACGGACAACTTGGGAATAACTCAACCAAAAGTACCCCATTTCCTGTGACTGTATGGTAGCAAACTAAAGATGCTAGTTAGAGTAGCGTTTGCTTAAGTGATATCGTAAATATCCTAATATAGTAGCTGTTTTTAAGGAGTTACTACATAAGGCATTAAATCTATATTGATAGTAATAAAACCGGGAATCCACTATCAACAAGACATTTAGACATGATGTATCAGCATATTATCAACACTAAAAAAACAAAAAAGTTGATGTTTTTCAGCTTATATCACCAATAGACCAAACCCAATTTTAAATTTCCGACCACACTTGAATTATATAACCCCAGAGTAATACTAAATAAAAGCCATGCGCAAAGGAGTGCCATGTTGAACAACAAAAAATTGCTAAGGAACCTCTGAATAACTGTCATTTCGAACGCAGTGAGAAATCTAACTACTTGAACTAAAAAGATTCTTCACTGCGTTCAGAATGACAAAAGGGAGTAATTCAGGGGTTCCCTAAAAATTCTGGATGATAATTGTTGGCACATTGTGCGGGCATTGTATGAATTAGTGGCAGTCATCACCATTTGAAACATCCAGTGAAATCTGGCTTGGTGACTTTGCCTCATCCTAAAAAAGATTTACCGAAAGGCACAGAAAATAACATTTTGAAACAAGCGGGCTTGAAAGGGTGGAGTCTGGGACACCCACTCGATCCTTATCCTTATCAAGCAAACAGGATTTATTAGTTAATTTGATATAGCACAGCATTTTATGTGGTGGGTGTCCCCGAGGATCCGAGGAATCAGGAATCACGTGTCAACCTATAGTAAATTACTGAAGATGTTTAAGATGTTTCTTGGCAATTCCTCTAACATCTCTTTCGCCTGCATTTTTTGATATTTTTACCAACGTAGATTGGTAGTGTATCGGGCTAGCCAAAAGATATCTTATTAAAACACCCA
>CAZTZY010000119.1:0-6974 GCA_964617765.1 uncultured Spongiibacteraceae bacterium
AATGGCAGCACTAGCTGCTTAAACTGTTATGCACTTCGCGGTTGAATCCGCCATGCATTTTCTTCGTATGTTTTTATCAATAATGATGTCAGTTTTTATTTTGGCATCTGTTTCAGTGATGGCCAATCAGTCTGATCTTGATGCAGAAAAAGCCATGTATGTTCAGGCATTTAATAGTGGTGATCTGGAAACCTTGAAATCAAAGGCGCGTAATCTGGAATGGTCGGGTTTAAGTGATGCCCAGGTGTTTGATCCGCTGGAAAAGCAAATACTGGCAAATCTGAATACGTCTGATAAGGCGGGTTTGGATGCTGCCGCATGGATGATCAGGGGGTTAGGTTCTTCTGGAAACGTAAAATATTTGCCGACTCTCAATAAAGTGCTTGAAACTGGCTCCAAGAAGCTGCAAAGGCATGCCAAGAATGCCATTGAAGAGTTGCCGAAGTTTGCAGAAAGAAACCTTGTTATCAGTAAGGATCTGGACAAAAGCGGTGCTGGTAGAGTGGGCGAGCAACGGGTTTTGAACTTGTTGAATTCCGATAATGCGGAACTGAAATATGCGGGTGTCGAGCGCGCCTATGATTTTTATTCCAAAGGTGCGGCTGTAGATAAAGAGGTGATGGGGAAGGTTCAGTCCTTGTTATTGGCGGGTTATAAAAGTGAAGCAAAAGACCGGGCTGAATTGAATGCGTTAGTATTGATGTGCAAAACTCTCGCCAATACCCGTGATTCAGCTTATGCAGCAACGATGCAAGAAGTGGCAGATAATGCCCCGAATAAAAAACTGGCTAAAAATGCTGCTAAATTGTCTGCGGTTTTCAAATAACATTGATGAGTGATGCCGAGATAAAAAGCCCTGCTTACCCAGGGCTTTTTTTATGGGTTGTTAATAACGGATTGCCGTAACATAAAACGTTTTTTCACCGGTAGGGGTCTGTACCACCACTTCATCATCGATGGATTTTTTCATCATGGCGCGAGCCATTGGTGAATCCATCGACAGTTTGTTTTCCCGTAAATTGAATTCATCAGGGCCGACAATACGGTATTCAGTTTCATTGCCGTCATCATCTTCCAGTGTTACCCAGGCGCCAAAATAGACTTTATCCCGATCGCGAGGTTTATCGTAAACCACGGTAAAGGCTTCAAGGCGTTTGGTTAAAAAACGTACACGGCTGTCAATTTCACGCAAACGGCGTTTGCCATAAATATAATCACCATTTTCCGAGCGATCACCATTTTTTGCAGCTTCATGTACGGCATGGGTAACTTTGGGGCGTTCGACTTTCCATAACTGGAATAATTCATCACGCAGCATTTTTTCGCCTTCCGGTGTTATATAGGCTGAGGATTTGGGCTGTGGTGGACGGTAACGACTCATAAAGGCGATAATCTCGAATGCGCAGGGTTTAATCATAATCAATTGGGTTATCTATGCAAAAGTTAAGCGTTTTATTTTTTTATTGGCTAACTCTGTCGGTATCCGTTGTTCAGGCTGCCGGAGATGTTCCTCCTGAAGGCCAGGTGAATTTGCGGGGAGAGTTAATCCAGGGAGGGTTATTGCAGGGCAAGGCACCTGCTGGCAGCAAGGTGAGTTTGAATAATGCCTTATTACCTGTTTCTGAAGAGGGTGATTTTGTGTTGGGTCTGGACAGGGATGCTGTTTCAGGTGACGTGCTTGAAGTGGTTATGCCTGATGGTGAAATATGGCGTCAGGTTCTCAAGGTAAAAACACGAGAATATGCTATCCAGCGCGTGGAAGGTGTGCCGGTAGATATCCAGTCAAGCCAAAAAAGCGAAGAAACCTGGTTAAGGATTCGCGATGAGGCTTTATTGGTGAGTGAGGTGCGTAAAAAGGTATTACCATTGCTGGCTTTCAAGCAAACCTTTGCCTGGCCATTAATTGGCCGTATCTCAGGTGTATTTGGCTCGCAGCGTGTTTATAATGGCGAACCGGGCACTCCACATTATGGTGTTGATATTGCTGCACCTGTGGGTACTATCGTACGCGCACCTGCTGATGGAGTGGTAACGCTGGCTCAGGATGACCTGTATTATTCAGGTGGCACGCTAATTATTGATCATGGCTTTGGTGTGTCTTCTTCATTCATCCATTTGAGTAAAACTCTGGTGAAGGTGGGTGATACTATCCATCAGGGTGAAGAAATTGCCAAAGTGGGTGCAACAGGCAGGGCGTCTGGGCCGCATCTGGACTGGCGCATGAATTGGCTGGAACGTCGGATTGATCCGCAATTGTTAGTACCGGCCATGCCGGTTAAATAATAGATATAAACGGGAATAATATGATTGACGAAAAACTGTTAAGTATCCTGGTGTGTCCAGTTAGCAAAGCGCCACTGGAATACCATAAAGATAAAAATGAGCTGGTGTGTAAAGCCAGTGGCCTTGCCTATCCGATTCGTGATGGCATTCCGGTGATGCTGGAAAGCGAAGCGCGCCAACTGACGACTGACGAAAAACTCGCGAAGTAATATGACTGCAGTTTCAATTTTTACACGCATCATGGCGGGTGAGATTCCTGCGGATCTGCTTTACGAAGATGATCATTGTATTGTTATCAATGATATTCATCCGCAATCTCCAGTGCATATGTTAGTGATTCCACGCAAGCCGTTGAAGTCACTGGCAGAGGTGCAAGCAACTGATGAAAGCCTGTTGGGGCATTTGTTGCTGGTAGCCAGTAAAATGGCCCGGCAGTATGGTATAGAAAACGGTTTTCGTGTGGTGGCCAATAATGGCAAAGGTGCAGGACAAACCGTATTTCACCTGCATTTTCATGTGTTGGGCGGTAAAATCTGGGCAGAATCCACGCTATCCAAATAATAATGACAAAATAAAGTATTAGAGAAATTCCATGACTAAGCAATTTAAGACCAGTGCCGATATTCGCGAAGCATTTTTAAGTTACTTCGAAAGCAAGCAACATCAACGTGTTGCCTCCAGCAGCCTGATTCCCGGTAATGATCCAACGCTGCTGTTTACCAATGCGGGTATGGTGCAATTCAAGGATGTGTTTTTAGGACAGGAGTCTCGCCCTTATTTGCGAGCAACCACGTCACAACGTTGTGTGCGTGCCGGCGGCAAGCATAATGATCTCGAGAACGTGGGTTATACTGCGCGTCATCACACCTTTTTTGAAATGTTAGGCAACTTTTCCTTTGGCGATTATTTCAAGCGTGATGCGATAAAATACGGCTGGGAATTTTTGACAAGTCCGCAATGGATGAATCTGCCGGGTGAAAAACTGACAGTGACTGTGTATGCCGATGATGTTGAAGCTTACGCGATATGGAAAGACGAGATGGGTATTCCCGTCGAGCGGATTATTCGTATTGGTGACAATAAAGGTGCGAAATATGCTTCGGATAATTTCTGGGCGATGGGCGATACCGGGCCTTGTGGTCCATGTACAGAAATTTTCTATGATCACGGTGCTGATATCTGGGGTGGCCCTCCAGGTTCTGCCGAAGAAGATGGCGACCGTTTTATTGAAATCTGGAATATTGTATTTATGCAATATGAGCGTACTGCTGATGGCAAAATGACGCCGTTGCCCAAACCTTCTGTCGATACCGGTATGGGTCTGGAGCGTATTTCGGCAGTGATGCAGGGCGTACACAATAACTACGAAATCGATCTTTTCCAGCATATCCTTAATGCGGCAACTGAAGTGACCGGCATTCCTGATAAAAAAAACCAGTCTTTGCGTGTAATAGCTGATCATATTCGCTCAGCGGCATTCCTGATTGTTGATGGCGTGATTCCTTCGAATGAAGGGCGCGGTTATGTGTTGCGCCGTATTATGCGTCGTGCCATTCGTCATGCGCATAAGCTGGGTGTGCGCGGCGCATTTTTTTATAAGCTGGTGAAACCCTTGGCTGAAGTGATGGGTGAGGCTTACCCGGAATTATCAAGCGCTGTTGGCCAGATTGAAAAAGTGATTCTTGCTGAAGAAGAGCAATTCGCCAAGACGCTGGATAACGGCATGCAGGTTTTACAGGAAGTGTTAGGTAATCTTGAAGGCGATGTTATTCCCGGTGATGTAGTTTTTAAGCTGTATGATACCTTCGGTTTTCCGGTTGATTTAACCAACGATATCGCGCGTGAACAGGATATCAAGCTGGATGAAGCCGGTTATGAAAAAGCCATGAATGAACAGCGCAAGCGTTCACAGGCGGCCGGTGGTTTTAGCCATGATTACACCAAGGATTTCAAGCTTGAAGGCATGACAGAATTTACCGGTTATAGTGATTTAGCCGGTTCAGCCAAGGTGGTTGCTTTATACAAGGATGGTGCAGCTGTTGATGCGTTGAATGCAGATGAGCAAGGTATTGTTATTCTGGATAAAACCCCTTTTTATGCAGAATCTGGCGGGCAGGTCGGTGATGCCGGTTATCTGCTTGCTAATGGTCTTAAAATTGAAGTGCGTGATGTGAGCAAGGCATCCAATCACCATTTGCATCATGTTGTCGTATTAAATGGCTTAGTCAAAAAAGGTGATAATTTAACCGTTAATGTCGATGCCAGCTTGCGTCAGGCAATTGCGCTCAATCATTCGGCAACACATTTGTTGCATGCCGCCTTGCGTGAAGTGTTAGGCGAGCATGTCAGCCAAAAGGGTTCATTGAATGATTCCCAACGTTTGCGTTTCGATTTTTCACATTTTGAAGCAATAACCGCTGAGCAACTCGAAAAAATTGAAAATCGTGTTAATGAACAGATTCGCTTGAATAGCGCTGTGGAAACCTCGGTGACTGATATGGATAGTGCCGTTAAACAAGGCGCAATGGCTTTGTTTGGCGAGAAGTATGGTGACAATGTCCGTGTGTTGAATATGGGTAACGGCTTCTCTGTTGAACTTTGTGGTGGTACACATGCCAAACGCACAGGTGATATCGGTGTGATGCGGCTTGTATCTGAATCTGGTGTTGCGGCAGGCGTGCGTCGTATTGAGGCTGTTACTGGTGTTAATGCATTGGCATTTGATCGTGCCAATGAGCAGCAATTGGCAGCAATTGGTGGATTATTAAAAACCCGCCCCGATAGCGTGTTTGGCAAGTTGGAACAATTGCTGGCGAACCAGAAAAAACTGGAAAAAGAGTTACAGCAGTTAAAAGCCAAAATGGCTACCTCCAGTGGAGGTGATTTGGCTTCCACCGCTAAAGTGATTCATGGTGTTAAAGTATTGGCAGCCAGTATTGAAGGCGCTGACCGTAAAAGTTTACTGGCCACCATGGACCAGATGAAAAGCAAGCTTGGTTCAGCTGTGGTGTTGCTGGCAACTATCGATGATAAAGGTGTTGCCCTGGTTGCCGGTGTTACCAAGGATTTGTCGGATAAAATCAAGGCTGGGGATTTGATGCAGGATGCCGCTGCCAAATTGGGCGGTAAAGGTGGTGGGCGTCCGGATTCTGCCCAAGGTGGTGGCCCAGATGAAGCGGCCTTGCCTTCAGTGTTGGAATGGGTTTATAGCTGGGTAGAAAATCAGCTATAAAGTTTTTTGGGAAAGATGAATCCACTTAATATAATGTTAATTATTAGATGCTAAATTAACGAAATATAAGCTAATTTTATTCCAATTTGGTGCGAATTATTGTTTAATCTGCGCCTTTTCGTATTCATCAATATAATGAAGAAAGACTGAAATGAGTTTAATTGTTCAGAAATTTGGCGGTACTTCGGTAGGTTCTATTGAACGAATAGAAGCTGTTGCCGAAAAAGTAGCGTCTTATCGTGACCTGGGGCACCAGGTTGTCGTGGTGGTTTCTGCCATGAGTGGTGAAACTAATCGGTTAATAGGCTTGGCTCATCAAATACAAGCTCATCCCAGTGCCAGAGAGCTCGATGTATTGGTAGCTACAGGCGAGCAAGTAACCTCTGCCTTGTTGAGCATGGCATTGCACAAGCGCGGTTATGCAGCAAAATCGTATAATGGTGGTCAGGTGCGTATACTGACTGACGATTCTTACAGTAAAGCTCGTATCAAGGAAATTGATGGCGGAAAAATTCGCAAGGATCTCGATGAAGGCAGTATTGTGGTTGTTGCCGGTTTTCAGGGGGTCGATGATGAAGGCAATATCACCACTTTGGGTCGAGGTGGTTCTGATACAACTGCTGTTGCGTTGGCTGCAGCACTGAAAGCTGATGAGTGCGAGATATATACTGATGTTGATGGCGTATATACCACTGATCCGCGCGTAGTAGAAAATGCTCGCCGTCTAGATCGTATTACATTTGAAGAAATGCTCGAAATGGCCAGTCTTGGCTCCAAGGTTTTGCAAATTCGTTCTGTTGAATTTGCAGGAAAATACCAGGTGCCATTACGGGTTTTATCAAGTTTTAAAGAAGGTCCTGGAACATTAATCACATTAGAGGATACCAATCTGATGGAAGCCCCTGTTATTTCTGGCATTGCATTTCAACGTGATGAAGCAAAAGTTTCTGTATTGGGTATTCCTGATACTCCTGGAGTAGCTTCAAAGATTTTAGGCCCAATTAGTAAGGCCAATATTGAAGTGGATGTTATTGTACAAAATGTTGCTGCTGATAATACGACTAACGATATTACTTTTACAGTGCACAAAAATGATATGCACAAAGCGGCAGAAATTTTGAAGGAAGTCGCCAAAGAGTTAGGTGCTCGCGAAGTCCGTACAGATGATCAGGTGTGTAAAGTGTCGATAGTGGGTGTTGGTATGCGTTCTCATGCGGGTGTTGCCAGCAAGATGTTTGCCTGTTTGGCAGATCTCTCTATCAATATCCAATTGATTACCACCTCTGAAATAAAGGTTTCAGTAGTGATAGATGAGAAGTACATGGAGTTGGCGGTGCGTGGATTACATCAGGCCTTTGGTCTGGATAAAGATCCAAAAGAAACAAAATAATCGTTATTTAATCGGCTTTTTTAATGCGCACCAAGTTTAGGAGAGATGTATGTTAATTCTTACGCGTCG
>CAZTZY010000120.1:0-6943 GCA_964617765.1 uncultured Spongiibacteraceae bacterium
CGATTACCCCACCAAAGACGGCACCGGCGTGCGCGATTACATCCATGTGGTCGATCTGGCCCAAGGCCACGTGAAAGCCCTCGAAGCCCTCAATAACAAGCCACAAGTATTAACCGTCAATCTCGGCACCGGCACCGGTTATTCCGTGCTCGATATGGTGAAAGCTTTTGAACAGGCCTCCGGGCAAAAAATACCTTACGAGATAGTGGCACGCAGAACAGGCGATATCGCCGAATGTTACGCCAACCCCGCCCTGGCCGAACAACTGCTAGGCTGGACAGCCCGGCTCACGCTGCAAGATATGTGTGAAGATGCCTGGCGCTGGCAAAGTGGTGTTTAACACGGCATAACGTGGTAATCTTGCCATGTTTTATCGCGAAAGCCCCCGGGTAAACGCACCGTAAAACCCCTTGGTCATATAAGTGGCCACATAAGGGCATCCAAAAAAAGAAGATTTTTCTGAAAGAACAAGGAAGCGCCGCGCACAGAACCGCAGTTGACACGCAGTCAACAAGGATTCGAGCAGGAGGATGAAGCGGCTATCACAGAAAATGAGGCTTTTAAGAGTTGCCCATAATAATAAATAACCAGCTTCAAGCTTATACAAAAACCTATGCTCCGTTCCGTTATCGAACTTATCCAGCTACTTACCGCAAAGCAGCGCAAAGAATTACTGGTATTACAAATACTGGTCGTGCTGATGGCGTTTGCCGAAGTGGCTGGTATTGCTTCCATTGGCCCGTTTATGGCGCTGATTGGCAATATCGATATTTTGCAGCAGGATAATTTTCTGGCAAAAATCTACCAGCAAAGTGGCCTCAAACACCCCAATGATTTTATCTTTTGGGCGGGCATTGCCGCGTTCAGCACACTGGCCATCAGCGCAGTCATTTCTATATTCACACTCTGGCGCATGGCTATTTTTGGCAGCAAGGTGGGCATCGAAATGGGCGACCGCTTGTTTGAATACTATATGCACCAACCCTGGTTATTCCATGCCTCCGGCTCAACGGCCATCCTCAACAAAAAAATATCCTCCGATACCTCCGCTGTAATGGGCCTTATTATCCAGCCATTACTCACAATGAATTCAAGAATCGCCGTTGCAGCATTTATCGCCATTCCGATACTGGTGTTTAAACCGCTGGTTGCCATAGTGGGTTTGGGTATTTTTGGCATCGCCTATCTGGGCTTATATCGATTAGTCCGCAATCAATTAGAGCGCAATGGCCTGGCTATTTCACACGCATCTGGCAAACGCTATTCTTTAATGGCCGAAGGCTTTGGTGGAATAAAAGATGTTTTGTTACTCGGCCGCCAGCGTAATTTTGTCGAGCGTTTCAATGCTTCAGGTGCAGAGATTTCCTATGGCCAAGGGACTAATCAAACCATTACCCAGGCACCTCGCTACATTATGGAAGTAGTGGCATTCGGCGCTATTATTTTCCTGGTGTCGTATCTGGTAAAAAGCTACCAGGGTAATTTAGGCGCAATATTACCCACGCTGGCCGTTTACGCCCTGGCGGGTTTTAAACTATTGCCAGCATTCCAGAATATCTATTTAAGCATTGCCAATATCAAATCTGGCTTGCCGGCTTTAAATGAAATAAAAGAAGAACTGAAGGCCAGCAAGGAAAAGCCGCTCGCTAACACTATAATAAAGTCTGCCATCACTGAAAATATTATCCCCAAAAACAGCATTATCCTTAAAAACATTGAATTCACCTATCCCGGCAAAACCATGCCGGCACTCACACAATTGAATATGGTAATCCCTGCCAAAAAAGTGGTGGGTATTGTTGGGGCAACAGGCTCTGGCAAATCAACCGCTATCGATTTGATATTGGGCCTTATACAACCAGCTAGTGGAGAGTTGTTAGTTGATAACAAAGCCATAACGCAAGAGCAACTCCCGGCCTGGCAAAATAGCCTGGGTTTTGTGCCGCAAAGCATCTATCTTGCCAATTCCACCATGCGTGAAAACGTTGCATTTGGTTTGCCGCCAGAACTTATTGACGAGCAGCGAGTGAAACAGGCCATAAAATTGGCCCATCTTGAAGAATTGGTTGATCAATTACCCGATGGTATCAATACCATTGTCGGCGAACGTGGCGTACAACTTTCTGGTGGCCAGCGCCAGCGTATCGGCATCGCCCGTTCACTCTATCACGATGCCGAAGTATTAATCCTTGATGAAGCCACCAGCGCCCTCGATGGCATTACCGAAAAATTCATCATGGAAGCCATCCACGATTTTTCCGGCAATAAAACCATCATCATGATTGCACACCGGTTTACCACAGTGCAGAAATGCGACATCATTTATCTGATGGATCAAGGCAGGGTGGTTGATCAGGGCACCTATAACGAACTGTTCGAACGCAATACAACATTTAAAAGAATGGCCCAACACGCATAATATTCGAGACATAAAATGACGAATAAAAAAGTACTGGTGACAGGAGCTGATGGCTTTATCGGTTCACATTTAGTAGAAAAGCTCGTGGCTCAAGGTTATGAGGTAAGGGCGCTTGCAAACTATAACTCCTTCAATAGCTGGGGTTGGCTGGAAGATGTCAGTTGTAAAAATGATATAGAAGTGGTTTCCGGTGATGTGCGTGATCCATTTTTTTGTCGCCAGATCACTAAAGATATTGATATTGTTTTTCACCTCGCAGCATTGATAGCCATACCGTATTCCTATGTTGCGCCAAACAGTTATGTCGAAACCAATATCAATGGCACATTGAATATCTGTCAGGCAGCACTTGATAACGGTTGTGCACGCATAATCCATACATCGACGAGTGAAGTTTATGGTACAGCCCAATATGTACCTATTGATGAAAAGCACCCACTACAAGCACAGTCGCCATACAGCGCCTCAAAAATCGGTGCTGATGCCATGGCGATGAGTTATTTCAATGCGTTCAACTTACCGCTTACCATTGCCCGGCCATTTAATACCTATGGTCCGCGCCAGTCAGCCCGCGCCGTTATACCAACTATCATCACGCAAATAGCCAATGGCAAAAAAGAAATCAAACTGGGTGATGTAAGCCCAACGCGCGACTTCAATTATGTGTCAGATACGTGTGATGGTTTTATCGCTCTGGCAGAAAACCAGCACTGTATGGGCGAAGTGGTGAATATCGGTTCTAATTACGAAATTTCTGTTGGGGATACACTGAATATCATCAAGGATATAATGGGTAGCGATGTACGTTTTATAACAGATGAGCAACGTCTGCGTCCGGAAAAATCCGAAGTGTTCAGGTTGTGGTGCGATAATAGCAAGCTTAATAAGCTGACAGGTTTTAAACCACAGCACGATATCCGCAGTGGCCTGGAAGAAACCGTGGCTTGGTTTACCCAGCCGCGCAATCTTGCTAAATACAAATCGGATATCTATAACGTATAAGTAACTATATGCCTGCAAAACTGATTGCTTTTATTCGTGACATCTACCGCACCAGCGATTTCATACCGCTGCATGCACCGACGTTCGCGGGTAATGAAAAAGCGTATGTCAGCAATACCATCGATAGCACTTTTGTTTCCAGTGTTGGTAAATATGTTGACCAGTTTGAGCAAGTCATTGCTGATTATACCGACAGTACCAGGGCAGTCGCTACCGTAAATGGTACAGCGGCATTGCATGCTGCACTGTATCTGGCAGGAGTAAAGGCCAATGATCTGGTTATTACCCAGCCACTAACCTTTGTTGCCACGTGCAATGCTATTTTTCACATTGGAGCTCAACCGGTTTTTGTGGATGTATCCAGGGTTAGCCTGGGTATGTGCCCCCTGGCCTTGTCCAGCTACCTGCAAGAGCATGCCATTATCAATGAAAAGGGTGAATGCTGTCATAAATACACCGGGCAAATCATTCGCGCTGTTGTGCCAATGCACACCTTTGGGCATCCGGTAGATCTGGATGAGTTGTCAGCGGTTTGCCAGCAATGGCACCTGACCATGATAGAAGACGCCGCTGAAAGTCTGGGTTCATTTTATAAGGGGAGACATACAGGCACAGTCGGCAGGTTTGGCGTGCTGAGTTTTAATGGTAATAAAATCATTACCACAGGCGGCGGTGGTATGTTGCTGTGCCAGGCAGAGGCTGATGGCAACCATGCCAAACATATCACCACAACTGCCAAAAAGCCTCACCCCTACGAGTTCTATCATGATGAGCCTGGGTTTAATTACCGCATGCCTAACCTGAATGCCGCGCTCGGTTGTGCACAAATGGAAGAATTAAATGTATTCCTTGAGAATAAGCGCATTCTGGCCCAGCGTTATTCACTCTTCTGCGCAGATCATAATTTAGCTTTTGTTACCGAGCCTGGGTATGGCCGTTCGAACTACTGGTTAAATGCCATTATCTGTGATGATCAGGCCAGTCGTGATGAACTGCTGAAGCAAACGAATGACAACGGGGTAATGACGCGACCCGTATGGAAATTAATGCACCATTTGCCTATGTTTAAAGGTAGTCTGAAAGGTGATCTCAGTCAGGCGGAATGGCTGGCAGAGCGATTAGTAAATTTGCCAAGTACGCCGGTTAAAGCGGATGAATCTTATGCGTAAAATAGCAGTGTTTACCGGTACGCGTGCAGAATATGGATTGCTGTATTGGCTATTGAAAGATATTCAGATGGATGCCGATCTAACGCTGCAGATTATTGTTTCTGGCGCGCACCTTTCACCGGAATTCGGTAATACCTGGCAACAAATTGAGCAAGACGGTTTTATTATCGATGCGAAGATCGAGATGTTATTGTCATCTGATACGGCTAGTGGTGTTGCCAAAAGCATGGGTATAGGCATGATAGGTTTTGCTGATGCGTTAAACCGCCTACAACCTGATGTACTCGTGGTACTGGGTGATCGTTATGAGGCTTTGGCTATCGTTCAGACCGCCATGATCTGTAATATACCGATTGTACACTTGCACGGCGGTGAAATTACCGAAGGTGCAGTCGATGATGCTATCCGACATGCTATTACCAAACTCAGCCAATATCATTGTACATCTACAGAAGCCTATCGCCATCGGGTAATACAGTTAGGCGAATCGCCTGAGCGGGTAAAAAATGTCGGGGCAATCGGGCTTGACCATCTTAAGCGCTCAAAATTCCTTACGCTGCCAGAGCTGAGTAATGCGCTTGATTTCAAACTCACGCGGCCTTATTTTATCGTTACTTATCATCCAGTAACGCTGGCCAATGAAGAGCCAGTAGGCAGCTTCGAGGCGTTATTACATGCGCTGGATAATTATCCTGACTACCAGGTTATTTTTACTTACCCTAATGCCGATGTTGGTGGTCGCAGTATTATTCCATTGCTTGAGGGTTATGCGGAGAAATATCCGCAACGAGTATTGGCAATTCCATCAATGGGCCAATTACGCTATTTAAGTGCAGTGCAGTATTGTTCTGTTGTTATTGGTAATTCATCCAGTGGCATTGTCGAGGTGCCAGCATTCAATAAACCAACAGTTAATATTGGCCAAAGACAAAAAGGTCGTCTCGCAGCCAGTTCCGTAATCCACTGCACGGCTGATTATGCGTCAATCACAAACGCTGTAGACCAGGCCTGCGCAGCACACTATACAAGTCTGGTTGATAATCCATATGGCCAAGGTGATGCCAGTGCGCAGGTTGTGGAGATATTAAAGACCATGTCGCTGGATTGTGTAAAACACTTCTACGATATCGTATTTCCAGGAGACATCTAGCGTGAGCCATACTTATATCATTGCTGAGGCAGGTGTTAATCATAATGGCGATGAACAGCTGGCATTGCAGCTAGTTAATGCGGCTCATGCAGCAGGTGCGGACGCAGTCAAATTCCAAACTTTCAAGGCCAGTAACCTGGTAACTGCCACTGCACAGCAGGCTGAATATCAGAAAACCAATACGCAAAAAGCAGAATCGCAGTTGGCGATGTTGACACGGCTTGAGTTGAGTCATTCTGCCCATCATAAATTGATACGCCGTTGTGAAGAGCTAGGCATTGCTTTTTTATCCACAGCATTTGATGGCGAAAGCCTGCAATTTCTCGTTGATGAATTGCATTTAAAAACATTGAAAATACCTTCAGGTGAAATTACCAATGCGCCACTCGTACTGCAACATGCTCGCACTGGCTGCAAACTGATTGTTTCCACTGGCATGAGTACACTTAAAGAAATAGAAAATGTGTTAGGCGTGATTGCATTTGGTTACACTGCCTGTGCTGATGCTTTGCCAGGGGTTGAAGCATTCAGGCAGGCTTATGCCTCTTCAGTTGGCCAGCAGGCACTGAAAGACAAAGTAAGATTACTTCATTGTACAACCGAGTATCCGGCGCCTATTGATGATATACATCTACGTGCAATGGATGTGATGTTGGATACCTTTGGTTTGCCGGTGGGATATTCCGATCATAGTGAAGGTATTATCATTCCTGTTGCTGCTGTAGCCAGAGGTGCCGGCATCATCGAAAAACATTTTACGCTCGATAAAAACATGGAAGGCCCTGACCACAAAGCCTCACTGGAACCTGATGAGCTAAAGGCTATGGTTGATGCCATTCGTATTATTGAAAGAGCGTTAGGTGATGCCAGCAAGCAGCCGCAGTCATCGGAAATAAAAAATATTCTCATTGCACGTAAAAGCCTGGTGGCAGCAAAAAATATTGTAGCAGGGGAAGCTTTTACTGAGGCTAATATTGCGATAAAACGCCCTGGTTCAGGCGTAAATCCATATCGTTATTGGGAATTACTAGGGATGAAAGCGAATAAGGATTACCGTGAAGGCGAACACATTGAAGAATAAGCATATTTAAAATATGCCGTTGTAATTATCTTTCAATTCAAATGAAAGAATTGTGAATGTGAACAATCAAGGTGATATTAAATCAAGCAGTAAGCCATAATGAAGGCGTAAAATAATATGAG
>CAZTZY010000121.1:0-6785 GCA_964617765.1 uncultured Spongiibacteraceae bacterium
ACTGTCATTTCGAACCCTTCACAAGTTCAGGGTAGACTCCGTGAGAAATCTAACTGTTTGATTCAAAAGATTCTTCACAGAGTTTACCCTGAGCCAGTCGAATGGGCTCAGAATGACAAAGGGGAGTTATTCAGAGGTTCCCTAGATATCAGCATCCAGTGCTGCTCTGGCAAACAGCTTTCGCAGTTCCGCACCCGGGTCTTCAGCACGCATAAACGCTTCGCCCACCAGAAAGGCATGGACATTATGCGCATGCATGGCCTGTACATCCGCACGATTCAGAATACCGCTCTCAGTCACCACTAATACGTTAGCCGGAATCACCTCGAGCAGGTCGTAGGTATTTTGCAGACTCACTTCGAAGGTATGAAGGTTACGGTTATTGATACCCACCATTTGCAGGTTCATGCCCATGGCGATATCCAGTTCTTCGCTGTTATGCACTTCAACCAGCACATCCATACCCAGGCGATAGGCCAGGTCATTCAACAGCCACAACTGTTTTTTGTTTTCGATAAAGGCCGCCACTATCAACAATATACAATCAGCACCTATAGCACGCGCTTCGTACACCTGGTATTCGTCGATAATGAAATCCTTACGGATCACCGGCAATTGCGTCACTACACGGGCATGCACCAAATAATCTTCATGGCCCTGGAAAAAATCCTTGTCCGTGAGTACCGACAAGCAGGCAGCACCGGCTGCTTCATAACTTTTAGCGATAGCCTCCGGATCAAAGTTCTCGCGTATAACACCTTTACTCGGTGATGCCTTTTTGATTTCCGCAATCACGGCTGATTCACCGGCCATGATTTTTTCACGCAATGACCGAATAAATCCGCGTGGCGGCGTTTGGTTAGCCATGCGTTTCTTTAAAATCGGGATACCGACTTTTGTACTGCGCTCGGCAATTTCTTCATTTTTGCGCGCGATGATTTTTTCTAACACTGTTGGAGTCTTCATAGAATAACTTAAGGCTTAACCGGCCATGCGGGTAAATTCGATAAACTCATTAAATTTTTCCAGGGCCTGGCCTGAAGCCATCACATCCTGCGCCAGTTTTATGCCATCAGCGAGGCTTCTGGTTACATCGGCAGCATAGATTGCCGCGCCTGCATTTAAAGCCAGCATTTGCGCTGCGGTAGATTCGGTTTCACCTAGGGCTTTTTGGATGATTGCCAGGCTTTCTGCTGGCGATTTCACCACCAGATCACTCAATGAACCACGCTGCAAACCAAATTGCTCAGGGGTAATTTCATAACTGCTGATAACGCCATTTTTCAGTTCAGCGATGGTCGATGTTGATGCAATGCTTAACTCATCCAGGCCATCTTCAGCATGCACTACCAGCACATGATCACTGCCCAGCTTTTTCAACACTTCTGCCAGTGGCAATAACAGATTTTTATCATACACACCTAAAACCTGATGTTTACTGCCTGCCGGATTTGTCAAAGGGCCCAGCACATTAAAGATAGTTCGAATCGCTAATTCCTTTCGCGGCCCTATCGCAAATTTCATCGCATTGTGGTGTTTTACCGCAAACATAAATCCCACACCCACCTCTTGAACCGACCGGGCAACCTGTTCCGGCGTAAGATTGAGGTTAACACCTGCCGCTTCTAACACATCGGCACTTCCCGATGAACTGCTATTGGAACGATTACCGTGTTTTGCGACTTTGGCACCGGCAGCGGCGGCAATAAATGCACTGGCTGTCGACACATTAAAAATACACGCCCCATCACCGCCTGTACCACAGGTATCCACCGTTTTCGGCAATTCCAACGGCACCTTGCTCGACAGGCTACGCATCACTTCTGCGGCAGCGGCAATTTCATCCACAGTTTCGCCTTTCATGCGCAAGGCGACGAGAAATCCGGCAATCTGTGCATCGGTGGCGGCACCGGTCATAATCAGGGTCATGGCTTCATGCATGGCCTCGCTGCTTAAATCCTGGCGCTGTACCAACTGGTTGATGGCTACTTGAATACTCATCCGTTACATCTCCAGGAAATTTTTTAACAGGGCATGGCCATGTTCAGTGAGAATGGATTCCGGATGAAACTGCACGCCTTCCACCTTGAGGGTTTTATGGCGCACACCCATGATTTCATCGATCTTGCCATCATCGGTTTGTGTCCATGCTGTCACTTCCAGACAATCTGGCACGGTTTTCTGGTCGATCACCAGTGAATGATATCGTGTAGCCTGATAAGGGCTTGGAATATGGCTGAATACGCCTATGCCATTGTGGTAGATCATCGAGGTTTTACCATGCATCACCGCCTTGGCACGAATAATATCGCCGCCAAATACCTGGCCGATACTTTGATGGCCGAGACAAATACCCAGCACCGGAATCTTGCCCGCAAAATAGCGAATGGCTTCCATCGAAATACCGGCTTCATTAGGTGTGCATGGCCCTGGCGATACCACCAGATGTGTAGGATTCAGCGCAGCAATCCCGGCCACGCTGATTTCATCATTACGGAATACCCGCACATCGGCTTTTAACTCCGCAAGATACTGCACCACGTTATAGGTGAAGGAATCATAATTATCGATCATGACCAACATCTTATTTCTCCTTTCCAGTTGTGGATTGATTAGCTTGCTCTGACTGCACCATGGCCACCGCCCGGAACATGGCACGCGCCTTGTTCATGGTTTCCTGCCATTCTAACGTGGGCACTGAATCAGCCACCACGCCAGCACCAGCCTGGATATGCAACTCACCATTCTTGATCACCGCAGTACGAATTGCGATAGCGGTATCCATATTGCCATTCCATGACAAGTAACCTACAGCGCCACCATAAATGCCGCGCTTCACCGGCTCCAGCTCATCAATGATTTCCATTGCCCGCACTTTCGGCGCACCGCTCAATGTTCCGGCTGGCAAACTGGCTTTCAGCACATCCATGGCCGTTAAACCTGCCTGCAATTCACCTTCCACCTGCGACACGATATGCATCACATGCGAATAACGCTCAACTGCCATTTTGTCGGTCACTTTTACGCTGCCCGCTTTAGCGACACGACCCACATCATTACGCCCCAAATCAATCAGCATCAAATGCTCTGCAATCTCTTTGGGATCAGCCAGCAATTCCTGCTCTAACGCCAGATCTTGTTCCGGCGTCATACCGCGTTTGCGCGTACCGGCAATAGGCCTTACGGTAACTACGCCATCCTCCATACGCGCGAGAATTTCCGGCGAAGAACCGACAATATGGGTATCACCCAAATCCAGATAATACATATAAGGCGAAGGGTTAAGGTTGCGTAAGGCGCGATACAGGTTCAACGGCTTGGCAGTAAAAGGAATGGTTAAACGCTGCGATATCACCACCTGCATGATATCTCCGGCCAGAATATAATCTTTTATGCTATCCACAGCGCGCTCAAATGCCGGCTGCGTAAATCCCGAAGTAAATGCCGATTCCGGCAAAGCTTCTGCCGTTTTACCGGCCACCAGGTTGATTTCCGGCAACGCTGCCTGTGTTGACGACAGCTGCCTGACCAGTTCATCAAGGCGCGCGTGGGTTTTGGTAAAAGCATCGGCATCGGAGGTATCCGCCAATACAATGATATTCAAGGTACCGGCAAGGTTATCAAACACCACCACTTCTTCCGATACCATCAACAAGATATCCGGCGTGTGTAATACATCCCTGGCCGCCTTGCCTTGCAAACGGTGTTCAACATAACGCACCGTATCATAGGCGAAATAACCCACCAGACCGCCCTGGAATGCGGGCAACCCTGCGACATTGGCTACCTTGAATTTCGACTGGTAATCGGCAATAAACGCCAGCGGATCTTCCACGCTGAAACGCTCGCACTCCTCGCCATCAACCTCAATCACTACTTCAAAACCAAATACCTTGATGACTGTAGAGCACGGCAAACCGATAATGGAGTAACGCCCCCATTTTTCACCGCCCTGGACTGATTCAAACAAATAGGAATAGGGCCCGGCAGCCAGTTTGAGATAACTACTGACGGGAGTATCAATATCCGCCAGCACCTGGCGCATGAAAGGGATACGGTTGAAGCCCTGTTCAACAAGGCTATTAAATTCAGGTTGCAGCATAAGAATTCCTTGGGCAAATAAATGGTAAAAACAAAACGCGAGCCGGGGCCAGGTTTACCATCGCCAACGGGTGATTGCTCTGATGCTGAAGGGTTGTTTCACTGCTTGCCCCAATTTCTGGAAGATTTTCTGTGATTCTATGGAATTTTGAGCAAAAACTAAAGCCTCAAAAACAAACAACTCTACAATAATGGTAACACTCTTAATAAAGTGTAACATTTAGTAACAAAATATAGAGTGACTATTCTAATCCACAAGCCTATGGTTACCCTGCGTTCTGTAAAACCAAAGGAGGTTTATCATGAAAATCGCAACTAAAAGGGCCAAAAAAGCCTTAATTCTTGAAAAAACAACTGTCAAAAACCAAATCATCGGTGGCACTGTAATGACTGTTACCTTAATCGCACTCGTCAATGTGCTTATTACCACATTCCATAACATTCTCTAATCAACAATAACCAACGCATAAGGGCAGTATATACTGCCCTTTTTTATGGCTTCTTAAATTTACTGAATCTAGGGCACTACAGCTGTATCGTTTAAATTCTTAGCCACCAGATTTGCCAATAATACGTTCACCAAAGAGTTACTAGCCTCATTTCCACCTCCACCGCCAACCATGATTTGCGGTACTAGTGGTATTTTTGCTTCAGCGAGAGCCCGACCCACTTCAATCAAGGCATAATTACTTTGGCCCACGGCCGTGGTTTTCTTTTGAATAACTTCCGCTTCGGCTGAACCCACAGCGAGTGTATTTTCAGCTTTCGCCTTACCCACGATAGAAAATACATTGGCATCTGCCTCAGCATTCACAATCTTGGATTTAGCATCCCCTTCTGCATTCAATACTCTGGCGTTCTTATCTCCTTCTGCTTTTTTCACCATGGCATTGGCAGAAAATTCCGCAATTTCCACTTCACGTTCAGCTGCTACAACTTGAGATTGTGTATCAGCAATTGCCTGTGCCTGTGCCAATTCTTTTCTGGCAACTTGAGCAAGCTGTTGGGTTTTGAATGTAACCTGTTCCTGTTCTGCAATCTTACGATCAGTAAGCGTTTTCATTAGCGCCTCTGGTGGCGCAATATCTCCAATCAATGTATCTACTGCAACAACATTGTATACTTGCAACGCTTCTGAAATACGGGCTTTAGCATCCGACTGACGCTGGGCTCGCCCTTTCAGGAAGTCAATGACATCAGAACCTTGAGCTGTATTCCGAAAGTAATTTCCAATAGTTGGCTCTAACACTTGTGTCACCAGATTGGCAACATTACCAAAACGGGCAATAACTTTTGGAGCATCAGTACGAGGTATGTGGATAATCTGTGAAACATCAAGATTAAACGTAAATCCATCAGAACTGCGTACCGTTATTGTCGATAAATTTTTATCGAGATTATGCGCCTCTGTTTTTCCGGTTGCCCAATTAAGAACAACGTTAGCTGTGGGTACGCATTCTACTTTATGTGTGTAAGGATTGATCGGATATTTACCTGGATCTAACGGTTCAACCCAAACCCCTTTTTGACCCTTTTTAACCAGGTTGCCATGCTTAAAGGTATCCCCTGTAACATCTTTACCTTCTTCACCAACATAGGCAATGACGACACCGGCATTCGCAATAGGCACCTTTGTCATTTCAACTACTTCCACTGTGGCAAACATAGGGTTAATAAAATAACGACCGGCCAGAATGACCTGCTCCTGCAAACCCTTAAAACCACCTGCATCAATAAAAGTTTGCCCATTTTGATACATATTGTGTCCAGAAATTTCTTTACCGGCAATTTCCCCTGTATTTAGCGATGAGCCTTCTCTAGTTGTTACAACACCTACCATGTTATCCGGAACATCGACAACATCAACTGCTTTTACAGAAAATAATCTCGGGTTAATCCGATATTGACCGTTAGGTATAATGGAAATTTGCGGGCCACGTTCACCACCACCGGTAATAAATGCATGGGCATCCTGAAAGGTATTGCAATTAACATGTTTTGCTAATACGCGTCCATTAGGAATGGGAATGCCTCCGTAAGCTTCCACAATACCTATTTGATTTTTTTCAATAGCCGTGATTTTTTCAGGTGTTACAGTAAACAATAAAGTATTAATACGATAAGAGCCTTCAGGAATAACCATGCCTTGAGGGCCACGCTGTCCTCCTCCGACAAGAAATGACCTGGCATCTTGAAACATATCGCAATTAACATGCATACCAATTATATTGCCATTAACTAACGGCCCCCCATCACGCGATTCCACCACACCAATAAAGTCCTCAGGTATTATCGTTAAAGGGGCGTTTTTTACAGAATATTGCCATGGCCAAAGTCCATAATGTACTCCTGATGCCAAAGCATCTACTTGATCACCAGCTTCACCATTAAGCGCAACAATTTTTCCCGGAGGAAGATCCTTATGCTGGCCCCACAACACAAATTTTTTCGTTATCAAACCAATCATATTATCTGGAACAATAATAACACCAAAAAACCACAGTATTTTTCTCCAGAAAATGGGTATAAGCAATAATAAAAATAACCACCAAAAAGCGGTGACCATTGAAAAAAATCTTGTCAATTCATCCATATATATTTCCTTTATTTTTTAATTTATTTTATAAAACATGGCGGATTCAACCGCGAAGTGCATAACAGTTTAAGCAGCTAGTGCTGCCATT
>CAZTZY010000122.1:0-5126 GCA_964617765.1 uncultured Spongiibacteraceae bacterium
ACCGGGAAAAAATCAAACAGGCCGTTGCCGAGCGCAGCCAGTTACAAAGTGTTTTTGGTGTAGGACATTTGAAAGCGTTTACTTCTGAATACAAATCGCTGGGTGTTGCTTCCTATACTACCATTGATGGTGAATTGACCTGCGTTGGTTTATTGGGTTTTGTGTTTGTATTGGAGTAATTAGAACCACCATGAATTTGATTCAACTCATTAAAGCCATCGAGAATAATCCTGACAAATTTTTGCAGGATGATTGCGTTTTTCAGCTGATGGCATTTATACGTGGCTTCATCGTAGCCAAAAACCTGCAAGACAGAAGTGATAAAACCTATCTATGTGATGACCATATATTATTAGACTCTTTCATTGCTGCTATCCGTTTAAAATATAATCTTGTCGACACGCAAGGCTCACTGGATGAGCTTCTTACCGACATTGGTGATGAAGGTGCATTTGATTTATTTTTTGCAGAGTGGAATGATTTTATCCAAACAAAGATCTAATATTTTGTTAACTGCATTCGCCAGCAGGCCGTGTATTAAGTAAGACAGCAGCGAATGTCACTGACTTACCTATATAAGCCTGATATAAGCTTGGCGAGATTGTTGAGTCTCCCTTGTGAAACAGGGAAATGTCGCGTTAGCGACTGAGGGGTTAACCAACAGGAAAGCGACCCCTCCGGCACTTTGTGCCACCTCGGCTTTGGCTCCTGCGCCGCCCTACCTCCTGCATCCATGCAGACGTCCCCTATTTTATAGGGGAGGCTATAAGCAGGTTATGCCAGTGCCATTCGGGTTTGACACAGTTATTCCTGCCGTAATAACGTTAACCGGACATAGAAAATTTACCTTCGACTGAATGTTTGATATGAGCGATATAAAAGAATCTGACTGGAAAGTATTTAAACTGGTCAAGGAAAAAGCCATTGAGAATTATTGTCTACGCTGTTTATCGGAATACACAGACATCATTAATGACAGTACATTGCACCCCCACAATAAATACTTGTATCTCTATAAAATCGTGCAAAACTATGACAAGAAAATGGCGTTGATATTTGGCGATAATACCAGCCGATCTAAAGCGGTTTTGCAGTTATTGATGATTCGCAGTGAAAACCTGGCAGACCCCGCTTTGGTTGCGCAATTATCTGAAGAGCTGCAAGATAGAACCCATTCCAATATATTCAACCGACAAGATTAATCCATGGACAACCTCAAAACCCTTTTCAACGAACGTAAAACCTACTGGGAAAACAAGTGGCTGGCTGAAGCCTTGTCGGAAGGTTGGGCTGTTCGTGGCATACCGCCGGAACTGTTTGCGCAATGGAAAAATGGCTGGCTGCCTGCAAGCGGTAAGGTGCTGGATGTGGGTTGCGGCATGGGTGATACCGCAGCCTGGTTTGTGGATAATGGCTATGAGGCTGTGGCATTTGATATTGCGCAGAACGTTATCGATATGGCGCACAAGAAGCATGGCGACAAACAAGGCAAGCTAGGCTTGATGACGCTGGATATTTGCCAGCAGCCTGTTCCGGGCGGCCCTTATGACATTATCATTGACCGCGGCTGTTTGCATTCCATTCCCGGCCCCGGTGTAAAAACCTATGTACAACAAGTGAATGCAGTGGCGAACCCACAGGCGAAACTGGTGTTGTTCTGTGCTGCCTACCGCGCTGAGCGCCCTTATGGCGACCCGGCAGAAAAGGCGCAGCATATTCAATGGATGCAGCGCACATTTGCTGGCTGTTTTAAACTGGAACGTGCCAATGATACGTATCTGGATACCGATTATGGCAAGGGGCCGACCAAGCCTTTGCCGGGCATAGCGTTCTGGTTTAGTAAAATCTGATCACGGCGATATTGCTGGTACTTTATTCACCGGCAATACCTAACACTTAGGAAACTTCTAAAAAATTGTCATTTCGAACCCTTCATAAATTCAGGGCAAGCTCCGTGAGAAATCTAACTACTTGAATTAATAAGATTCTTCACTGCGCTCAGAATGACAAAAGAGAGTAATTCAAAGTTTTCTTAAGCAATATACCCACTTGTCTTTTTAACACTTATACTTAAGGAGTCTCTGAGTAACTGTCATTTCGAACCCTTCATAAATTCAGGGCAAGCTCCGTGAGAAATCTAACTACTTGAATTAAAAAGATTCTTCACTGCGTTCAGAATGAAAAAATGAGTTATTCAGCGCTTCCTTAATACCAGATATTAACCCCAACCACACCGCGCCATTCACTGGCTGATTCTTGCAGTTGTGCTTTGGCATCTGCTGAATTGCCAAAAGACCTGTCCCACTCTATACCCATGTAGGGAACCAGCTTACGCTGCTTCTGGTATGCCACACGCACTCCGAATTCGCCTTCGCTCAAGCCACTGCCTATACCGCTTTCCGGTTTGTTTTGCCCTTGTACAATCACTTTACCATCGAGCAACAACAGCCAATTTGTAGATAGCTTGATGTCATAATCAGCATCCATTCTCCAGGCGACATCACCATTCGTGTTAAGTAACACGTAACTATCGATATTGACAAAATACGGTGCCAGGCCAAACAGGCCAATTTGCAGGTAGTTTTCCTGCCAGGGTTCTATTTGTGAGTACAGGCCAAACTGTAAATCCCAGAACGGGCTAACGGGTTGACTATACAGCAACTGTACAGAAGCATCTTCAGTGCTTTCATCAACAGCGGCACCTTCACTTTTCAGCCACCAGCGCGAGTGATCATTACCGACATAAGCAGAAAAATCCCAGACTAGCTGCGTTTCGCCTTCGGGGTTCTTTTGCCATTCAAGGCGATCAAAATTGAGGCTGGCTATCAGGTCTTCGGTGCCGGCATGTACCATTACCGGGGCATCCTGTGCATGGTGCAACTCTTGCTGTTTAACCTGCGGCAAGAGTTGCGCACCAGTTTGCCCGCCATGATCGTGAACCTCGGCCGCATTCAACAGCACTGGCAAACTGCACAGAAACAGCAAAAGTGTTTTTGGCATCATGTCACCCTCACTACGCGGAACATCGATGCCATGTGGAACAACAAGTGGCAATGGAATGCCCACAAGCCCTTGGCATTGGCGGTAACAATAAAACTGATTTTACTGCCTGGCTGCACGATGATGGTATGTTTGCGCGGCAGGTATTCCGGGTCGCCGGTTTCCAGTTCGCTCCACAAACCATGCAAGTGCATGGGATGGTTCATCATGGTGTCGTTGACCAGTGTAAAACGCACACGCTCGCCATATTCCAGGTCTATGGGTTGCGGATGCGCAGTAACGCCATCAATCGACCATTGGTAGCGGTACATATTGCCTGTTAGGTGCAACTGGATTTCACGCGATGGCTGGCGTTTATCTGCGGTGGGGTAATAGTTTTTCAGCATAGCGTAAGTGAGCACCTTGCGCCCGAATTTTTGCTGGTGTTCACGTAGCCCAACACCGGGATCATCGAGACGGTATTGCGGGCTTTCGGCCTGCATATCGACATGCGCGCCCTGTTCTGTGGCCGGATGTATTACTGGCAAGGCTGAACCCAGGCCTGCCGGGCCTTTTCCCCTGACACTGGCGGGTTGCATGTTCATCTCCATATCGGGGTCGATCTCCATCATGGTTTTCATACTCATACCCATATCATCGTGGCTTAGTACCGGCACAGCATCAAGCGCTGGTATCAGGGCTTTTTGCGTGATATCAACAGCCAGTGTGCCAAGCGCATAACTGCTACGGTCTATCGCCTGTGCAAAAACGGTATAGGCTTGTTCATCTTGTGGCTCGACAATCACATCGTAAATCTCGGCAGTACCGATGCGAAACTCATCCACCTGCACCGGTTGCACCAACTGGCCATCGGCCGCCACGATAGTCATCTTCAGGCCAGGAATGCGCACATCAAAAAAAGTCATCGCGGTGGCGTTGATAACCCGCAGCCGTATTTTTTCACCGGGTTTGAACAGGCCTCGCCAGCCTTCATTATTAGTTTTGCCGTTCATCAAGTAACGGTAGGTATATGCGGTGACATCGGAAATATCGCTGTCGTTCATGCGCATTGTGTTCCACATTTTGCGGCTGCGCCAGGTGCCGGCCAAACCCTTCTCGCTGATATCGCTGGCAAGATTTTGCACTGTGCGCTCACTGACATTGTAATAGTGGCTTTGCTTTTTCAGGTTCATCCATATTTGTTGCGGGTTTTCATCGCTCCAGTCGGAAAGCAGCACCACGTGTTCGCGATCGTAACTGAATGGCTCAGCGGTAGCCGGGTCAATCACCAGCGCTCCATAAACGCCGGTCTGGTCTTGCCAGCCGGAATGGCTGTGATACCAGTAAGTGCCGCTCTGGTTGACGGTAAATTCATAGGTAAAGGTTTCGCCGGGTTTGATGCCATCAAAACTGAGGCCGGGAACACCGTCCATATTGCTGGGTAAAATAATGCCGTGCCAGTGGATGGAGGTATCTTCCTTCAATTGGTTGTGCACACGGATTTTTACCGTTTGCCCTTCACGCAGTCGAATCAACGGGGCCGGCAAAGAGCCATTAATGGTAGTGGCTGTGCGTTGTTTGCCGCTGAAGTTGACGGTTTGTTCTGCCACGGTGAGATCAATTACGTCGCCGCTTAATACGGGCATTTCATCTAACATCGGTGACAATGGTTTGGGCATGGCACTTGCTGCCATCGGTACTCCAATTGATACCCCGGACAACAAGGCCAGCTTGCCGGCACCATCCATGAATTGGCGACGGCTTATGGCTTGCTGCCAAAGCTTTTTGTGAATGTCTTTCATGGCCTGTTCCTGCTTGAGCGTGGCATTAACTGATTCTTACCTGATTCTTACCTGATTCTACAAGAAGACGGCGCAATGTCTTCACCGCTTTTGTTATTACTTTAGAACGTTTAAACAGTCATTGATTCAGTTTTTTTGCCTGAATGCCTGTTTGACAACATTTCAATAGTTCTTGTAGCATTGAAATATGAATAAATCGACGGCTATTACCATTTTTGAATCCCTGTCTTCCGGCATTCGTCTGGATATTTATCGCCTGCTGGTAAAACAGGGGCTGCAAGGCATGGTGGCCGGCGATATTGCCAGCACGCTGGGCGTTGCACCGAATAATTTGTCTTTCCACCT
>CAZTZY010000122.1:5226-6729 GCA_964617765.1 uncultured Spongiibacteraceae bacterium
AGCATTCTGGCGGAAGCCATCACCAATCATCTTTCTGACGGCAGTTTAATGGCGCGCAGTGCCGGCAGCCAGCCAGCAGGCGAAGTTCACCCACTCACATTGAAATATCTGACGGAAGCCGGCATCAACACAGCCGGATTAAAAAGCGAGTCATGGGATGAATACGAAGGTTTTGCACCGGATGTGGTGATTACCGTTTGTGATTCCGCGGCTGGCGAACAATGCCCGGTATGGTTCGGCAACAGTATCAAGGTGCATTGGGGATTGCCTGATCCTTCTCGCGTTACCGGCACTGAAGCCGAGGTAAAAGCAGCATTCCGCAATGTGATGAAAACGCTGGAAAAACGCATCAAGGCATTATTGGCATTACAACCAGACAGAATAAAAACTGAAAACAGGGTTTCTACTTTTAATGAAATAGGAAAATTATAATGGGGAATTTTGAACGCTACCTTACACTGTGGGTAGGATTAGCCATTGTACTCGGCGTAGGCCTTGGCAATGTGGTACCCGATGTTTTTGCAAATATTGCCGGCCTGGAATTTGCCCATGTGAATATCGTGATTGCTGTGTTTATCTGGATCATGATTTACCCGATGATGATACAGATTGATTTTGCTTCGGTGAAAGATGTCGGCAAAAAACCGCAGGGTTTATTCCTGACTCTAGCGATCAACTGGCTGATTAAACCCTTCACCATGGCAGCGTTAGGCTGGCTGTTCTTTGAAGGCCTGTTTGCCAACCTGGTAGACCCTCTAACTGCCAAGGAATATATCGCCGGCATGATTCTGCTGGGCGTGGCACCGTGTACGGCGATGGTGTTTGTGTGGAGCCAGCTCACCAAAGGCGACCCGAACTATACATTGGTGCAGGTTTCGGTGAATGACCTGATCATGGTGTTTGCCTTTGCGCCGATTGCCGCATTTTTGCTCGGCGTTTCGAATATTACTGTGCCGTGGGAAACGCTGCTGCTGTCGACAATACTGTATGTGGTATTGCCACTGTCAGCAGGCGTAATTACGCGCAAGCTGTTGCATAACAATGTTGGCCCGTTTGTCAGCAAGCTCAAACCGCTATCTGTTATCGGCCTGTTGGCCACTGTTGTGCTGCTGTTTGGCTTTCAGGCCGAAACCATTATCGGTAAACCACAAAGCATTATCTTGATTGCGATCCCCTTGATTATCCAGAGCTACGGGATTTTTGCGATTGCGTATTTTGCCGCACTGAAAATGCGCCTGCCTTACAACATCGCTGCTCCGGCTGCATTGATTGGCACCAGTAATTTTTTTGAACTGGCAGTGGCGGTGGCTATTTCGTTGTTTGGATTGCATTCCGGCGCGGCACTGGCCACGGTGGTGGGTGTGTTAGTGGAAGTGCCAGTGATGTTGTCACTGGTGGCCTTTGCCAATAAAACCCAGGGCTGGTTTAAATAATTTAACATTGAGACGTTGCGCCAGCCGAGCTGGCGCATCCAACACTCAAGCACGCCTCTGCCGAGGCTAC
>CAZTZY010000123.1:0-6529 GCA_964617765.1 uncultured Spongiibacteraceae bacterium
GCCTTACAAAATCTTGATGTGCTTTTTGCCATTGACAGGGCTGGTCTGGTTGGAGGATAAGTAGGGTCAGAGTAAACTTCTAACGTCTTTAATATATTGCTACCTGAGCGCAGCCGAAGGGCAGCAGCTTGCCCTCGCTGCGCTATAAATAAACTCAGCGAATTTCCCCGCGAATATATTGTTCCAGCTGGCTGATCATGGTTTTTTGGTCAGCGATGATGTTTTTAACCAGATCGCCAATCGATATCATGCCAATCAGAGTGTCGTTTTCCATGACGGGTAAATGGCGCATATGTTTATCGGTCATCAGCTCCATGCAGTGTTCCAGGCTTTGGGTCGGATTAACGCAAATAACATTGGCTGTCATGATTTCCCGGATCTCGGTAGCCTGCGATGAACGCCCCAATAGTGCAACCTTGCGTGCATAATCGCGTTCACTCACTATGCCTACCAGTTTGTCGTTTTCCATAACGAGCAAAGCACCGATGCCTTTTTCAGCCATTAATTTAAGGGCATCAATAATCATGGTGCCTGGTTGAACGCTATAAATATGGTCTTCTGGTTTGGATCGCAGGATATCTCTTACATTTTTCACGATGGCTTCCCCGTTTATTCTGTAGGTGATTATGAGGTATTTAAGAGTCTATATTGTTATAGCTTACATTCTTTTGGCCGACTTTTACAAATACCCCTTATGAATTTAAGGTTTTTATTCTGGGACGTTCAGGAATAACTGTCATTTCGAACCTTTCACACCTTCAGGACAGGCTCCGTGAGAAATATATCACCTTGACTTGAAAAGATTCTTCACGGTGTTCAGAATGACAAAAAGGCGATATTTAGAGCTTCTTTAGGTCAATTCAGGATTTTTCATTAGGCATTTTGTAATCGGGCGTTTTGTTGAGCATATTGAAGTGCCATTCTGCCTTGTACCAGCCATCATCTTGCTCCAATGTAAAATCAAAAGGTCGAGGGTGGCTTTCATGGTTAATGATTCCTAGCAGATAATCGTTGGCTAGTTCCGGTTGATGTACGCGCCAGATCAGTTCGCGATAGCCATTTTTTGTAACGCTGGCCAAAAACACGGCATTACCGTTAGACTGCAAGGCATTGCCCAGTGGTTCTTCAAATTTACGCAAGACTTCATGTTCGGATTTTATGGGCATTTTTTCTTCATTGATATCGGTGCACACAATAATCAGCGACAAATGCCACGGGAATATGGCCTTGTGATCAAAATTTTTCAGTGCGCTATTGATGGTCGCCATACCGACCTGGTTATTCTGGCTGAATTCAATAATGGCGTAATCTTCTTTGGGCAGGGTGATATTCAGTGTAGACATGTTGGCCGTTTTTTTAATAGGAAGCTAAGACAAGGGTTATTTTAAGCGATAAATCACTTTGCGGAAATACAGCATATTTTTACCGACAGACCATGCCAGCATGATATTGGCCGACATTAAAAACAATAAGTACGGTGAATAAATAAAAGCGTTCACTTGCAAATGAAAGAGCGTTGCTGTGAGGGCGGATGATAAAAAGGCGACGACGATAAACATACCGATCAGGTGAATGATGCCGTTGACGATCTCTTCACCTAAATTGTTCACCTTTATAAAAGTGGCAATAATTTTGTGTTTTAAAAAATAACCCTTGAACCAGTGTTTTAAAATAATGTTGTAAAAAGTATGTTCTACATTGGGTTTGATCAGGGTTTTAAAAAAAGCACCGATGATAGTGATAAAGACAATCGCTAAAGTACCGGCTAAAGCACTGAATGCATACATGCCATCACTGGTCGTCATTAACCAGTGCAGGCATTTTTGTAGTTCAACCGGCATTATTTAAAATGCTCCTGCAGCGCATTAGCCACACTGTTGAAGCCATTGAGCATATCTTTGCCAAACAAGCCGACAACCAGAGGTGTTAGTAGACCCTGGAAGGCATCCCAGGTCTGGTAGGTGCATTGTTTATCATTAAGGGCGATAAGTTTTTGGTCGCGGCGTGCAATCAATAGTGCCGGATGAATCATGGTCATTCCCCACGACAGGGTTTCATCGATCTCGGCACATTTAACCACTTCAGTGCTGATACGATCGCCGCGAATGGGCATGCGCACATGTAACTTTACGTGCGCACCCGGAACAGGGTGGCCATCAACCTGATAGGTAAAGGGATTCCAGTTGGGATAATTTTTTAAATCACAGAGAAAATCCCATACTTCCTGGATGGGTGCATTGATGGTGACCTTGTCGGAGTAAATCGTGTTTCTAAACATGCATCAAGCCTCTGTTTTATGAAGGTATCATTTGTTATGGTAGCTTTATTCTTTATTTAAGCCAATGCCCAAAGGTTGTCTGGATTGTTACAAATTACCCCCGATATTTATTTGCCGGCCGAGGAAATCGAATTAACCGCGATTCGCGCCCAGGGTGCGGGCGGGCAAAATGTGAACAAGGTGTCTTCGGCGATCCATTTGCGTTTTGATATACAGGCATCTTCCTTGGCCGATGATATCAAGGAACGCTTGTTAAGCCTGAGTGACAGCCGTATCACTGCTGATGGTATTGTGATTATCAAGGCGCAAAAGTTTCGTACCCAGCAGAAAAATCGGGATGATGCCCTTGAGCGTTTGGGCGAATTGATACTTCCGGTGACGAAAGTGAGAAAGTTGCGTAAAGCCACCAAGCCCAGCAAAAGTTCGCAGCAAAAACGCCTGGCAAGCAAAACCTTGCGCGGCAATATTAAATCGTTAAGAAAAACATCCCATGACGAATAACCAAGAGTCTGACAATAAAGATAGCGTGAAACCGCAACCGAATAATCCTTTGCATGGTATTACGCTGGAAAAAATTATTCTGGAGCTGGTAGAGCATTACGATTGGGAGGGTCTTTATGCCCGTATCAAACTCAATTGTTTCAAGACTGAACCCAGTGTGAAATCCACTCTGAAGTTTCTGCGCAAAACGCCGTGGGCACGAACGAAAGTGGAAGAGTTATATCTCGTTCTGCAAAAAAGTCCGTGGAAAAACCCTGAAGGTGACAATTAAAAATGGCCACTGCCTGCGCGCGACACATTTTGGTGAAAACGTTAGATGAAGCTGAAAAGCTGAAAAAAGAATTAGAAAAAGGCGCTGATTTTGACCAGCTGGCAAAAAAATATTCCTTGTGCAGTTCGGCAAAAAAAGGCGGTAATCTTGGTGAGTTCCGGCAAGGACAAATGGCCAGGCCGTTTGATGATGTAGTATTTAAAAAGCCGGTATTAACACTGCATGGCCCGGTAAAAACAAAGTTTGGTTATCACCTGATTGAAACCATTTATCGCAACTAGTATCGAAACTGGTTTGTGCTAACGCCAATCCTTGACGATTTCCATCAGCGGCTGTAACTCTTCTGAAAAACGTTCCCAACGGGCAATCGAAGAAGTGTAAATGGGCTTGCGTACCTGGGCGATACTGGCGGTGTTCACTTTGCGCTGGTTATCCTGAAAGTTCAGGCAGCTGTCTTCCCATTCCAGGCCAATAAAATCCAGCAGTTTTCGTGTTTCCGTTTCGAGATCCCGCGCCACGTTTTCGTATTGCACGGTGTAAATACTGTTGGCGGGTAAAACACTTTCCCAATATTGCATTATCTTCCGATAACGCACGTAATAACGGCCCAGTTCATCCAGTTGCGAAGTGAAATCGACCGACTCGGTAAAATTGCGGCTGTAACAGGATAAACACACATCCATAGGGTCGCGTAATAAATGGATAATTTTGGCATTTGGCAATATCAGTTTAATCAGGCCAAGATATAAAAAATTGTTCGGTGTTTTATTGCTGATATATCGAATAGTGGTATCTGGTGCCAGTGCCTGGATTTTTTTGCTGTACGCTTCTCCCAGTATTTTGAAGTCACGGTCTTGCAGTTTTTTTGGATAAAACAGTGGTGCAGGGGCAGAAAATTCATCCATGACTGCTGATAATGATTTAATTTCTCCGGCGCCGTGCACTAAAGAGTGTGATGATAAAATCTGTTCCACCAGCGTAGTGCCAGAGCGCGGCATACCAATAATGAATATGGCCGATGTATCCTCTGCGCCAAGGCCCACAAACCTGTTGATGAATTCAGGTGTAAAAGTATTATAAATGGCGAGGTGATTATTGATCTCTGCCTGTTCATTATAGGGATGCGCCTGGCTGTATAAATCATTGCCTTTTTTGTAGGCAGTGAATGCGGCAGGATAATTGCCGATATCTTCGTAGGCTTTTCCCAGGATAAAACCGAGTTGCGATTGGGCTTCTGCCGAAAATCGGTGGCTGTGTTTTTGCAGTGATTCGAGCAAGGTGAGGTGGATATCATCGGTTGTGTAGGTTTTTAATGCGCAAAGATTAAAATGGGCATCGATACAATCCGGCTTGCGTTTGATAGCTTCATTAAAACAGCGTCGGGCTTCTTCCAAATTGCCTTGTTCGGCATAAAGATTGCCCATGTTATTCAGCGACATTACATGGGTAGTATCCAGCTTGCTGGCCAGTGTGTAACAAATAATCGCATCTTCGTTATTTTTATTGCTGGCATAGGCAAGGCCAAGATTGTAAAACGCAGTGGCATCGTCAGGCATCATTGATGTTGCATTTTGCCCGGCCAGAATGGCTTTATCGAGCTGGTTGTTAATACGGAATATTTCACCCAGGTTACGATGGTAAATGCCAACATCGCCATTAAGGCGAATAGCTTTAGCTATCAGCTGAATCGCCAAGGGGGTTTTGCCGCATTTGAAGGCAATCAATCCCAGACCGTGCAAGGCGCCATGATGTTTTGGATACTGGTTGAGCAGTTGCTGGAAAATAGGCTCGGCTTCAACCAGTTGATTGTTCTCCAGTAACCGGTTGGCTTTAATAAAGGCTTCTTTTGCAGGGTGGGTATTGTTCATGAAAAATGAGTTCAGCCAGAGATGCCGTATTATAACTGCATGCATGCGCTTTAAAAAACAGCTATCTTGCAGGCCTTCACGCGGGAGTGCTTTATGCGCCATGCAATCTGTGTATTCTGTAACTTGTAACTTGCAGTAATGTCTATAAAACTCCCTGTATATATCTTCGGTTTATTGATCTTAATGAATGAAATAACGCATGAAAATTAAACCTTATCAGTTGTTATACATGGCCATGATGGCTGTGGGCATGGGGCAAACCGTGATTTTTGCTGTAATGCCCATGTTAGGTCGCGAACTGGGGTTGCATGAACTGGTACTTCGTTTACCTTGGCTGGGTTGGGAATATCATCCCAAAGAACTGGCGATCACCAGTTTATCGGCGATTACCGCATTAACGTTTTCCATGGCCAGCCCGTTCTGGGGCAGGCTAAGTGACAAGCTGGGGCGCAAACCGGTCATTGTAACGGGCTTGCTGGGTTATACCCTTGGTATGGCATTGTTTACCGGCAGTGCCTGGCTGGGATTGCAGGGTGTTGTCGGTGGCCTGGGTTTATATGCCTTGCTGGTGCTGACGCGAATTATCCATTCCTCGGTGATGTCGGCCGCCATGCCTGCCTCGAATGCCTATATTGTCGATATCACCCACACTAGCCAGCGTAGTCATGGCCTTGGGCAATTATCGGCCTTTATGCAAATTGGTGTTATGTGTGGCCCGGCGCTGGCTTACCTGATGGTGTATAGTTATCTAACCCCCTTTGTTTTTCAATCGACATTGATGTTAGTGATGGGCCTGCTGATTCTATGGCGCTTTCCGTACCACAAGCCCGAAATACATGAAATTGCTAAACCCAAATTGCGCTTTACCGACAAGCGTTTTGCGGTGTATCTGGCGCTGGTGTTAGTGGTGTATTCCGGTATTGGCATGGTGCAGCAAACACTGGGTTTTTATTTTCAGGATGTCTTGCACCTCACGGGTATACAGGCTTCCAAACAATATGCATTAGCGATGGTGTGCTCATCGGCAGCCATGCTGTTTTCGCAGTTGTATCTGGTGCCACGCATAAAGACCACACCGCATCAGCTGATCCGTATAGGCTTGCCATTCATTGTTATGGGTTTTGTTGGTTTATCGCTGGCCAGCGCCATGTGGATGCTGGCTGGCGGCATGGCATTGTTCGGTCTCGGCATGGGATTATCCGGACCGAGTTTTTCTGCGGCAGCTTCATTAACCGTAGACAAACAAGAGCAGGGCGCCTTGGCAGGATTGGTAGGTTCATTGTCGGGCATGGGTTTTGTGATAGGGCCATTACTCGGCGGGTTTATATATAGCGTGGCTGGCGGCTTTACCTATGATGTGGCTGCAATGGCCATTGGTTTGGCCCTCGTATATGTAATGTTGAAAAAGTTGCCAGCAGAAACCTAGACGCAACGAACGACTTCTAAACCTCTTTAAAACCGATGGGTACTGAGGTTTAGCCACATTGAAAGCATTCTTTAGGTAGCCAATAAACTTGCAATTACCCCTCAGATGATTAGAATGCACCGCTTCTTTAGTCCCCTTCGTCTAGTGGCCTAGGACACTGCCCTTTCACGGCGGTAACAGGGGTT
>CAZTZY010000124.1:0-6485 GCA_964617765.1 uncultured Spongiibacteraceae bacterium
CCTGTGCGGCAGTGAACTGGTCGCACCAGTACGCACGGTGTATTGGTTCTTTCTAAGCTGCCTGTGCGGCAGTGAACTGAACATTAACAGCAAAAAAATAAGTTACAACAGGCACTTGGCTTTATTCAGGCTGTTTTATGAATAATTTTAAGTGCCTTTGTAACTTATTGAATAATGAACAGATTTTTAAAGAGCAAAAAACATTGGTCAACAATGTAAAAATTTACCTTATGCCGCAGCTATTCTCCAGGCAATGCCATTACCGATGTTTTCAACAGAATCGTCATTTGCGATATAGCCAAGGCATTCATTTTTTCCAGCCTGTATGTCTGTGGCATTGCCTCAGTGATGTAATGTGCATTCAGTGATTCAAGGTTAGCAAGGCATACCAACTGGTGAATATTGGCATAATCACGCATGTTTCCCTTGGCTTCGGGATTTTGCTCTCGCCATTGTTTGGCTGTTAATCCGAACAATGCCATATTCAACAGATCAGCCTCGCTGGCATACACAGCACTGATCTGTTGTTTGGTGAGTTTGTCGGGAACCAGATTTTGCTTTATGGCATCGGTCTGGATGTGATAATTCACTTTGGCGAGATTGCGACGTATATCCCAACCCAGCTGGGCAAATTCCTGTTCCTTCAGGCGCTGGAATTCCTTGATCAGGTACAGCTTGAACTCGACGGAAATCCAGCTGGCAAATTCAAAGGCAATATCCTTTTGAGCATAGGTTCCACCGTATCGACCGGCCTTGGAAATCAAGCCGATAGCACAGGTTTGTTCAATCCATTGCTTGGGGGTAAGGGTAAAACTGTTCAAACCCGCCTCTTTTCTAAACCCATCGAATTCGATGGGTTTAAAATCGGGGTTATTCAGTTGCTCCCAAATTCCCAGAAACTCAATGGAGTTCCGGTTGCGTAACCAATTGCCAATAATAATGTCTGTACGCTCGGCATTCTTGTAACGGGCGATGTCGGTAATACAAATGTATTCAACGCCATTATGGGTGTATGGGTGTATGTGCCTATGTCCTGCTCAAGAACCTGTAGCTTGTTTTTCATGTTGCCTCCTTGGCTTGATATTTTGAAATTAAAACCACGGTACTGTGGCCGTTTTTGACAGACCAAAATTATCGAACTGGCCTTCAACTGGAATAGAGCTTAATGCGCCAAACTGAATATACCTGCGATGTTTATGCCCGTTTGAACCACTTTCAAGTTCAAGGTAAGGGTTATCCAAACCCTTTGAAAACATCTTGGCTTTGTATTCACGCAATTGCTCTGGTGCAATCGTTCCACGTTTTATCAAGCGATTCAATTTAGCCTGTGTCATATTGCTTTGTATGCGTGAGATATTACGGTGTTGCACATCGGCAGGTATTTTCTGAGTGTTCGTAAGCACGCAATAACCCGACAAACCTCCCAGCCAATTCAGTGCCTGTAATTTATCTAACGATTCAGCACTACCATGTAAACGAATTTTACCACCAAGCAAAACTTTAAAGGCTGGAAAGCTGATGCCGATATTATTAGCATTCAAATCAAACAGTGCTTTATGCAACTTGGTATAAACCTTGTTCAGCAATACGTTTTCAGGCATCTCTGCATCGGGTTTTAATGTTATATTAATATAATGATCCATTATTATTCCTCACTTATCACACGCGAATATTTGAAACATAAGCCAAACCTTTTTTACCAAGATAGAAGCTGGAAACACCGGCATTTTCTATCATCTGTTTTATTTCCATACCCTTTTCCCTGTCTACATTAAGAGTTATGTAAAGCTGGCCACTGGCTTTGGTAAGGGTAGAGGTCACTTCACCGAGGCCTTTTATTTTTTCCTTCTTCATATAAGGGTTGCCCCAAATGATTTTTCCATTTCCTGTGGTAAATCGCTTCATGAAATCTTTCTTTGTAAAGCTTCTTTTGGAAATACCACTCAATCCACCAGATTTAGTTCTTGCCGAACTAACATCATACTTAAAACTCAATCTTTCGAGTTGAATATATAAAGCTGCACAATAGACCATTGATGGTATAACCAAGCCTTTATTGCTTAGATAACTCTCATCAGGATAAATACCTGAAAGTCTTTCAATAACCGCAAAAGTAGTACCCTCATTAAGCACAGGTTTTAACTTACCCAATTCATCAAATATTGCACATATCTGAAGTGGCTCAAAAGAACGACTTAGTTGTAGCTCAAAATCTTCCTCTAAAATAAACTGACATAATTCGTCAAATGAAGACTTAAGCACTGACCATAACTCATTGGAATAATCCGACTTAAACATTGGTTCTTCCGCTTTAATCATTCCAGAAAATGAATTCTGATCAGTACTACCATTCATGTTTCTTATATATACGATCTCACCTGTTTCCTTTTTCCTGTCATCAAACTCTACCAGCGGCTCAATATCTTTAAAAAAATATTGTCCATTTCTGGCCTGATATAATTTTCGCTGATCACCAATAAGGCGATTCAAAATGCCCATAACGGTATCTTTAGTGACATCACGCTTGATGTAATTACCTTCCTTTTTTAATTCCGACATGGATGCAATGAAATTCCTGCCATTTTTCGGTAAATGCTCATTGTTAGAGCCATCCAAAAAAGAATTGCGCCACGATGCTTCATAATCAATGATGATTTCCATGACAGCCTCCTTACTTGGCATAGAAATAAGTAGCGTATTCAGATTGGGGTTTTGGATCTATGCTGCTTTCATCACGCTTTATCCGCATCATCTTGTTGCTATCATTGAAATCAACCAGCACTTCATCCACATACATATAAGATTTAGCCTGGCGAATAGATAATTCAGCAATCATTTGTAACGTGTATTCAACTACTGCTTGTATCGCATCGTTATTTAACAAAATGCCCACTTCTCCTTCCTCAAAAATAGTACCTTTACGCACATAGTTTGGATGAAACGTAGCTGTGGATTTCAATTGAGGACTCAAGCTTTTTATAAAATCTTGTACGGATTGTGCAATTTTTTCACCCTCTCCATCTTTGATAATCATGGCGGCTCTATCAAATTTTTTATCCAATGAAATAAATTGCAGTTGCTCGATACTGACAGAACCATAGGAAATGTATTCTGTATCGCCAAACGTTGTTTTTGAGAAAAATGAGGAGCTATCTCGCTCTCCAGCCTGACCAAACTGTTCAAAATTACCATTACCTAACTGATCAACAAAATCTTCCATCAGTAATGGGCTGGTACGCTTACACTGAGTAGAAGGCACAACATAACCGCGAATCAAGCCGGTTATTGAAGCTAAAACATTAGTCAAATTTTTATCGGACGCGTAATGCAAATCAAACGCTTGCTCCCTGAACAAATGATGGCGAATACAATTCTGGCTGATATAAAGCGGCGTTAATTTGAAATCAATATCTGTTGGCTCTTTTCTGTATTTATACCCTGTAACTTTGATACGACCGGATAAATTTGAGTAACCACGAAGCTTGGGAAGGGTATGATTATTTACTGTACTACCATCTTCTTGGGCTAAATTCGTAGGTCCATTCCAGTTAACAACACCATGACCTAATGCCTTGATTTTGAAATCCACGCTTTTGATACCTGTTACTTTTTCCATGCCACTCTCCTTTACTGGTTTAGTTTTTTAATTGAAATTGAACCTATTGACTGCCTATCACATTTTGCATAATAAACAGAACTTGTATGAGCCTGTGATTCACCGCCAATAGCAGTTAAATCGGCAGGGGTATAACTTAAATAAATAGGGTTTTCCGGTGAACGTGCAGCATCAATGATCTGGAAATCCTTGTACGCTTTAACCGCATCATCTTTTATTTGGTGATGTTTCTGCTTCATATAGGCTAGAAGATTATCATCACTATTACCATAACCTGTTATTTCTTCAACAGATGCCGTTAAACCAATATTGTTAGATTCATGATCTGTATCTTCAGCATACGCATATTCATCAGGAAATGTATATCTGCCATAATCCTCAACATTGCAAACTGCCATTTGCACAAACCGGCTATTGCCACGCAATGATTGTTTCCTGATTTTTATTGGGCCTGATTTTGGTTTTTTCTTGCCTGGCAAACTCATGGGGTCAAGAATATTCGCATTTATAGCCTTGATGCTTTTCTTCAAAGCATTCATGAAATCTTTCTCAATAACCTGAATGGCTTTTCCATCGTTATAAAAGGCCTGATAAAGCGCATACATTTCATTGATGGTTATTTCCCTTTTTGTAACTTCATGTTCTTGCAAAAAGTCATACCAAGCTTTGGCGCTGTGGAACATGTAGTCACCATTTAAAAATCGAGCGGCTTTGCTCTGCATCTTTCCTGCATTAATGCTTTTACCCAGCACTGTAATATATTCATTAGGCTCAGCATTTTTTCCGAACCTATCCAGCCTGCCCAATCTTTGTAACCAGTTTTCTGCTGTGGTAAATTCTGTGATCATTTTATCGCACGTTATATTCAATGATGCCTGAACAATTGGCCCACTACGCAAAACATCATATTGCCTTTCGCCGTTCTCCTTAAAACATTCATAAACATTATCAAACAGGTTTCGTTTATCTTCTTTGGTAAACTTTGAATGAAAGAGGATGGAATTTTCTGCTTTCATATTTTTGATGAAGCCTAGTTGTGCATCTCTCGCTGTATTGGCGATAACAAACGTATTATCTTTCTGAACATTATTAATTAATGGCGATACAACACCTTCAGCTGCATCATCATAAATATCGAAAATCATCTTGTAACGGGATGTATTGAAACTCTCGATACCTTTGATGTCGTTATGATGAATATCAAGAAACCGGTTCACAAAATAATAATTAGGCGTAGCTGAAACCAGTAAGGTATTGGCCGATGAGCCACGCAATTTTTTGCATGCAACCAGCTCGGCAAATAACAGGTTAAAAGCTGGCATGTTGATAAATTCATGGTATTCATCGAAAACAACATGGGCATTCATAAAATCAACCAGCGCCGTAACCTGCGCATGGGTAACTACAGAATTAATCACCTGATCAATGGTGGTTATTACAATATCGCCACTAAATGCTTCGCTAACTTCACTATCTCTTTCTAAATTGTCACGAGTAATTTTCTTGAATTCACCTGTATATATTTCAATTGAAGTGTTGGGTAAATATTGTTGATCGGTTAAGTCAGCATAAATACCTTGGCAAACTTGCACACGAGGGCAAACCCATATTATTTTTTTAGCTTGTTTGTTGGCCGCCCATTCCAATGCAATTTTGGTTTTACCACAGCCTGCTGGCCCGTTAAGCACAGCAATATCTTCTGCATAACACAATTCTTTAGCCACTTTGGCTTGCGCTTCATTGCGGCTGCTATCAGGATATTTTGAAGCGAAGCCTGACAAACAGGATTGTATTTCAGTTTGAAGACTGGATTCTTCGCTTAAACAATCTTTTGCTAAAGTTTCCAGTTCTTTACTGTTGATCAAATCGTTTAATCGTTCAGCACTTAATGATGAAATCACTCTATCCGCAGTAACCATTGCTGATCTTATTACAGCCCGTTCAGCATTTTCTCTAACCGACTTCTTTATATCGGCTAAATCATCATTTTCATCGTAGATTTTGTAATTTGGCAGTTCTTTCCTCAATCCATCTTCAAAATCATCATCTGGCTTGAATTGCAGCGCCGGTATTTTCATACTCTCGCCAGAATAATCATTCGCTAATTGGCTTACTGCCTTGAGTAGTTCGATAGATTCATTATAAAAGCCGGTAAAACTGCTATCTTTTAAAGAGGCTTTCAACTTCTTATAAATATCTGACATATTCCTGAATGATACTTCCCTTATAGGTTTGGCATGATGCCAATAAACCGTATGCTTGATATATTCGAGCTGTTTTTTATTCAGCATGCCATCACCTGCTTTATATAAAAAATCCAGCAACAAAAATGATATTTCGTTATGGCGCGGATGATCATCAAAGAATCGGTTACTTTTAATGGTTTTATCAATATGCACACCATCGTCAGGTAGAGGCATTTCCTCTTTGTCTGATTTGATTTTTTTGTGTAACCAGGACTGAAACTCAGGATCAAGCTTTCCAACATCATGAAAACAACCTGATACAAATGCGCCATAGACTAATTTCTTACTTTCTTCAGACACCAGTTTTCCCAATATATATTGAGCCAGATAGCCTACTGCAAAAAGGTGTTGTGCCAACGGCTGTTGATTGCTGTTGGCTAATATTTTACCCGTGTCAATTGGTGCAAATTCCATAACAAGCTCTTTAGATGTAATGTTTACAGGCACAATACCTTGGTTATTAAAGTTTTCCTTGTTGCCCACAACCCAGATCATATCCGTTCTCGACCTACTCCTAATCCAGTGACAACTCACCGCTGTATTCTTGCTCGCCGTTCTGCGCAGCAATTTCTTCACGGCATCCAGGCCTTCTTCGGTGATCACTGTTTGCCAGGTGTTATCGC
>CAZTZY010000125.1:0-6237 GCA_964617765.1 uncultured Spongiibacteraceae bacterium
CCTCCTGTGTAACAGGGGGAGTGCCCCAAAGGGGCGAGGGGGTTAGCCTTTTACCAAGGACAGGAATTCCGCTCGTGTAGCCTGGCTGCTGTGGAAACAGCCGAGCATGGCCGAGGTGGTCATTACCGAGTTCTGTTTTTCTACGCCGCGCATCATCATGCACATGTGTTTCGCTTCCACTATTACAGCGACGCCTTCAGCATTGGTAACTTCCTGGATGGTGTTGGCGATCTGGCGAGTGAGGTTTTCCTGTATTTGCAGGCGACGTGCATACATATCAACAATACGCGCAATTTTTGACAATCCTAACACTCTTCCTGTGGGAATATAGGCAACATGTACCTTGCCAATAAAGGGCAATAGATGATGTTCGCACATCGAATAGAGTTCGATATCTTTCACAATGACCATTTCATTGCAATCGGAAGGGAATAGTGCGCCATTCACAATCTCGTCAACGCTCTGATGATAGCCGCGATTGAGAAACTCAAACGCCTTGGCAGCGCGTTCAGGCGTATCAACCAGGCCCGGGCGGGTTACGTCTTCGCCAATACCTTGAATAATGGCGGCAAAAGCATCTTTTAATTCCATAGTAATTCCGTCAACTTTTATCAATGGTGGGATTCTAGCAAACCACTGATTCAAATACTAATGCAGGCGGTTTACTGTTTTGTCAGCTTTTATACGCTAGAATCGGAAATCCGGTTCTTTGGAGTTTGCCTGTGAATACACAAGAAATAGTGCACGACCTGCATACCATCCGTGATTTTATCCGTTTGGGTGTCACTGAATTCAGCGCGGCATCCCTGTATTTTGGCCATGGCACTGATAACGCCTGGGATGAATCACTCGCACTGGTGCTGTCGGTTTTGCATTTACCGGTGACCAGCGGTGATAACATTCTTGATGCTCGCCTGTTAACCCAGGAGAAGCACAATATCCTGGCCATTTTCCAGCGGCGTATTCATGAGCGTGTACCGGTACCTTATTTGACAAAAACGGCCTGGTTTTGCGGGCTGCCTTTTTATGTCGATGAACGGGTTTTGATTCCGCGCTCGCCCATTGCAGAACTCATCCAGGCACGTTTCAAGCCTTGGTATCAGGGCAGTTATCCGTGGCATATCCTCGATTTATGTTCCGGCAGTGGCTGTATCGGCATTGCCTGTGCTTTTGCCTTTGATGAAGCCGAAGTCACTTTAGCTGATATTTCTGCAGATGCCTTGGCAGTGGCTGAAATCAATATCCAGAAACATGAATTACAGCAATCGGTATTTATCCAGCAATCGGATTTGTTCAGCGATATTGATGGGGTGTACGACATTATTGTGTGTAATCCGCCATATGTAGATAACGCCGATTTATTTGCCATGCCACCGGAATATCGCCATGAGCCGGTGTTGGCTTTGGCATCAGGTGAACTGGGACTGGATCATCCGATAAAAATCCTCCAACAGGCGGCCAATTTCCTCGCCGAGGATGGGTTGCTGGTACTGGAAGTAGGTAATAGCGGAAGGCATCTGGAAAACTATTATCCCGGCGTGGATTTTAACTGGGTAGAGTTTGAACATGGCGGGCACGGAGTGCTGGTGATCAGCAAAGCCGAACTGGATTATTATGCTGACCAGCTGGCCTTGCCGCCGGAAGAGGCTGACGAGGTTATTTGAAGTGGCTGTGTGAGTATGTCCTGCGATGAGGCTTTGTAAAAAGCCTCTTTGAATAGGCAGGCGATTTTTAATGGCCACCTGAGTATAATCGATTTAATTGTTTTTTATCGTTGCCGCACTGGCGGTAACTCCACTGCTGATGATTTGAGTTAATTATGTCCGGAAATTCGATAGGTAAATTATTCACTGTGACCACATTTGGCGAGAGTCATGGTTTGGCGCTGGGCTGCATTATTGATGGGTGTCCACCGGGTATGTCATTAACTGAGGCAGATTTGCAAATTGACCTCGATCGCCGCAAGCCGGGTACTTCACGATTTACCACGCAGCGCCAGGAAGAAGATGCCGTGAAAATCCTGTCGGGTGTGTTTGAAGGTAAAACCACTGGAACCTCGATTGGTTTGTTGATTGAAAATACCGACCAGCGTTCGAAAGATTATTCCAAAATCAAAGACCAGTTCCGACCTGCCCATGCCGATTACACCTACCAACATAAGTATGGGGTTCGGGATTATCGTGGCGGCGGGCGTTCTTCAGCGCGGGAAACCGCAATGCGAGTGGCGGCCGGTGCTGTCGCCAAAAAATACTTGAAAGAACGTTATGGCATCGAAGTGAAAGGCTATTTATCGCAGCTTGGCCCGATCAAGGTGGAAAAAATCGATTGGAGCATTGTTGATGACAATCCGTTCTTTTGCCCGGATGCCGATAAAATTCCGTTGCTGGAAAACTACATGGCCGAGTTGAACAAGGAAGGTAATTCCATTGGTGCGAAAATTACGATTGTGGCCACCGGCGTAAAACCGGGTTTGGGTGAGCCGGTGTTTGATCGTCTCGATGCTGAACTGGCTTATGCCTTAATGAGTATCAATGCAGTGAAAGGTGTCGAGATTGGCGACGGTTTTGCTGTGGTGGAACAGAAAGGTACCGAACACCGTGATGAAATGTCACCCGAAGGTTTTTACAGCAATCATGCCGGTGGCATTTTGGGCGGTATTTCTTCCGGCCAGGATATTGTGGCGCACATTGCCTTGAAGCCGACATCGTCCATCCGTTTGCCGGGTAAAAGCATTGATATCGATGGCAACGCGGCAGAAGTGATTACCACGGGTCGCCATGATCCGTGTGTCGGTATTCGCGCCACACCGATTGCCGAGGCCATGATGGCCATTGTGTTGATGGATCACCTGTTACGTCATCGTGCGCAAAATGCCGATGTTTCTGTGCATACACCGATCATTCCTGCGACCAGAGCCTGAACTTGATTTTCCGCGACGCTAATATTCCTTATTGGCGTTTATCGGGCTTCTATTTTTTCTATTTTGCCTTTCTCGGTGGCTGGGTGCCGTTCTGGAATTTGTATCTGGAGCAGGAGTTACAGTACACACCTTCACAAATCGGCTTTTTATCGGCGTTAGTGCTGGGTACCAAAATCGTCGGGCCGTATCTGTGGGGCTGGCTGGCAGATCATTTTGGCAAGCGCATGCAAATCATCCGCTTCGGTTCTTTGTTGGCATTCCTGTCTTTTTTCGGAGTGTTCTGGCGACAGGATTTTGTCGCGTTATTGATCGTTGTGGCTGTCTACAGTTTTTTCTGGAATGCGGTGTTATCTCAGTTTGAAGTGGTCACGCTGTCGCACCTGAAAGATCAGTCACATCGGTATACACAAATCCGCCTGTGGGGTTCTATCGGATTTATTCTGGCGGTATTCGGCTTGGGTTGGGTGTTCGATTTTCTCAGCCTGAAATATTTGCCGTATTTTTTTGTGGTGTTGCTGGCAGCGATATGGCTGTTCAGTTTGCTGGTGCATGAGGAAGATAAACTGCCGGAGAATGTGTCCGATAGTACGATGCCTGGCATACAACACACTGATATTATCCTTTCGAGTTTTGCGCAATTCATGCAGCAGTTAAAAAAACCGCGGATGCTGGTATTTTTCTTTGCCTGTTTTATGGTGCAGTTTTCTCACGGGCCCTATTACACCTTTTATACTATTTATCTTGAACAATTGGGTTATGAACGTATTACCATCGGCGCACTATGGTCGTTAGGCGTGATTGCTGAACTCATCCTTTTTGTATTTATGCCTAAACTCTTTGCGCGTTATTCCTTACATCAACTATTAGTGGTGACATTAGCCATTACTGCTGTGCGCTGGTGGTTGATTGCGGCGTTGGCTGAATATTTTTGGATATTGGTATTTGCCCAGTTAATGCATGCCGCCAGTTTTGGCAGTTTTCATGCTATCGGTGTGGAAATGGTACGGCGATATTTTAAACAGGGCAGTATTGGCCAAGGGCAGGCTTTTTATAGCGCCATCAGTTTTGGTGCCGGTGGGGCATTAGGCGCATTGATGAGTGGAGTGCTTTGGGATAATGGCGCCAATGTTATTTTCGCTGTTGCATCGCTGTCTGTGTGTATAGCACTGATTGTAGTGGTGGTGAGTTTTTACAGACTGAATGCCCAATATGAATAAATGGTAATAATTGGAAAAGCAGCTAAGCTTGGGCTTATTGGCTACTTCCTGCTGGACAGCATGAGCTCTTTTTTAAATAGAATAAAAATAAAGAAATACAGGGATCACGTTTATGGTTTTACGAGTCAATAAATATCGACAATGGATTGTTTCAGTATTCGCTACATGCCTGGCAGGTTTCATTCCCGCAGTGTTTGCTGACGATGTGGATATTACCTTTGCCGGTTTTGCCTCTTTGGTGTACGCCAAAACTATTAGCGACGATAAAAAAGAAGGTCCTATTTATGGTATTTCCGATGAAGGTGAATACCGGGATTTTAATAAGCTGGGTTTTCGCGTTAAAGCGGATATGCAGGATAACCTTTCATTGACTGCACAGGTTATTGCTAACGGTTCTGATAATTATGATCCCACCTTTGACTGGCTTTTTGCTACCTATAAAATCCATCCTGAAATTGCGCTATCTGTAGGGCGTTTTCGTGAACCACTTTTTATCTATTCTGATTTTCTGGATGCCAGTTATGCCTATCAGTGGCTTGAGCCTCCGCAAGTGGTTTATGAAAATTCGGCATTCTTCAAAAGTATTGAAGGCTTAAAGCTGGCTTACACTACCACTATGGGTGAGTGGGCATCTGAACTGCTGGTGTGGGGTGGAAATTCAAAAGCACCTTATGAATTCAGGGATAGCGGCCTGAGTGGTGATATTGTAGCGGAAGAGCAAATCGGTTTGGCGTGGACAGTTGAGCGTGAATGGTTGTTATTGCGCGGTTTTTATTTTACGGCGGAAACGTCGACCGATGTAACGACATTGCCACCTGTGCTTCAGGATATAGTGGTGGGCAGCGGTGGACCTTTTGGTATCAGCATTGCCGGAGTAGAAAATGCGGTTTTGGGAGCTACTGGAAAAAAACCGGATTTTCTTGCGGCATTCCTTCAGGAAAAAGATGAGTTGAACTATAGCGGTTTAAGCGCAGCGTTCGAATTTGAACAATTTTTTATTCTTTCCGAGTTCACGCGTGTTCTGCATCCTTCATCAAGCAGTAGTTTATTAGCTGCGAAAAAAACCGATTCTTATTACATCACGGGTGGTGTGCGCCTGCCCGCAGAATGGACGTTAAGTTTAACGGTTGGCGAGTCTAAAGCGATAGTTGATAGAGATGCATGGGAGCAATTCATACCTTATTTTGGCGTTGCAGGAGGAGCGTTAGATCCTTTATTGATACCTTATGCCAGTGCCATGAAAGGTTTGATTGAAACTATGCAAAATAAAACAGCGCAAAGTACGGTGCTTTCCGCACGATGGGATTTTCATCCATCTGCAGCATTAAAGCTTGAGTACCTTCAGGATGACAGAAAAGATGCATTAACGGCACAAAAGCAGGTTAGGCCTGAGGCCTTCAGAATAGGCCTGAATTTTGAGTTTTAACTGATGATCAATATAAGTAAAAACATCGTGTTATTTTTGCTTCTGGCTGTGGGGGCTGCCGTCCCCTGTTTTGCTGAAATTGCCATTATCGTACACCCCGAAAATACAACCCTGTTTGCTGAAGCCGAAGTGCGTAATATTTTTCTGGGTAAAGTAAAAGTCTTTGATAATGGTTTGGGCTTGCCTATCGTAGCGATTGATATTGAACCCGGTGACCCGGCGCGAAAAGAATTTATTGCCAATGTTTTGCACAAAACAGAAGCTAACATCAATGCCTATTGGGTGCGTATGTTGTTTTCTTCAAAAGCAGAGCCACCCCGAAAGGTAAAAAATTCTGCGGAAGTGATGGCGATAATTGCAAAGAATCCGTCTGCGATTGGTTATGTTGATTCAAAATTAGTCGATTCTTCAGTACGAGTGTTGTTCTTGATTCAATAAAGGGCATCTCTACATCCAGACGGGTATTTTCTTGTTTTTGGCCTGATAGTTCAAAGCTGATTTCTAAAAAATGAGTAATAATTTCAATAGCTTGATAATGCAAAGCTGACTTTTGTATAAAAGTTCACCAGTTAAATATAAAAATGCGAATAAATTGTAATTTTGTGAACTGGTTCTACACTGGGCGGATTCAACCGCGAAGTGCATAACTCAACACGGATAGTAAAAGGGGTCAG
>CAZTZY010000126.1:0-6167 GCA_964617765.1 uncultured Spongiibacteraceae bacterium
GTGGCGCGAATTATAGCGAAGGAGCTGGCGCTGTGAAAGTATGAATATAAAGAGGGAAAAGCCCTGAATCTGCATGAGACTCAGGGCAAAGGTCAGTTAAACGCCAGCGGTCGGTTTTTTCTGTGCGCTTGACGACGAAGAGCTACGGCGCGAGGCACGTGGACGCGGCACCGGTGCGACATTGTCTGCGGATTTCACTTCAAAGTGCGCCACCGGAGAGCTGGCAGCAGAAGATGAAGAAGTGCGGCGGGCAGCACGTTTACGAGGCATTGTTGCTGCTTGTTCAGCGGTTTTAACTTCTGCAGAAGCACTGCTCGACGCTTTCTTTTTGATGCCTGCAGAAGAAGAGGCGATTCTGCGTGGTGGCGATGTGAGAGGCGAGGTGACAGGCTCCTTATGGGCAATTTCTGCAGACTGTTTTTTCATGTTGGCATCATAAACTTTTGCCGCGTTCAGGATTTCTTCAAACGATTCATTCAGGCATTCAATGTAAAAACCCGGATCAGGCATCATTTCACGGCATGCCATCGCAGACAGTGAAATACGGCCGCAATAACTGAAAATCGCATGGCCTAAACCCAGGCAATCCATGAGTGGTGGAATTCCCCAGTAAGCCACCATTTGTGCGCCGGCATGATAAAGCGGGAAATTTGGGCCAGGCACGTTAGTGATCAGCGTATTACAGGCAAAAGGCCCAAAGCGCTCCATAACCCGGGTAGATTGCAACAAGCGGTTAAAGCGGCGACCCATTTTCGGATTAAAGAACCCCCCCATATAGTTCTGGATAATAGCGGCAGTATCCATCTCTTCGGCCATGTGTTTGGCTAAATTGGTGCTTTCATGGATGGCGACCAGACGATCAATGGGATTTTCAATGTCCGTGTGTAAATCGGCAAAAATCCCGCCAACCTGATTACCCGACACATTGCGCGTAGCTTCAGTGCGAATATCCTGCGGCAACATGGCGCACAAGGATTCTTCCGGTAGTTCATTGTGTTTGGCAAGGTACTTTCTCATGCCGCCAGCAACCACATCGAGCATCACGTCGTTAACAGTAGTGCCTTGGCCAATCGCATTTTTGATGAACTTGATATCGTCCAGTGAAAAATGGGTGCCATCAAAAACACGGTGGGGGGTAATGGCATAGTTAAAGCGCGTTTGTGGTACACGTAACTTGGTGCCGCTTTGGATGCCGCCTTTATAAAGTTTAATAGCACCGCGAATCAGGTTGGGTGCTTTGCGGTAGAAGGCTGCAGTCTGCGACACAGGTCGGGAAATCATATTAGGCAAGGCACGACCAATTAATTCAATCGGGGTCGGGTTGCGATCCACCGTCATCGGTTTATCCGGTACTGATGCCGTTGCTACAGGTGATAAATCATGCAGGGCACCGAAAATAGACTGACCTGAAGCTCCATCAACAATGGAGTGATGCACTTTTACCATAATTGCAAAACTGCCTTTAGGTAAACCTTCCACATTATCGAGGCCTTCAATAATGTAGGCTTCCCATAATGGGCGGGTGAAATCTATTGGACGGGAATTCAGGCGCGATACCAGAATACACAACTGACGCCAGTCACCTGGCTTCGGCAGGGCAATATGGCGAATGTGGAATTCAATATCAAAATCAGGGTCTTCAATCCAGTAAGGTTTATCCATGCCAAAAGGCACTTCCACAAATTTGTAACGGAAAATGGGTGCGATGTGAATGCGGTCTTGAACGTATTTAAGAATATCCTTATGACCCAGACGTCCGCCTTCAGCAGTGGATTGATCGTAAATACCCAACCCGGCAATATGCATGGGCGTGGTGGGGGTTTCGTTATACACAAAACCGGCATCTTGGTTGCCGAGTTGTTTCATGATGAATTCTCCTGAAGAGCGCTGTGGCTACAACTCAAAAAATAAGTAAAAAACACAAACCGGTATCGCGAAAAAGCACGTATTTTACGGGTTTGGTGACCCATCAATGTAACCCAACAAGTGGGTGTTTACAATTGCCAGTGCGGCCAAACAGGTAGCATTTATGACAGCATATTAATAAGTGGCATCTTTTTTTTAAATGGTTACTGTGTTCCCATTAATCGTCGAAAAAAGCCCAAAAGGGGATGGTTTATGTCTGAAGCTGTAGCATTCAAAGAATCGGTAAAACAATGGCTGGAAGAAAATTGCCCGCCAGAAATGCGCAAGCCAGCCCCGAGTGACCAATATGTCTGGGGTGGCCGCAAGGAAACCTTTCCCAATCCCATATCAAAAGTTTGGTTGCATGCCATGCGCGATAAAGGCTGGCTGGCGCCAACATGGCCCCAAGAATATGGCGGTGCCGGTTTAACCGAGCAAGAAGCCAAAGTCATTACCCGGCAAATGCAGGCCTTGGGTTGCAGGCCACCGATGATGAGCCTGGGTATCCACATGATGGGCCCGACCATTATGGAATACGGAACCGAAGAGCAAAAACGCGAACACTTGCCAAACATTGCGAGCGGTGAAATTCGCTGGTGTCAGGGTTATAGCGAGCCAGGTGCAGGTTCTGACCTGGCCAGCCTGAAGTGCAAGGCTGAACTGGTGGGCGATGAATATATCGTCAATGGCCAAAAAGTGTGGACCTCGTTTGCCGATAAATCCGACTTCCTGTTTTGCCTGGTGCGTACCGATTTTACCGCCACCAAACACAATGGCATCAGCGTCTTGCTGATAGATATGGAAACACCCGGTGTGACAGCGCGACCTATTGAATTGATCAGCGGCTCATCGCATTTTTGTGAGGTGTTCCTGGATAATGTACGCGTGCCTAAAGCCAACTTGTTAGGTGAATTAAACAAGGGCTGGACGATTGCTAAACGCATGTTGCAGCACGAACGTAACATGATGGGGCAAAGCGACCTGGGTGACCCTTTCAAGCCTGATTTGGCGAAGCTGGCTGTTAAATATGTAGGAATTGATGATGGCAAATTAGCGGATGGCGAGCTGCGTGCCAATATTGTCAAAAACCTGATGCAGCATCATGTGGTTGAATCAACGACAGCCCGCATATTGGAAGAAATGAAAGCCGGAGAAATGAGTGCCGCATCCGTGGTGATGAAATATGCCTTAACCCTGGCGGCTCAGGAAAAATTCGAACTATTATTGAATGTGTTAGGCAATAAAGGGTTGGGCTGGCAGGATAAAGAAAGCTTTACGCTGGATGAATTGCGCACCTCCAAAGACTGGGCTTTTTCCAAGGTGCAAACCATTGGTGGTGGCACATCAGAAATACAGCTCAATATTATTGCCAAGCAGGTATTGGGATTGCCGGATTGAAATTGATGTGGGAATAAAAGGGATTATTTTTAAGGGGGTCGCCTGTTTTTCTAGTACAGTTACTGTTGTTATAGTGGAGTGAGTGTCCTGAAGAGTACTAAAACGACCTATCGGGTTTATTCATCCAGAACGATAATAAGGGATATGTATCTTGGTTAAAAAATATTCGACCTGATCTTACCCAATTTTTTCTTACGCCCGCTTTTGAGAATACCTGGCGGCTTTTCCTCTGGCGAAGGTTTATCAAAAAAATCCACAATGTCAGCCCCAAGCGCCTGAGCCAATCTCTCCAGCACATTAACCGAAGGATTCTCCATACACCGCTCAAGTCGGCTCACATAGGTTCGGTCAATTTCTGCATCCACCGCCAATGCCTCTTGCGTCAGTTCACGCGCTACGCGCAGCCGACGCAAATTCCAGCCAACTAATTCTTGAGCATTCATGCCCACAGTTCACAATCTTGTGGATTATAAATCCACGGACTATACTCACGTATTAAAATAACAAGTCGTTATTAAATAGCTAAAGTCATCACACGAGGGATAGCATGTCGTCAAAAGTCATACCACAGTATTGGATAGTTGGCGCAATGTGGGGCGGTAATAGTGATAACGATGCTCTCAGAGATTTTTTAATGCGGGGTTATTGGTATTGCTGGCCGATAGACCAACTTCGGGATAATTCGCCACATACAGGTAATTCAGTAGGCGCACAACAAAACCGCTTTCTTCAAATTCAGGAAGAGGATCGAATTGCCATCAAAAAAATGGATATAACATCTCAGGAAATGGAAATCCGTGCCATTGGCATAGTTAAAGATGTTGATCATCGAGAATGGCGTATCTACGTGAACTGGTTACCCTTAGAACTCAATCGTCGAGTCGAATTAAAAGGCTGTACTGCATCCATTCATGGCCCATATCAAAACGATGACCCGTTGATTCAAAAAGTTTTCTGCATCTGAAAAAACACCTAATCTTAAAAGGAAGTGCCATGCTCAAAATAACGCTATTTCGCTTTGTCATAATTTCTATAATCACCTTTTCCTTGTCCGCCTGCGGCGGAAAAGGAATAGACCGTAAACTAGATTATTCCGGCACAGCAGAAGAAATTGGTGAAGACTACGGTAACGCCTTACTCGAGGCCGCACCTGAACAGCAGAATCTCATGCGAAGAAGGATATATGAGTTCTCAGGCATTATTGAGGCATATGCAAGGGGCAGCAATCCTTTATCTGTAGAAGCCAATGCAGCAAAAGAAAACAATGAACAATATGCTCAAATCCAAAAAATGACGATCAGGGAATTTTTTACCTGGTATCTGGATCGAAGAATTTCCGAGTTGAAAAACGAAATTGCGGGGCAGGAAGAATTCAAAAGTGGTAATTTTCTCAAGATAGAAAAAGTAGATATAGACATCGAGAAATCGCGTCAATGGGGAAGGGTGTTTGGAACGCTGACAATTCGTAATGAATCCAAAAATTTCGATTATGACGTGCGCAATTTCGAACTTTTCTTGCTCGTAGATGGCATCAAAACGGGAAAGGCAAGCAGCGCCGGCCCACTACCTATAGAAGTTGGTGGAAATGGGGGAGCTACAACCTTTGAATTTGGTTGGGATAGTGATAACGCAACAATGGCCACCTTTCAACAAGCACTGGATTACAATCAGTTAGAAAAGATTGGATTTGCTTTTGACCCCTCCTCACTTGGAGGCTATATAACCCCCATAGGGAAGGAACACAGTGTTATACACGTGAATGAGCGTAGTGAACGAGACGCTCGTGCAGTGCTTGAACAGGCACTATTTGATCTAGCCTTGCTTAAAAAATAAATGCATGCCGTTAATTTGCTTGAATAAATCAAATCCATGTAACGACACAAAAGCATTAAAAGGTGCAAGGGCGAACACCGCACTGTCCCTGCTGTTCAATAAATAGCGGCAAATCAAGAGGAATAAAAAATGAAAATGGTTTTCTGTCGTGGCTGTGGAAAAGAAATACATGAGACAGCACCTAGCTGTCCTCATTGTGGTGCACCTCAAGGTCAAAAAATGGAAATAAATAAAGACTTAGCCATTCCTGATGGGATTAAAGGCTGGTCTTGGGGAGCATTTTTGCTCAACTGGATTTGGGCGATTGGCAATAAAACATGGGTTGGATTATTTGCCATTATTCCTTATGTCGGATTAATCATGGCCATCGTTCTTGGCTTTAAAGGTAGGGAATGGGCATGGAAAAATAAAGAATGGGAAAGTATTGATCATTTTAATAGTGTTCAGAAGAAATGGTCTTTTTTGGGGGTCTCTATTGTCGTGGCCGTATTTGTTATAGGAATTCTTGCCGCAATAGCCATTCCCGCCTATCAAGACTATATGGCGCGCGCAAAAGAGGTAGAGTATCGAAGTCAGACTGAAGAAGCGTCACAGGAAATTGTTAGCACCGATAACACGCAAAATGGCGCATTTGAGCAAATATCTGAAGCGGCAAAGCAAATACAAGAGGGCCCAAGTTTTGATTGCGCCAACGCATCAACAAGCATTGAAAGACAAATCTGCACAAGCCCAGAGCTGTCGAAGCTCGACCTCGAGCTATCAAATAATTACAACAATATGCGCGCATCAGATATTGGTAGTGGTGCGCAGCTTGATCTGAAAACAACTCAAGAAAGTTGGATGTTGGCTCGCAATACATGTTCCGACATGCAATGTATCGTAGATGCATATAAAAAACGATCAAATGAAATTTGCGAAAACTACCCAGTTTTATCTGGTGTATTCCCAGAGTGCACTTATTATGAGTAATTAAGTTAATGTAACAATCGTAATGGGGGTCTGACTGAATTAATTTTGACCAGTCAATAGAT
>CAZTZY010000127.1:0-6152 GCA_964617765.1 uncultured Spongiibacteraceae bacterium
GTGCCGGAGGGGTCACTTTCCAGCTTTTACCCCTCTGTCGCTAACGCGACATCTCGGCTTGTGCTCCTGCGTCTCCCTACCTCCTGCATCCATGCAGTCGTCCCCTGTTTTACAGGGGAGACTAAATCTCGTCAAAATTTTATAGGTAAGTAAGTGCCATTCGGGCCAGAGTAAAATTCTAACGATATGATGTATTAAATATTTTTATACTGAACGCCATACCTACTCAAAATCAGGCTTGCCGCTTTTTCGCCAATCATTACACAGGCAGCATGGGTATTGCCAGAGACCACTTCCGGCATGATCGAGGCATCGGCCACGCGCAGGCCGCTAATGCCATGTACCCGCAATTCGTTATCCACTACTGCCAGATTATCGTTACCCATTTTGCAGGTGCCGGCAAGATGATGCACCGGGTCGCCAGTGGAGCGGATATAATCGAGAATATCGGTATCAGTTTGCACTTGTTGGCCGGGAACCAGTTCACTGCCGCCATAAGGTTTCAGGGCGCTGCCCTTGACAATGTCGCGTACTTTTTTGAAGGCGGCAATCGCCACTTGCTGGTCGTATTCAGTATCGAGGTAATTGACCAGAATGGCAGGCTTTCTATTCACATCGTTAGAGGTGATGTGGCTATGTCCGCGGCTGGTAGGGCGCAAGCCGCAAGAAGCAATGGTAATGCCATCAATCGGTATCATGTTGCCCTTGGCATCCACTTCGCTGGCGCCGGGCGCAAAATGGATTTGTGCATCGGGCCGTTCGGCATTATCCAGCGCCTTGTAAAATACTGCCACTAAGGCCGCAGGGTTAGATAAAAATCCCTGTTTGCGAAAAATATAGCGCAACAGGTTGCCTATCATTGCCAAAGGTTTCGATTCGGCAAAATAATTGGAGCCGTGTTCGATGGAGCGTTTCATATAGCAATTCCAGTGGTCGTGCAGGTTTTCGCCGACGCCGGGTAAATCTTTTATAACGGGAATATTATGTTTTTTCAGCAGGCTGGCCTGGCCAATGCCCGAGAGTTCGAGAATTTTGGGCGAGTTGATTGCCCCTGCACAAAGCAGCACTTCCTTGCGCGCATTCAGGCGGGTGAATTTGCCCTTGATATCACATTCCACACCTACCGCTGTGTGGTTTTCTATCACTACGCGGCGAGTATTGGCAAAGGGAATCACAGTCAGGTTAGGCAGGTTTTTGCCAGCATTTAAAAAGGCACTGGCGCTGCTCAGGCGTTTGCCGTTCTTGATATTGTGCGGGAAAAATCCGGCGCCTTCCTGGGTGCTGCCATTGATATCCTTGTTATACGGGATGCCTGATTCACCAGCGGCCTTGATTAAATCATCACAGATCGGGAATTCATTGCGGATATTGCCCACCCATAACGGTCCGCCTGTGCCGTGAAATGTATTGGCTCCATTTTCGTTATCTTCGGAGCGTTTGAAAAACGGCAATACTTCCTTGTAACTCCAGCCGGTATTGCCTGCTGCGGCCCAGTGATCAAAATCCTCGGCTTGCCCGCGCACATACACCATGCCGTTAATGGCGCTGCAACCACCCATTACCTTGCCGCGCGGTAATTCTATCTGGCGCTGGTTAAGGTGTGGTTCAGCTACGGTGCGGTAGTTCCAGTTGTTGGCATGTTCCTTTAATAAAAAGGCAAAGCCCAGTGGAATGTGCAGCATCGGGTTGCGGGCGGGGCTGCCGGCTTCAAGTAAAGCCACTTGCAAATGGCTGCTGGCGGCAAGGCGATAAGCCAGTGCACAACCGGCTGAGCCTGCACCTACCACGATGATATCGAAATCCTGCTGCATTGAAATTCCCCCGGTTCTGCTGAAACGATCAGCACATAAATATATTAATGTATTTAAATATACTATGGTATAAATACAAATCGCAACCGCTATTTGCACCAAGGTATGTTCAGCTAATCACTGTTATTCGCGGCCAAAATACCGGAATATCGATGTGTCGTAAAATATCAAGTTATACTGCGAAAGTAACATTTTTATTATCCGCAATCACGTCTACTCTATAGGCTGAGATGTATTTGCATAGGGCGAGAACAAGGCAGAGAGGTTTAACATGGCAACAAATAAAAAAAATCCGGCAGTTGTGATTATTGGGGCAGGCCAATCTGGCATGTGCCTGGTGATCAAGTTGCGTGAAGCAGGAATTACTAATGTTACGCTGCTTGAAAAAGCCGATAACATCGGTGGTACCTGGCGTGAGAACCGTTACCCGGGTGTGGCGTGTGATGTGCCCTCCCATGCCTATACCTATTCCTTTGAGCCCAATCTGGAATGGAGCAAAATGTTTGCCGGCGGCTGCGAGATACAAAAGTATTTTGAAAAAGTGTATTACAAATACGGCATCAATTATTCCACCCATCTGGGAGAAGGCGTCACCAGTTGCGTTTATAACGATACCACTGAGCAGTGGACCGTAAAAACCACCAAGGGCAATACCTATATCGCCGACATCCTGTTTTCCGCACAGGGCATATTGCATCAACCAGTGCTGCCGAATATCTCCGGCCGCGATTCCTTCAAGGGTGAATCCATGCATTCGGCACAATGGAAAGATGGCGTTGATTTTAAAGGCAAGCGCATTGGCGTGATTGGTACAGGCTCTACAGCTTCACAAATCATTCCCGAATTGATCAATATGCAAGGCACTGAAGTCACTGTATTCCAGCGTACACCGCAGTGGATAGTGCATGCCGATAACAAGGATTACACCGCAGAAGATATCCAGAAATTCCGCGATAAACCTGCACGTTCTATTCGTGTGCGTAATTTTGCGCTGGGAATTTTTGCCTATGGTACAGCGGCCCTGGTTAATGACAGTTTAGGTGCACGCATTACCCATCGCATAATGGCGTGGAATGCTTCACGTAACCTGAAAGGTAAAATTAAAGACCCGGTATTGCGCGAGAAACTCACCCCAAAATATAAATTCGGCTGCAAGCGCGTGGTAATGAATGGCACGTTTTATGATGCTATCCAGAAGCCCAATGCCCACCTCGAAACCAATGGCATTCAATGCATTGAGGAAAAAGGCATCCGCACTAACGATGGCAAACTGCATGAACTGGATATTATTGTTTATGCCACAGGGTTTGATCCCGCTGCCTATATGCGCCCGATGGAATTTACGGGTCGTAACGGTTTAACCATCGATAATGCCTGGGAGAAAAAAATCCAGGCGTATCGTTCACTGTGTATTCCCGGCTTCCCTAACTTCTTCCTTATGCTGGGGCCGAATTCACCGATTGGTAATTACTCGGTGATCTTCATGAGTGAAGTGCAGGCAGATTATGCCATCAAGCTGGTGAAAGAATGGCAGGCCGATCACATGGAGACCATCGAAGTTAAACAGAATGCCGTGGATAGCTGGCGTGCCATGCTAAAAGCCAGGATGGGCCATACTGTGTGGACCAGCGGTTGTAACAGCTGGTATCTCGATGCTGATGGCGACCCGTTAACCTGGCCTGATTCCTGGTCTAACTGGATGAAGCTGATGGCCAATGTCGATTTAACCGCGTTCTATCGCAAAGGTGAAAAGGTACCAGCTTTGCCGGCAGTCGCTAAAGCGGCATAAAAATTGCAGAATTTTGGGTATTGCTAAAAACGAGGATTTTCCGGGAGAGCACGGAGTTGACGCAGCTATCTTAGAGAATCTCTGAATAACTTTCTTTTGTCATTCTGAACCCATTCGAATAACTCAGGGTAAACTCCGTGAAGAATCTTTTTAATTCAAATAGTTAGATTTCTCACTGCGTTCGAAATGACAGTTATTCAGAGGTTCCTTAGAAGAAAGAGGCACAAAAAAAGACAGTTTTAAGCGATGCACTTTATTTGACATCAACTTAACCCCTGTTGAGTGTACTTCAGGGGTTTTCTGTTTAAGGGTAAATGACAATGGCCACCGAAGAAAAAGCATTTGCAGTGCCAGAAGGTTTCAAGCCTTATCGTATTGATGAAACGTTTAATGACGTGATTGCACCGCTGTATTTGAAGCTGGATAACGGCAATCCTGTTATTGGCATGCGTATAGAAAAGAAACATTGTAATTTTGGTGGTATAGCGCATGGCGGTTGTTTGATGACGCTGATGGATGTGGCACTTTCCGGTGCGGTCAGTAATGCCATCGGGAAATACACTACCACGCCGACTATCAATATCAATTTCGATTTTATATCACCCGCCCGTGAAGGCGACTGGATTTATGCCGATGTATTGTCGATAGATTTAACCCGTACCATGGGTTTTATTAATGCCTACATCCAGGGTCCTGGCGGGCGTATTGCCAGAGTGAGTGCCTGTTACAAACTGCCCAATGATATTAACAAGTATCCAGGAATGTCGCCTGACGAATATCATCAATGGCGAGCCGTTGAGCAAGAAGACTATATGTTCAATTCCACTCCCTTTCATGAAATATAACCAGAGATACTCCTATGCCACCTGTTCAAAATAACTTGCAACGTATGCCGATGTTGAGCAAAGAAGATGCCCTTGCACGCGGCCGCGAACAAGGTATCGACGATTACATCGCACAAATGAACATGTTCCGCGTGCTGCTGAACTTCCCCGAACTGGCCGGTGAATTGAATAAAACCATCATGACGCTAGTAAAAAGCGACCAGCTGCTCAGCCATCGCCTGCGTGAACTTATTATCATGCGGGTATCGTGGCTTGCCGCTTCTGAATACGAATGGTGGCAACACTGGCAGGCATCGTTATGGCTTGGCCTTACTGAAACAGAACTGGCCGCCGTGCAAAACTGGGAAACAGCCGACTGTTTTAATGAGGCCGATAAAGTGGTGCTGTCGGCCACCGATGAAACATTGAGTAAAGGCGTTATATCCACCGCAACATGGAATAAACTGGTACAAGTATTCCCTGATATCAAGGCGCAAATCGCCATCGTCACCAGTATCGGCAACTGGCACATGTTTGCGCAGATATTAAGAAGCCTGGCCGTGCCGCTGGAAGAAGGTGCGCCGGTATGGCCGCCGCTGGGTATTGCGCCTGTTATCAGCGCCCGAGAATAAAAATCAGTATCTCTTCTAGGGTATTGAAAAATCAGAAAAATCTACCCTTGTTATCAATAGCGGCAGATTGATAAAGGGTTGTTATTTAAGACGGTATCTGACCCTAATAATTCTAATTGGCTAAATCCGATTGGCTAGCCTTAACGATGTTACGATAACTTTCACCGGTCATGTTAAATAAATCGTGACACCATGAGATAAACATTTTCTGAAATTGTAAGGATTGTATTAACAAATATTACAAAAAAACATTTTTTGAATTATATCCTTCACCTTTATTACATTGATGGGCTTACTAATATCTGAAGGTTTGGCAATGTAGTCGTTAAATCCTAAACGTAATGATGTTTCAATTTGTAATGGAGTAGCACTCTCGATTAAAGCTACGAACTGTGTATGGGCCAGCTCAGGTATGGTTATTAAATGCTGGATTGCCTCATGGCCGCACATACAAGGCAGATTGATATCCAGAAATATGAGTTGTGGGGAGAGTTTTCCGGCAAGTTTTATCCCTTCTTCGGCAGACCATGCGGTTACCAGAGTGATATCATCAAAATCATCAACTAGACTTTGCAGTATTTTTTTACTGGCTGGGTCATCTTCAATATACAGTATTATTTTTGTATCTTGAGCTGCGAGCATAACCTAAAATTTGAGCTATAATATATAGGATTATTGTCAATTATTTAACTCGAAATGGGAAGTTTTTATTTCTGTTTAAAGTATCTTTAGGATGTTCCCCAAAAAAATTTAGATAATCTTTAATGAAGTTACTTTGATGTATAACACCATACTTCTCCGATACTCTACGTACGTTCGAAAAGTGCGGATCAGACGCAAGAAGTTCTGCATGTATTTTGTTTAGCCGCTTGCTAACTAAATAAGCCTTTGGTGAAGTGCCTAAATATTGCATAAAGACTTTTTGTAAATTACGCTGGCTGGTATGGATGTTTTTTGCAATATCAGACACTTTAATACAGGAATACTCATTATCATTGATGTAATTAAGAGCATTCTTTAGTAATGTTAGGCGATATTTAGGTGGCGGATTCAACCGCGAAGTGCATAACAGTTTAAGCAGCTAGTGCTGCCATTT
>CAZTZY010000128.1:0-4288 GCA_964617765.1 uncultured Spongiibacteraceae bacterium
TTTTACATCATGCCCGCTTGGCATTAATGCTCGGTGATCATTTTTATTCATCACAAGATGCCAACAAACAATGGCAAACAACAATCAATCTGTTTGCCAATACCGACCATAAAACCAAAGCATTAAAACAAAAACTGGATGAGCATTTAGTTGGAGTTGCAGAAAATGCCTTGAAAACAGCGCATTTATTACCGCAGTTTGAATGTGAGCCACCAAAAGCTTTCGATGTAAAAAACCTCAAACAAAAAAGCCCGGATGATTTCAAATGGCAAGACAAGGCTGTAGCTGAAATCAATAAATGGCGCGAACATGAAAAGCCGGATGCGCAGCATTTCGGTTTTTTTACCATCAACATGGCAAGTACCGGTTGCGGCAAGACTTTTGCCAATGCCAAAATCATGCGAGCTTTATCGGATGATGCTCAAAGCTTACGTTATATTCTGGCATTGGGTTTGCGCACATTAACGCTGCAAACCGGTGATGAATATCGTCAACGTATAGGGCTTGATAATAGTGAACTGGCGGTATTGATAGGTTCCAGGGCTGTGCAGGAATTGCATCAACAGCAGAAAAAAGATGCCATCAATGAAGATGAAGTCCGTGAGCAGGAAGGGTCGGAATCGCGTGAATTATTGATGAGTGAAGATGATCTTATCGATTATGACTGCGCCATTCCTGAAGCGGGTTTAGCCACCGTTTTGCAAAAAGAGCGAGATAGGCAGTTTCTTTATGCGCCAGTATTGGCGTGTACGATAGACCACATCATGGCAGCGACAGAAACCAAGCGTGGAGGCCGATATATTTTGCCAAGCCTGCGCCTGATGTCTTCTGATCTGGTAATAGATGAAATTGATGATTTTGGTGGAAAAGATTTAATAGCGATTGGACGCCTTATTCATTTAGCAGGAATGTTAGGCCGCAAAGTGATGATTTCTTCGGCGACTATTCCGCCAGCATTGGCAGAAGGTTATTACAATGCCTATAACGCCGGTTGGCAATTGTTTGCCAAATCGAGAAATATGTCGGCTCTTGTTGCCTGCGCATGGATTGATGAGTTCAATACCACTATTGCATCACCCGATGGTATTGATGAAAGCATAAGCAGTTTTCGTGCTTTACATGTCGGTTATATTCAAAAACGTGTTAAAAACCTGTCATCTCAACCGGTAAAGCGCAAGGCTGAAATTATTTCATGCCAGGCTATCGAGCAAAGAGACAGTAAAGAAACTAAAACACAAAGCTATTACCAGCTTATGCAACATGCCATTATTGCGCAGCATAGAGAGCATAGTCAGGTTGACCCAGATAGTGCTAAACGAATTTCCTTTGGCGTGGTGCGAGTAGCCAATATCAAACCTTGCGTTGAATTAACGGAATATCTGCTTAATGCCCAATGGCCAGAGGATGTCAGCGTAAAAGTAATGGCTTACCACAGCCAGCAAGTTTTGCTGATGCGCAGTATGCAAGAAAGGCATCTTGATGAAGTGTTGAAGCGCAAAGATGAAAATGCAGTTTTTCAACAGCCTTTAATCAAGCAACAAATTCAACAAGCCACTACACCCAATTTGATTTATATATTGGTGGCTACACCGGTTGAAGAAGTGGGGCGCGATCATGATTTTGATTGGGCGGTTGTAGAGCCATCATCGTTCCGCTCAATAATACAGTTAGCAGGTCGGGTGCTCAGGCATCGTCAAAAAATACCGGCTAAACCGAATATGGCTATTATGCAATTTAACCTGAAAGGCCTTGCTGATAATAAAGATAAACCGGTATTTTGCAGGCCGGGTTATGAAACAGCAGCGAATCTTTTGAATACGCATGATATGGAAAAGCTGGTAGATAAAAACCTGATTGCCAACAGCGTAAATGCTATTCCAAGAATTCAGTGTAATGATGTGCTTGAACCACGCGATAAACTGGCTGATCTTGAACATGAAGCAATTGGCAAGCTGCTGACGAATTACAAAAGCAAAGGGCCAGAAGCCATGCAAGGCTGGCTGGATACCTGCTGGTGGTTAACTGCATTGCCCCAGGCATTGAACCCGTTCCGTGAAGGTGCTGAGCAGCAAAAGTTATATTTGATACCCAGTGATGGCGATGCTGATAGTTTTGTTTTTGCAGAAAAAGATGAATCAGGTAAACCGCATGCTGCAGAAAAAACCTATGGCATAAAACATCAAAATAGCAAAGATTCTTCCTGTTTATGGTTACAAAGAAATTATAAAAAACTGTTGGAAGATATTGCAGTCAGGCAGGAAATTTCTGTCTATGCTGCGGCATTACGTTACGGTGAAATAACATTGCCAGTATATGGTGACAATGTTTCGCCTAGTTATACTTACTCATCGGTAACGGGATTGGTGAAGTCTTAAATTAAAAGGAGTAATGAAGTTGGATATAGCAATAAATGAATTTCTTGATGGCCGGAAGGCTGCTCGATTGAAAAGCAAACTGAAGGTTGGTATTTCCGAAGCAGAATCAGCCATCATTCAGGATGAAATTGATAAAGAATTTTTACTTGAAAATTGGTTGCCCAATGCTGCCAAACGGGCAGGGCAACTTTCTATTGTCAGTCATCCGGGAAAGTTTAGTCACCCTAGTGCTAAGACAACGCCTTTTATTGCCAGTGCTGAACGTGTTGCGGATGGTTTTATACGGACGGGTAATGTTGATTCTCAACATGATGTGTTAGGCAATGCTGCGGCACTGGATGTATATAAGTTTTTGAGTTTAAAAATGCCTGATGGTTTGACGATATTGCAGCATCTCGATCAGCCTACTGAAGTTATCAAAAAGGCATTAAGTATAAAGTCGCAGAGTTTCGATGATATACGTGCGCAGTTTCTTGAAATAAAAAGTACCGGTGATGAGCAATTCAGTAGCGATCTGGTTAAGCAAGTCTATTTTCCGTTCAGTGATGACTATCATCTGTTATCTATATTGACACCATCAGGTTTGATGTTTGATTTTAGAGATCGGATACAGGCAATGAAATTTTCTGACTCAGTTAAAGTAGCACGCGAAGCTAAAAGAAAAAATGAAGAAAATTCCGAAGGCTTTGATGATATTTATAATTTAGCCATGATTGGTTATGGGGGGACAAAGCCGCAAAATATTAGCGTATTGAATAGTGAAAATGGCGGTAAAGCTTATTTACTACCTTGCTTCCCACCAGAATTAAATCGCCAATATACAACACTGCCTACATTTAACTTCTTCGCACAAACGCTTTGGCCAAAAAAATACAGTGATAGCTTTCAGTCATTACATAAATTGCTGATGGTCGATATAAACAATATCAACATCCGCGAAGGGCGTGACAATATTATCCGGTTTGTTACCAATGAAATTATTGATGAAGTATGGTTGATTCGCTCAATGCAAGGTGGCTGGTCTGTTGATGAACGATTCGGCAATTTGCCAAAATTCCAGAAAGTAATGCTGGATGCTGCCAGAGATGAAGAAATAACTAATGATGATAAGTCGGTAGAGGATTTTATTCATGAAATGGCGCGCTGGTTTATCAGTGCATATAAGAAGGTGCTGGGTAATCAGGCCTTGGCATTTCACGATGATGAATTGCTACATATCAAAAAAATCATGAACAACAGCAAGGATGATTTGTTATGAAATGTATTTTATTACTGCCCCATATCAAGGTTCATAATGCCAATGCATTATCCAGTCCTTACACCATTGGTTTTCCTGCCATGACAGCATGGTTAGGAGCTGTGCATGCCTTGCAGCGTAAATTGAATCAAATGGACTATGAAGATTTACGTTTTACCAGTATTGCCGTGGTAAGCCATGAATGTAATTTGCAGGTTTACAAGGGCGATAACGATTATGTTTATTCCATTGTTTCTAAAGGTAATCCACTTGATAAAGATGGGAATCGACCCGCATTTATTGAAGAAGCTCGTTGTCATCTGGATGTTAGTCTGGTGATTGAATGTGAAGGGCTTCCTTTTGATACACAGGAGTTATTGGAAAATTTAGTAACTATCATGCATTTAGGTTGGAAAGTTGCCGGTGGCGATATTGTGTCATTTGGCAAATTGGATAATTTTGTTATTGAACATGAAGCTGACCATAAAAAGTTAATGCGCAAACTAATGCCAGGTTATGTGTTGATAGAGCGTAGGCAGTTAATGATGAACGCCATGCAATCAGGCCAGGATGCGATAGATGCACTGCTGGATTTCATCAAGGTAAAACATAGAAGTGAATTGAATGAGCAGGGAGAAGTGGCATGGAAATCGGCGCGCGAAGCAAAAGGCTGGAT
>CAZTZY010000128.1:4298-6013 GCA_964617765.1 uncultured Spongiibacteraceae bacterium
TAAAGATTTGGGCATCGATTTCATCATTTGCGATCACCACAATCCGGACGATACCATTCCTGATGCTGTAGCAGTTCTTGATCCCAAAAGGCTGGATTGTACCTATTGCTACAGGATTCCATGGCATTACTGAATTAGGCAAGGCACAAAACCAGCGTGACCCGGATACACCACACAGGTTTGCCGAATCGGTAGTTACTCTAGGTGAGTTCATCATGCCTTATCGCATCAAGAATCTGGATGACATGTTATGGCATTATCATGTTGACCTGCCTAACAACCTTTATCTATGCCAACAAAATAACCAAGCAAGTAATTAATATAAACCTAAGGAGAAATGGAAAATGGCTAAAAAAGAAAATATCGCATCTGTATTGGCGTTTGAGAAAAAACTGGTGCCTTCGGATGCCTATATGTATGGCACGGAATGGAGCAAACGCAATGAAAAGGCAGTGCCATTGGCTTTGCTGGAAAAATCAGTAAGGGGCACGATTTCTAATCGTTTGAGCAAAAAGCTGGAAGATGATCCAGCCAAGCTCGATGCTGAAGTTGAAAAACCTAACCTGCAAACCGTAGATCATTGTGCCCTTGCAGCAGATCAGGATACTTTGAAACTGCAATTCACATTAAAAGTGTTAAGCAATGTGCAACAACCTTCGGCATGCAATAACGCGCTGTTTAATAAAAGCTATACAGAAGCCGCAGAAAAATATATTGCCGAAGAAGGCTTTACCGAATTGGCCAAGCGTTATGCCAGCAATATAGCCAATGCTCGATTCTTGTGGCGCAATCGTGTAGGCGCTGAGGCCATTGAAGTGCAGGTAAAGGTTCTTGGTGGCAGTGAGCTGAAAGAATGGTTGTTTGATGCTACAAAATACAATCCACGAGAAATAGAAAAAACTGATGCCAATATTGATGCATTGGCAAAGTTTATTGCGGATTCGTTATCAGGGAAAACACCTTTTCTTATGCTGGAAATTACTACTTACGCTAAAACCGGCAAGGCTCAGGAAGTGTATCCCAGTGAAGAACTGGTGATGGATAAAGGCAATAGCAAATCCAAGAAAAGTAAAATCCTGTACCACGTTAATGGTATAGCGGCCATGCATTCACAAAAAATTGGCAATGCACTACGTACTATAGATACCTGGTATCCAGAGTTTGAATCTGTACCTACAGGCCCTATTGCAATCGAACCCTATGGTGCCGTCACTAATCTGGGGATTGCTTATCGAAATCCTAAAAACAAGTCTGATTTTTATACCTTGTTTGACAAGTTCGCCCGTGGCGAAAAGCTGGCCAAAAAGGAAGAAGAGCATTATGTGATGGCCATTCTTGTTCGTGGTGGTGTATTTGGCGAAAGCAGCAAGGAGTAAACCATGAAAGCTTATCTTGAAATAACACTGCTTCCTAGTGGCGAGATTGGTCATCATTTCCTGTGGGAAAAGGTATATCAGCAAGTTCATTTAGGGCTTGCTGCCACACAAACCCAAGGAGGAGTATCTCCCATTGGTATTTCTTTGCCAGAATATAACGTCGAGAAGCATCAATTAGGCAGCAAGCTGAGATTGTTTGCATCAGAAGCAGCCACTCTTGAAAAGTTTAATGCTTCTCACTGTTTCAATCGGCTAACGGATTATGTACATGTAAGTTCCATTCGAGAGGTTCCGGCGAAAGTGGCTTATGCGATATATAAACGCCAACAGCCGCAATCG
>CAZTZY010000129.1:0-1861 GCA_964617765.1 uncultured Spongiibacteraceae bacterium
GGCCGTGCATAAATACACCAGTCTCGCCGTTGGAGATACCTTCGGCCACTTTATCGGTACATAACGTCGCTGCAAAACTCATATAACCACCGGTAATGGCCTTGCCTAAACACAGGATGTCTGGGCTTATCTGTGCATGGTTACAGGCAAACAATTCTCCGGTACGACCAAAGCCGGTAGCGATTTCGTCGGCGATCAATAACACATTGTATTTGTCGCAAAGCTGGCGAACCTGTTTAAGGTAATCAGCAGAATAAAACTTCATGCCACCTGCACCTTGCACAATGGGTTCAATGATGACTGCGGCAAGTTCTTTATGGTGCTGGCTTATGAGGAGGGTAAGTTCAGCGATATCTTCAAGTTGACAGGGTTCGCCAAATGCGGTTGAAGGCGAGGGTGCAAACAGGTGTTCAGGTAAAACCTTGCTGAATAAATTATGCATGCCATTCACTGGATCAGTCACTGCCATTGCGCCAAAAGTATCGCCGTGATAGCCATTATAAAAACTGAGAAGCCGTGTTTTTTGAGGCTTTTCTTGTGAATACCAGTATTGCAGTGCCATTTTGATGGCGACTTCTACCGCTACTGAACCAGAATCGGAATAAAAAACTTTTTGAAGTGGTTCAGGGGTAATGTCAACTAACAGTTTTCCTAAATCAATAGCTGGTAGGTGAGTAAGGCCGCCAAACATGATATGCGCCATTTTTTCCAATTGGTCTTTGATGGCTTTGTTAAGAACAGGGTGATTGTAACCATGTATCGTTGACCACCAGGAAGACATTCCATCGAGTAATTCCCTGCCATCAGCGAGTTTAATGCGTACGCCATGCGCAGAAACCACTTCAAACATCGGCAATGGTTGCGTCATGCTGGAGTAGGGATGCCAGAGGTGTTCTTTGTCAAAGATCAGGTTGTCAGGCATGTTGATTATTCAAGGCATGGGTTGGATGACAGTCGGGATTGAAGCGTAATCCCGACAGGATATCAATGGTTACAGCAGTTCAATGGCCATCGCTGTGGCTTCGCCGCCGCCAATACACAAGCTGGCAACGCCTTTTTTCTTGCCTTCTTGTTGCAGGGCATTGATCAGTGTGACGATCAGGCGAGAACCGGTTGAGCCGATGGGATGACCCTGTGCACAGGCACCACCGTAAATATTCACTTTACTGGCATCCAGTTCAAGGTCACGAATGGCTAACATGGTAACCATAGCGAAAGCTTCGTTGATTTCGAAGATATCGACATCATTTTTAGTCCAGCCAGTTTTGGCAAACAATTTTTTCATGGCGCCAATCGGGGCTAGCGTGAACTCTCCGGGTTCTTGCGAGTGACGGGCATGGCCTACGATACGTGCGAGTGGTTTCAGTCCTTGGGCTTTGGCAGCGGATTCAGACATGATGACCAAAGCTGATGCCCCATCAGAAATTGAGCTGGAATTGGCGGCCGTAATAGTGCCATCTTTGGCAAAGGCAGGTTTCAGTGTCGAGATTTTTTCGAATTTAGCAGTTAATGGCTGTTCATCATCCTTTACTATGGTTTCGCCACTACGGGTTTTGATTGTCACTGGAACAACTTCCGTAGTTAAGGCGCCGTTTTTAATGGCATTCTGGGCGCGGGTTAGTGATTCGACAGCAAAAGCATCCATCGCTTCACGAGTGAGGCCATTGGCTGTTGCTGTGTCTTGTGCAAAGCTGCCCATCATGCGACTGGTGCTGGCATCTTCCAGGCCATCCCAGAACATATGATCGAGAAACTGTTGATGTCCAGTACGCACACCACCACGCGCACCCATCACCAGGTGCGGGGCATTGCTCATTCTCCATCTGATCACCAGAAAACACCAACCTTCCGATGTCCCAGC
>CAZTZY010000129.1:1871-6011 GCA_964617765.1 uncultured Spongiibacteraceae bacterium
GCGGGGCATTGCTCATGCTTTCCATGCCACCTGCTACAACAGTTTTGTTAGTACCGGCAATAATGGAATCATATGCATAAATCGCTGCTTGCATGCCTGAGCCGCAAAGTTTATTCAGGGTGACTGCGCCGACGGATTTGGGCAAGCCCACCTGCAGCATGGCCTGGCGAGCAGGGCCTTGGCGCAATCCTGCAGATAATACATTACCCATAAATACCTCATCGATACTGTCAATATTGACGCCAGAGCGTTCAACGGCAGCCTTGATAGCAATAGCGCCAAGTTCAACAGCAGTGACTGCACTCAATGCACCTTGCAAGCCGCCCATAGGGGTACGGGCTCCACCAACAATAACAACAGATTCATGAGAAGTTTGAGTGGTCATGTGAAATTCCTGCGACAGAGTAAAAATAAAGCCTGCAGTTTAACACTGTAGAAGGGGAATTCCGACTGCCTTGATATAAAGAGTTACATCAAGGCCTTCAGGCAATTAGAAAGTGTAACTGATATCCATGCCCAGGGAGCGTCCGAGGGCAGACCACTCGCGTGTGTAATAGAGCATATTGATTTTGGAGTCATCATTATCGAGTATGTTTTTGACAAAGACGCCGATGTCCAGGTTGGTGTCGGCAATTTTTTCGTAGCGAATGTTCAGGTCAAGGAAATTTTCGGGGCCGTATTTTTTATTTTTGGGGCCGAATGAAAATTCGCTTAAGCGATCACGTGCATACATGTCAGCCCAACCATGAAAATGCAGGTTGCCATTCAGGTGATCGGTGAAAAAAGCATTAGCTCCGAAATTCCAGATCTCGTGCGGATAGCCTGTCATGGTGCCATCGGGCGTGAAAGTCCCCATGCCAAAACCGTTAGTTGTTATGTCGTAACTAACGCCAAATTCAGAGCCTGTAAATGAGTTTAATTCGGCATCAATGACATAAGACAGGTTGCCGTAGACGTTCCAGGCGCTGGAAGCAATATAGTTAAATTCCAATTCCGCTCCTTGCGTTTTTATTTTGTTCAGATTGGTATAGAAGAGCACATGTTGATTGGTATTAACTATGCCGCGCGCATAGAGAAAATTGAAAGATTTGTCGATATTGGTCTCATACAAGTTCAGTTTTATATTATAAGGGTCATTGTTATAGCCAAATGACAGGTTGTGCGTTTGAACTTCTTCAGAATCTTGTGCACCATAAATAATTGAACCGGGAATGCCGGATAAGTTGGTGTTGTATTGTGCTTGTCCAAGAAAGCCGATGCCTGCAGGTGGGCGAATATATCCTGTAGTGTAAGAATATTGCGTTATCCAGTGTGGGTCGATTTGCCAGTCGAAACTTAATTTTGGCAGTAAAATTGTACTTTTTTCCCTGAGTGTATTGGTGTCTACACGTAATCCATAGGTCATGTGCAGATTGGGGATAATTGCCCAGTCATCTTCTGCAAATACAGCGTAGTTTTCATCTTTGGAATCGGGGACGACGCGCATGGTGCGGATAGTATAGGTAGTTGTAGTGTTTGGGGTTGACGTTGTCGGGTAAAGAATATCATTAGCTACGGGGTCGATTTCCGTTTGTACCGCCCTTATGCCTACTAATAATTTATGGTTGCTTGGTATCTGTAGTTTGAGAATGGATTCAATACCTAATGATTGTTCGTTACTATCGCCTGATTCTTCGACATAGGGAGTAGAGTTGCTTAGAACAGGGTTACTGACTGCTTGCCATGCCTGAATTCGATCCGAGAAAAAACGTGTCTCCAGGTTCAGGTTGCCAGTAAATTTGTGTTTGTGCTGGATGTCTAAATAATCGTGTTTACGGCGGTTAAAATATTCATTGTCTTGTAATTGTTCGTACAATGGGAATAGTGCCAAGGCTGGACCGGAAATGTTAGGATCAGGATCAAAAATGTTACCTAGGATCTGGTTGGCCACTGAGGAACCGCCGGGTTTTTGATTGATCATATCGGCGGAACGTGCGAAAACAGTAATTTCGTCGAGTTGGGCTTTAAAATAAAGCTCACTGGAATCGCCTAGTTTATCCCAGCGACCTTTTTTCGGTAGATAGGGAATCGGTTCATCGGGGAAACCGTTGGAAGCAGCACTGGTAAATGAAAACATGTAATTGACATTGTCACTAATGCTTTTACCTGCCTGAACATTGATATAACGCAAATTGTCAGCTGAAGCAGTGGAGACAGTAGCCTTGATGCCGTTAACACCCTGGCCATTTTTGGTGATGATGTGAACAATCCCAAGTGCGGCATCACTTCCCCATAAAGTTGAGCCAGGGCCACGGAGAATTTCAATGCGTTCGACATGTTCCAGAAAAGGAAACAGGAAGAAATATCCAGCCCCCTTTTCTACAATGCTGTTTGTGCTGTGGCCATCAATTAATAGTAAAAACTGTTCGTTATCACTAATGAATCCTCGGCTGCCAAGACTGGGTCCAGCCAATTGTTGATTGATAAAAAATCCGGGGGTGCGCTCGAGGAGTTCTTTTAAAGTGCGAATGCCCATGCGTTTAATGTCGTCTGCGCTATAAACAGAAATATTGCTGGGTGATTGGCTTAGTTCCTCTTCGTCACGGGTTGCGGTAATAATTTTAGTTTTCAGTAATTGATCAAAAGACCGTTCATACCATTTATTGTTAGCCAATTGAATAGCATCATCGCAAAATGCGGGTAGAGCCTGAAGGCCGAGAACTGCTGCAAGAGCTGATTGAAGTAATGAATGTATGGACTTGTTTTTCTTCATATTATTATAAGAGTTTGAGTTTGCTGCAAGAGTTTGTTAAGGATAGCCTACTAATGCTTTCCAGGGGAATCCAAAACTAAAAGAATAATGCATAAAATGCATTAAGGGGTTTCCTTGGTGTATATAAATTGAGTTAGGGTTTGTTTTAGTTGCGTCATTTCAATGGGTTTATTGATATATCCATTCATTCCTGCCTCCAGGCAATTTCTTTGCTGTGCTTCCATGAGATTGGCGCTAATGGCAATGATGGGCATATCCCTGGCCTTGTCAGTTCTTTGGCGGATAGCTTTGGCACAAGAAAGTCCATCCATTCGTGGCATCTGTAAATCCATAAGAATAAGTGAAGGTACTTGGTTATCCAGTATCGAGAGGGCTTCGATGCCATCATTAGCAATAATGCTGCTATAACCTAATTTTTCGAGTGTCAATTCCAGCACTTTCTGGTTAATCAAATTATCCTCCACGATTAAAATGGGAGCGATCGTTGGGATAACTGTAGTTGTATTAAGGGATAAAATGGGTTGGTATGCTTCTTCAACATTCAGTATAAAGGATACTGTAGTACCAATGTCTACTGAAGATGTGATGTCAAGCTTTCCCCCTAGTAGTTGAATGAGTTTTTGGCAAATGGTCAAGCCAATACCCAAGCCTTCGTGACGACGGGTAAGGCCAGAATCTCCTTGCCAAAAAGCATCAAAAATAAGTTGTTGTTTATCAGGTGAGATACCTTTGCCTGTATCTTTAATGGTGCAGGTGAGTTTCCCGTGAGAGCCAATCCTTTCGTATTTCACTAACAAAGTAATAGTGCCAAGATCAGTGAATTTTATGGCGTTATCTAAAAGTTTGTGCAGAATATTGGTAAGTTTCTTTTTGTCCAGGTATAGCCATTCTGCTATGTTGTTAGTGATATGCCAGTTAAGTGTTAAAGATTTTTCATTACATTGTCGTTGGTAATATTGACGTAATGAATCAAAAAATTCGCTAGTGGAAATAGGTTCAGGATTTAGTTCAATCTGATCAGACTGTATTTCAATATAAGTTAAAATATCATCTACAATAATATGCATGTCTGTTGAGCTTCTTGAGATAATATCCATTATTTCTGAAAGATCAGAAGAAGTCGTGTGTTTGGCAATCTGTAACGCACCCATTATACCGTTCATAGGGGTTCGCATCTCATGACTGATTGCACTCAGAAAGTCATTTTTCAATTGCAAGCTTGATTCATAGGCTTCAATAGCAGCTGCCTGAGCTTTTATCAGCTCTGCTTTAGTCTCTAGTAATTGCCGTTCTCGAGTTAATGCCAATTTTTGCCGGCTGATAATTAATAAAAGAAAAATAAGCAGCAGGGAGGCTGCAATAAAAATAATATTTCTTTGTGAATCGAT
>CAZTZY010000130.1:0-5895 GCA_964617765.1 uncultured Spongiibacteraceae bacterium
GCAACACTGAAGCCATCATTCCAGATGTTCAATGATTTGGGCCATGGCGATTTAATCAAGTTCAAATATCCACAAGTGGAAAACATCAACTGTGTACACACTCCCGGTAACTCTTCCGGTGTGGTCGATGGCGCTTCACTGGTATTGATTGGTAGCGAACAAGCCGCCAAAGACCTGAACCTCAAGCCACGCGCCCGTATCGTTAGCTGTGCACTGGTAGGAACTGAACCTACCATCATGTTGACAGGCCCTGCGCCTGCTACCTTGAAAGCGCTGAAAATGGCCGGTTTGACAGTGAATGATATCGACCTGTTTGAACTGAACGAAGCGTTTGCCTCTGTGGTTTTGCGCTTCCAGAAGTTGTTGGGTATTCCTGACGAAAAAATCAACGTCAATGGCGGTGCTATTGCGATGGGTCATCCTATCGGAGCAACCGGCGGCATGATCGTGGGTGTATTGGTTGATGAGCTGGAACGTCGCGGTTTGAAACGCGGTGTTGCAACCTTGTGTGCAGGCGGCGGTATTGGTATCGCTACTGTTATCGAACTAGTCTAACTCTCAGCCAACTACCAGCTAACAACATTGAGGAATTGAAAATGGGTTATATCCGTTTAGAAAAAGACGCAGACGGCATTGTTGAGTTGATACTTGATCAGCAAGGCGAGAAAGTAAACAAGTTTGGCGATGTGTTCATTGAAGCGATGACCAAGGCTGTTGCTGAAATTGAAGCCATGAAAGACAGCATTAAAGGTGTTTATATCCGTTCTGGAAAAAGCACCTTTTTTGGTGGTGGTGATTTGAACCAGTTATTGGAAATCCCTTGTGAAATGGATGAAGCAGAAGCCACTCGCATATTCGAAGGCATTTTGTTAGCCAAAGCGCCTTTGCGTAAACTGGAAACTTTGGGTATTCCAGTTGCAGTAGGCATGAATGGCGCGGCATTGGGTGGTGGTTATGAAATCGCCCTGGCTTGCCATTATCGCGTAGCCGTAGAAAGCGCCAAGATGGGTCTGCCAGAAGCGCAACTGGGTTTAATGCCAGGTGCCAGCGGAGTAGTGCGTATGGTGCGCATCCACGGTTTAACTGATGCGATTACCTACATATCACAAGGCAAGCAATTCAATGGCCAGCAAGCGGTAGACAAAAAGTTCTGCCACGAAATTGCTGCTAACGAAGAAGAAATGCACAAAAAAGCCAAGGCGTGGATTTTGGCTAACCCTGGCGCTAAACAAGCCTGGGATATGCCCGGTTACAAAATTCCTGGCGGTTCACCCGCCGATAAAGATGTTGACCAGGGTTTATCAGGTTTGCTGTATTTCGGCCCGGTGAACGTGATGGTTAACACTTGGGGCAATTTCCCGGCACCCAAAGCGATTTTCGCCTGTGTGTCAGATGTTGCCCGTGTGGATTTCGACACTGCCGAAAAAATCGAGGCGCGTTATTTTGTAAGCTTGATGCGTTCGCAAGTGGCCAAGAACATGATTACCACATTCTTCTTCCAGATGAATGCATTGCAAAATGGCGCCAGCCGTCCACAAGGTATCGACAAAACCGTCTGCAAAAAACTCGGTATATTAGGTGCCGGTATGATGGGTGCAGGCATAGCTTATGCTGCGGCGCAAAAAGGCATCCAGGTGGTATTGAAAGATATCAGCATTGAAAATGCCAATAAAGGCGTTGATTACGTTAAAAATGCTACCGCTAAAAACAAGCGTATGACGCCAGAACAAGCTGCAGCAATATTGTCACTCATCAAACCAACAGCCAGCGCTGCGGATCTTGAAGGTTGCGATATTGTTATTGAAGCTGTGTTTGAAGATCGCAAAATCAAGGCTGCTGTCTGTAAAGAAACCGAAGCGGTAACAGGTAAAGATTGTGTATTTGCCACTAACACTTCTTCATTGCCAATTACAGGCTTGGCAGAAGCTTCAGCTCGTCCAGAGAATTTCATCGGTATGCACTTTTTCTCGCCTGCAGAAAAAATGCCTCTGGTAGAAATTATCTGTGGCAAAAAAACGTCAAAAGAAGCATTGGCCAAGGCATTTGATCTCGTTATCAAGCTGGGTAAAAAACCGATTGTGGTTAACGATGGCGAAGGTTTCTTCACCACTCGCGTTATCGGTAAAACTGTTGAACAAGGCGCTATGATGGTTATCGAGGGTATCAACCCGGTGTTAATCGAAAATGCCGCCAAGCAAAATGGTTCACCTGTTGGCCCACTGACCATGATCGATGAAGTATCACAAGCCACTGCTTATAAAAACGGCCAGCAAATGCGTGCCGATAAAGAAGCGCGTGGCGAACCTGTGGATTTAAATAACCCTGCATCATTATTGGTAACCAAAATGGTGGAGAAGTTTGATCGTAAGGGTAAGGCTTATGGTGCTGGCTATTATGAATATCCGGAAGGTGGCAAGAAATTCATGTGGCCAGGCTTGAAAGCTGAATTCGCACCTAACGGTTACAAGGAAATCTCGTTTGAAGATGTGAAAGATCGCCTGACATTTTGCCAGTCGCTTGAATCTGTTCGTGCAATGGAAGATGGCGTAGTAACATCGGTAGGTGATGCCAATATCGGTTCAATCATGGGTATCGGCTTTCCTGCGCAAACCGGTGGAGTGTTCCAGTTTATCAATGCCTATGGCGTAAAAGCGTTTGCCGAGCGTTCGCAAGAACTTGCTACCAAATACGGTAAAGCGTTTGAAGTGCCAAAGCTGTTGCTGGATAAAGCCGCCAAGGGCGAGAAGTTTTAATAACGCCTGATGTATAGTTAAAGAAAAAGCCTGCTAATGCAGGCTTTTTTGTTTGTAGTATTTAAAAATAGTTTATTTACAGGTCATTCAGAGTTTTCTGATCTAATAAATATAAACTAATTAGTGTCGGGGTACTAAAGTTTGGATAGCCTTGCATTATTGTATTGCTTACTATAATTTGAATTCTAAAGGTAAAAAAACACAGATTCACATCTTAAGACATCCATTTAATATTCAGGGAAGGTTTTTTGAGAGTATTTTATACTCTGGAGCAATCCTTGTTTATGAGTACTAAATTTAAAATAACAGCAATCTCTTTGGCTTTGGCACTACTGATTATTCTTCAGCTGATATTTACCTGGTCAAGCCTTAAAAGTATCGAGCAAAGTATGGCGCATATCATTAATGTGGATGCCCCTGTACTTAATTTGGCTAAAGATCTTCAGTTTTCAACAGCGCAAGTGCAGCAATGGTTCACTGATATCAGTGCAACAAGAGCTGAGGATGGCCTGGATGATGGGTTTCGCAAGGCAGACGAATATGCCGTTAAATTTCGTTCACAGCTTAAGCAAATCAGTGTGATAGATAAAAACAATCACGACCTCTATCGTCATCTGGAAGTTGCGTTTGAAGAGTATTATTCTCAAGGTAAGAATATGGCCAATGCCTATGTTTCCAATGGGACTTCGGCCGGAAATGAAAAAATGAAAACCATGGATCAGGCTGCTATAGTTATCATTGCTGACTTGGATCCCATTGTTAATAATGCAAAAAAACAAATGGATTCAATGCTTGTTCGCGAACGGCAACAGATTGATCAATTAGAAAAACTTATTGTGCTTTTTTCTGTATTACTGTTGCTCCTTATTGTGACTTTCTTAGTAATTCAGTTAAAAGTTTTGGCCAAGTTAAACCAGCTTGGTGCAGAGCCCGAAGAGGTATTAATACTTGCGGCGAGAATTACAAAGGGAGATTTGTCGACTAAAGAAGTTTTAGAGAAGACAAGTCATGGTATTTATAAAGCAATGATTGACATGCAAAAAAGCCTTATCAGCGTTATTGAGACTATAAGGGTCGAATCAGATAATGTTTTTATGTCTTCCCAAGTGGTTAGTGACGCAGCAGATGATTTAAGCAAAACTTCTAGTGAGCAGGCCACTTGTACCGAAGAAACCAGTGTGTCCATTGAGCAGATGTTGGTATCCATTCAGCAGAACAACCAAAATTGTCAAACAGCAAACAATATGGCTAAAACGACTAGACGAAGCGCAGAACAAGGTGCAGAAACTGTTGCTGAGGCGCTGCAAGCAATAAGAGAAGTAACAAAAAAAGTTAAAATCATTGATGAAATTGCCTATCAAACAAACTTGCTTGCGCTGAATGCAAGTATTGAGGCATCAAGAGCAGGTGAGGAAGGAAGAGGATTTTCAGTAGTTGCATCTGAAGTCAGGCGCTTGGCAGAAAACAGTCAACGTGCAGTTAATGAAATTAACCAATTGACTCTTAACAGTGAGCAAGTGGCAGATCGCGCTGGCATATTTCTTGAGGAAATTGTCCCTAATATCACTAAAACTGCTTATTTGGTTCAAGAGGTCAGCGCGGCTACACAAGAACAAGCTCATGCTGTTAACCAAATAGGAATAGCCGTATCGCAGATTGACAGAATTACTCAGAAAAACCTGCAGAGCTCTAACGAACTTAATTTAACTGCTCAAAAAATACAGAATCAATCTACAAGTTTGAAAAATTTAATCGGTTTTTTCAAGTTGTCATAAGAATAACAATCTTTATAAAACAGCTTTATGAAATCGTAGATAGTTACAGGTTCAGTTAAGTTGTGGTTGATCAAAATTTTTTTCAACGATTAAGATACTATAAAAATGCTTGCATCAGCAGGTTATTTCTATTTGCAATCATCTTGGGGTTTTATCACTAACTTCATAAAAAACTTGATCAGCGGCGATAGCGGTTTTACAAAAAATCGTACCACCTTGTATTTGTCATAAGCGGCTTTGCGCAAGTCGGCAATGCTGTGTTTCTGGAACTGTAACAGTCGTTGTGATTCGCTGGTGTCGGCCCAGTCGGCATAGAGTTCCTGGTTGCCGAAATCAGACGGATTGAAAGTCAGGCCCATGGCGCCGGTCATCACGTTGGCAAATTCGCAGTGTGTGGTCTGGCAGCTTTTACCGCCACCGATAAGGTGGATTTTGTTGTGCGCTTCGGGCGTTTCCAGCGCATTGGCGATGGCCAGTGCTACATCGAGCGGATGTATAAATTCGATGCGGTTGTTGGCAGCCAGTGCCAGCATCAGTTGCGCTTGTTCCTTGCTGCCATGCACCATGCGTTCATCGGTAGCGGCGCCAAGGCGCAGGATGCACCATTTCTTGCAGAGTTGCTGAATGATTTGTTCGCAAGCAATTTTTTGTTTCGAGTAGTTGTCGGTAGCCACTACCGGTTCGTCTACAGTGCGTGGCGGCGGGGAGTTTTGGCGAAAGCCGAATACCGCGAACGAGGAAGTGAACACCAGCAAGGGTTGTACATCCATGGCAGCGATGAGATTCACCATTTGCTCGGTGCCGTTAACATTCACATCCCACGATAATTCGGGATTGGTTTCAGTGAAGGGTGGAATCATCGCGGCAATGTGTACTACAGCATCTTTGCCAGCAAGCGAGCTGCTCATCAGTTCTTTATTGCGCAGGTCGCCCCACACCATTTCTACTTTGTTAGTGTATTGTGCAGCGACAGCCTGGTTAGTCTTGTTCGGTAAATCAAAGCAGGTCACCTGATGGCCGCGTTCCAGCAGGGCATTGAGTACCATGTTGCCAATATTGCCAAATGCGCCTGTGAGTAAAATTTTCATGGGTTTTCCTTTTGCGTACTACCAAAATAGTCAGGCTGTTATTGCAATATTGTTCCGGTTTTTATTTATTCTCGTTTAGAGCAGCTTCATAACCCTGCAAGCGATACAAGTACCCCAGTTCATAAATAGCCGCCGGAATAGTCACAATCGGCGCTATCAGCCACGGCAGGTTAAGGCCGACAAATTTCACCCAGAAGCCAAAAGCACCTTGTTGTATATTCACCCAGTCAACATGCCATTCAGCCACAAAAAATACACCGGTAAGATAGGTGAGGCCCA
>CAZTZY010000131.1:0-5835 GCA_964617765.1 uncultured Spongiibacteraceae bacterium
GACCCCTCCGGCACTTTGTGCCACCTCCCCTGTTTTACAGGGGAGGCTGTTAGACCATAATAATTTTCAGCAACCCTTAACAAAAGCAACAAAGGAACCAGGCAATGACTCCAGAAGAAACAAAAGCGTTTGAAGCGAAAATCCGCGCTTTTGTAGGCAGAGAAGTAGCTGCACCTACAAAAGGCCTCGATGACGTGAATACAGCCATGATCCGCCATTGGGCAGAAGTGATGGGCGATACCAATCCGGTTTATACCGATGCCGAATTCGCCAAGAAATCGAGCAAGGGGGGCATTATTGCTCCACCTGCGATGTTACAGGCATGGAGCATGGAAGGTTACGCCATGGCTCATAAACCAGCGCAAGATGTTCAGCGCGAATTGCATAATGTATTTGATGAAAACGGCTTTACCGGTGTGTTAGGTACCAACTGCAAACAGGAATACTACCGTGATTTAAAAGTAGGCGATCAGGTGCATGCCCATACCGTGATCGATACTATTTCCGAGCAGAAAGCCACGGCACGCGGTATCGGCTACTTTATTGAAACCGTAACTCATTTCACCGATCAGAATGGCGAAAAAATCGGTCGTATGGTTTTCCGTGTTCTGAAGTTTATTCCAGCTGCCGGTGCTAACACGGCGGAAAAATCAGAAGACAGTGCACCAGCAACACCTACACGAGTGCATTCACCTCGTGGACATGACAACAAGTGGTGGTGGGAAGGCGCTGATAACGGCAAGTTGCTGATTCAGCGTTGCAAAAGCTGCCAGACATTGCGTCACCCTCCTCGCCCCATGTGTGGTGAGTGCCAGTCAACCGAATGGGATTCCATTGAATCCACCATGGAAGGCGAAGTATTCAGCTTTGTTGAAATGTATTACCCGAAATTCCCCGGCTATCAATACCCGTTATTGTGCGCAGTTATTTCGCTGAAAGAAGGCACACGTATTGTATCGAACCTGGTGGGTGTAAAACCTGAAGATGTATTTATCGGCATGAAAGTGCAAGGCAAGGTTGAGCAGGTGGATGAAAAAACCATGCTGCCACAATTCTACCCAGCCTGATTCAGCAACCGACAAGATAAGCGAGAAACAACATGAATACAGAAACCAAAAAATATAACAGCGTTGCTGTGGGGGATAAACTACCTGCGCTGGAAATTCCGATTACTTCAGGATTAATCGTTGGCGGTGCAGCGGCATCACGCGATTTCACCCCGGTACATCACGACAAAAAAGTGGCGCAGGCGGCCGGCTTACCGGATATTTTCATGAACATCCTTACCAGCAATGGTTTGATGGGCAGATTCGTGACCGATTGGTCAGGCCCGGATTCCACACTGAAGGCTATCGACATTAAACTCGGCGCACCTAACCTGCCTGGTTTTGTAATGACCATCACTGGCACAGTAAAAGCCAAAGATGACGCGAGCGGGATTGTTGACGTTGAAGTAACCGGCGAAAACAATGTTTGGGGTATGCATATGATGGGCACTGTGCGTGTCGCATTGCCACAATAATTCGGAGATATAAGATGACTGCAAATATAGGTTCAAAATCGGCCATTGTTGGCGTAGCCAATACCGAATTTTCCAAAAACTCCGGGCGTTCAGAATTGCAACTGGCTTGCGAAGCTGTGCGTGATGCGATTGCCGATGCCGGTTTAAAGCCGAACGATGTTGATGGCATGACTACCTTCACCATGGATAATAACGATGAAATTGAAGTGGCGCGTGCCGTAGGTATCGGCGACCTCAGTTTTTACTCCCGTGTTCCCCACGGTGGCGGCGCAGGCACAGGATGCATGCACCAGGCGGCGATGGCGATTGCTACTGGCGCAGCCGAAGTAGTTGTGGTTTACCGAGCATTGAACGGTCGTTCAGGCCACCGTTATTCTGATGGTGTATCAGGTAGTATCATGACGGCCGACGCTATCCATTGGGGTTGGTACACACCCTATGGTTTAATGACGCCAGCCAGCTGGGTGGCCATGTATACACAACGTTATATGCACCTCACCGGGTGTACCCGTGATGCATTATATGAAGTTGCCAAAACCACACGTGACCATGCAGCGACCAACCCGAAAGCCTTGTTCCACGGCCATCCCTTTGATCGTGCCGAATACGACGCACAAAAACAAATCGTTAGCCCGTTGAGCCTCTACGATTGCTGCCTTGAGACAGACGGCGGCAGTGCCATCGTGATGACCACTCCCGAGCGTGCGAAAGACCTGAAACAAATGCCGGTTATCGTAAAAGGCGTGGGCGAATGCGCCGCCGCCAATATGGAATCGATGACCAGTTTCTATCGTGATGAAATTGCCGCCATTCCGTCCATGGATATCGCCGCGCAACAAGCCTATGCCCAATCGGGTTTAACACCTGACGATATCAATGCCGCGATCATTTATGACGCGTTCACTCCTATCGTATTGTGGCAGCTGGAATCGTGGGGCTTCTGTCCGCGTGGCAAGGCGTCTGATTTCGTATTGGGCGGCGGTTTGCGCCTTGATGGCAGGTTGCCTTGCAACACGCACGGCGGGCAGTTGTCCGAAGCCTACATCCACGGTGTAAACGGTATCGTTGAAGCAGCCCGCCTGGTGCGCGGCCAATCAGTGAACCAGCCGAAGAAAAACATTAACAATGTGTTAGTGACTTCCGGTGTCGGTGTGCCAACGGGTGGTGCATTGTTGGGCAAGATGTAACGTAAGCATTGTCATCCCGAGCGTTGCGAGGGATCTCAAAAAGCCCTTCTCCGGAAGGGCTTTTTATTTTCAGTCCCGCAGAAGCATCATCCGGTGTTATGCTATATGTCCCGGCAAGAAATCAGGAGCGACATGGCCAATTTCCATAATCCCAACGATCTGATCAAGGCAGACAACCTTCCGGAACCGGTTGTCGCCTGCACCAATTGCCAAGCCTGCTGTTGCCGTCTTGAAGTTCTATTGATTACCGAAACCGGTGTGCCAGCGTGTTATATCAAAACCGACGAATGGGGTGGGGAAACCATGTTACGTCTCGCAGATGGTTGGTGTGCAGCCCTAGATCGTAATACCCACCTTTGTACTATTTACGAAAAGCGGCCGTTGATTTGCAGGGAGTTTACCGAAGGTGAGCCGGATTGCATTGACCAGCGCGCTGCCTGGCTCTAAAGCGCGCCAGATAACACTTCAGGCTTTTTGTGCGGGTGCAGCAGGTTTAGCTTTTTTGTCTTTACACTCTATCGGTGCTCGGGTTGGCTCTGGTTGTTTTTCTTCAGTCATCTGGTGATAAAGATCTTGCCATTGTTGTATGGGATTAAGCAGTTTTTTGTCGACAAAGAGAAACTGGAAGGCGGCAACCAAGAAGACATAACTCAGGAAGAGAAAAACAATGGTGTAAGTGAGTTTGCTTTCACGGCCGCGCCATGAAAGCAATGCAGTCAGTAGTGACGCTAGCGCGATGCTGCCGGCAAATACCAGTATATAGTAAAGGTATTCCATCGTTAGACGATGATGTCGCCAGTGGTGGATGACTGATTCTTGAGGTCTTCATAAAAATGAGCCTGACTGACAATCAGATATGGAACGGCCCATAACAAGCCGATACCGAAAGGAATAATCCCCAGTAGTAACCAGCCTGTTAGGCGCAGGCAAAGGCAGAAATATCGCCATTTGTGACCGTACATCATCTGTTTGCTTTTGCGAATGGCATCCATGGCAGAAATGGAGTTGTCTTCGACAATGATGTAATACGTCATAGAGTATGAGTATGCCGCGATGATGCCGGGAATGATTAATAATAATGTCCATAAAAAAGTGAATACAGCCATGAGCAAATAGGCGATGACGCCGGTATCGAATTGACGCAGGCCAGTGAACAGCATTTCTATTCGTGGCGATTCACTGCGGATTAATGCCAGGTTGAAACGCGCATAACCAATCGACAGTGGCCCTGCAATCAGCAGCCATGCGATGTTACCGATAATGGGGATAACCGAGAGTGAGACAGCAAGAATGCCGAATATGGCTATAGCACCAACGGCAATGCCCCATTGGTCTTGCAGGGAGTTGCGGGCGCGTTCAGTGAGTGTGGCATTGGGTATGGGGGTAATAATAGACATAAGAACTCCTTTTTTATGTGTGAGCGTTTTGAATGATCATAACATCATGCGTCCTAATGCCATAGCGGGTAAAAGAATGCATTGGACAGGTTTCATTTTACAAAAAGAAGCATTATAAAGTTGTGCTATAACAAACAATAACGCTTTTTGAGGAGGTCGAATGCCAGAGTCGGAAATCACTTTTATTATCAATGGTAAAAACTACAGGTTGTCTGCCAATAATCAGGAAGCTATTCGGCAAATTCCCAGACAGGATCGCGAGCAACTTGTTGCGCTGTTGGAGGCCGTGAAGATTCAGCATCGATTGGCGGCTTCTGCCGTTCAGCAAGCTGCAGCTAAGGTGGGCGTTGTTGATACTGCGCCAAATTATGCGGCTAATGAAGTTGCCGCAAATAGTACAGCCATTAAGCCCGAGCGTTTGGGTAAAGGTGATGTGGATGACCTGATGGCGCGACTGATTATGGAAGAGAAAAGAAATAAAAAACCGGGATTAACACAGCAGACCATTTATAAATGGGCGGCCGGTATTATTGCGGTTATTGTTGTATTGGTTTTGATTTTTTGAGAGAGAGTAAAGAAGCAGCTTCACCTGCTCAAAAAATATAACCCTGAAAAAGAAAAACCGGCATTAGCCGGTTTTGTTTAATGCCTTTCCCATATTATCAAGGGCAAGCAGCCTGATTAATTTGAATCTGGAAATTGCTGCTTTCATTCGCGCCTGCAACCGTTGTTGCAGTCATCTTTAACGGGTTAACAGTATAGTTTCCGGCAGCAGTAGTGCCAACCAGATTGCCATTAGTGGTATCAATGCTTAAGCCCGAGGGAAGTGTGCCTGCAGTCAGGGTATAGACCGCGCCCGTAACATAGGTGGTTGAGACAAAATTCACCAAAGGAGTATTAAAGTTTTTTGTGCCATCATTACCACAGACAGTTTGTGTAGATAACATAACAAGATTAGGAGCTACATTAGGGATTAATTCGATAAAACCCACCGCTGCGGTTGTAGTGGCCCTGCTGGTTGAAGCGGTACAAGTGATATTGTTTGTACCAGGGCTATTCACCAGGTCAAGGCTATAATTAGCAGTGCCAGTATAAGTGTTAGTTGCGGTTTTGGACATAATCACATTGCCATTAAAGCAGGTTACGGTAGTCGGGTTATTCGCGACGTTAACCGAAAAGGTAACATTACTGCCATTATCAACAGCATATTTTGTTACAGTGGTATAAAAGGCCGGTGGCGCTATACAGGCGCTTAATGAGATGGCTATTAACAGGGTGGTATATTTCAGAAAGCGCATGGGAGTATCCCCTTCAAAATAATTACTAATAGGTAACAGTTTAGTGTTGAGGGGCAATTTTTGCTATTTATTTAATATTTCGGTCGATTGGAGGCTGTTTTAGCTTTCTGAAATGCAGTGTTTATGACGTTTCAGCCAGATAACGGTCTTTCAGGCGACAATAATTCTTTGCTGAATAAGTAAAATATTGCATCTCCTTGTCGGTTAAAGGGCGAACTTTTCTGGCGGGGGAGCCCATATATAAAAAACCGCTTTCAAGAACTTTGCCTGGCGAAACCAGACTGTTCGCAGCGATGACGATATCATCTTGAATGATAGCGCCATCCATAATAATGCTGCCCATGCCCACCAGAATGCGGTTTCCCAATGTGCAGCCGTGCAGGGTAACGCGGTGACCAATGGTGCAGTCATCACCCACGATGAGTGGCCAT
>CAZTZY010000132.1:0-5805 GCA_964617765.1 uncultured Spongiibacteraceae bacterium
TAGGGGAGGTGGCACGCAGTGCCGGAGGGGTCTGTTATTCTTACCCCTCTGTCGCTACGCGACATCTCCCCTACTTGCGTAGGGGAGACTAATCCAAGTGGCGCGACATCTCGGCTTTGGCTACCTGCGTCGCTCTACCTCCTGCATCCATACAGTCGTCCCCTAAGCAGGCCTCACTTTAAGTGACTGCCTTTCTGTTATAGATAAAGATAGTGCATGGATGGCAATAGCGCACAAGGATTTAGTGAAAGCGCACACAGAAAAAATAATCAGATTAAAAATTTCTAGCGCGCCATCAACCATTTCACCAGGCGGGTATTGGCAATCTTCAGTAACAGCTGTTGCCTGGCCAATAAACGGATGGGCCCAGCTTTCATCACCACATTGTATAATTGTTCAGGCTTGTGCAATTCCGGCGCTTTCAGCTTTTTATCGATTTCATCGAGTGTCCATGGCGGATGGAACTCATGATTCTTGAATCCTAACAACTCATCGCCATTGCGGTGGAACAGGCCGATATAGCCGCCTGCCGCCCAGAACAGCCTGCCGGTAATATCGGCAGCCGCATCAGAGGCGAGATAGGCATAAAACGCTGCCACATAAGAAGGGTCTGGCGGGTTCAACGATTGCTCCATCAAACTGGCATCCAGCAAGCCGCGCTGGTTCAGGTTTTTGATCAGCTCCTCATAATCATCACCAGTGGATAGCCGCGTTTTGGCGCCAGGGCACACCGCATTCACGCGCACGCCATGTTCTTGTAAATCCATCGCCATCGCCCATGTCAGGCTGTTAGTGGCACCCTTGCCTGCCGCATAACCGGTGCCGCCATACATACCGAGAAAGGCATGTGAGCTGGTATTGATAATCACACCGCTTTTTTGTTGAACCATCAAAGGCGCTGCATGACGACAGGTATTAAACGTGCCATGCAAATGCACATCAATCAGTTGTTTCCAATCGGCATGGGGAATATCGAGAATATTGGAACCCTGCGGTTCGGCGATTCCGGCGCAGTTTATCAGCACATCAATGCCGCCAAACTGATCGACACAGGTTTTAATCAGCTCGCCAGCATAATCATAATCAGCCACAGAACCGCAACTGGCAATCGCCGTACCATCTTTAGCCTTGATGGCCGCCAGGGTTTCTTCCAGCCCTTTTTCACCACGCGCATTAACCACCACGTTAGCGCCTTCTTCTGCCAGTTTGATGGCAACGGCCTGGCCAATACCCATACTGGAGCCAGTCACCACAACGCGTTTGCCTGCGAGTTTTTTAGCGGGCGTATTCAACATGGGCAACGCTTCACAGAGCCATCTTTACTGACGCCATAACGCGCATCCACACGTGCACGAAACCACTGATTTTCATCAAGAACATCAGCTTCAGGATGATGCGCCTGCATGTGTTTTACATATACCGCATAATCTCCCACACCCACCATTAGGCGCAGAGTTTGTGCCAATAATCGCCAAACCAGCGCAGCACGTTTATTGAATAGGGATAACAATGAGAAAAACCTGTTCATCAAACATTCACCTCACCCAGGGCCACATCATTATTTTGTGGATCATTCAGCGCCTTGCGAATCGCCGCTATCGCAAAACCTAACATCGCCACGACTACCAGCATGAAAAATGCTGCCATCACTGCATCTATGCGGTCATTCAAAATAACTGATTGCATTTGCGCCAGGTCTTTGGCAGGCGCCAATACCTCTCCGCGAGTCACCGCTTCTGAAAACTGTTTTGCATGAGCCAGAAAACCGATTTTCGGATTGTCACTGAACAGTTTTTGCCAACCGGCAGACAAGGTAATCAGCAACACCCATGAAGCAGGCACTGCTGTCACCCAGGCAAAACGCACACGCCCCATCCTCACCAGTGCAACAGTTGCCAGAATCAAGGCAATACCCGCCAGCATCTGGTTGGCAATGCCGAACAATGCCCATAGCGTATTGATACCTCCCAACGGATCCAGCACACCCTGGTAAAGAAAGTATCCCCACGCCCCCACAACCAAAGCGGTAGCTAGCAAGTTAGCAAAATGGTTATTGGTGTTTTTCAGGGCAGGCACTGCTGTACCCAGTAAATCCTGCATCAGGAAACGGCAAACACGGGTTCCCGCATCAAGTGTCGTCAGAATAAACAGCGCTTCAAATAAAATGGCAAAGTGATACCAGAACGCCATCATGCTGCTGCCGCCAATCGCCTGCGAAAGGATATGTGCCATACCCACGGCAAACGTCGGCGCGCCGCCGGTGCGCGATAAAATGCTGGCTTCGCCCATATCACTGGCAATCTGATTCAGCATGTCGGGCGTTACCACAAAACCCCATTGTGCAATCGCTGCTGATGCACTTTCTACGGTAGTGCCAATCACTCCTGGGCCACTATTTAGCGCAAAATACACACCAGGCTCCAGCACACAGGCTGCTATCAGTGCCATGATCGCCACAAACGATTCCATCAACATCGCACCATAACCAATCGCGCGAATATGCGTTTCATTTTCTAACATTTTTGGTGTAGTGCCAGAAGCCACCAGTGAATGGAACCCGGATACCGCACCACAGGCAATGGTGATAAACAGGAACGGGAATAAAGAGCCCGCAAACACCGGGCCGGAACCATCAATAAATGTCGTCATGCTCGGCATCAATAACGGCGGATTTACAATAACAATGCCCACCGCCAAACCGACAATAGTGCCGATTTTCAAAAAGGTAGAAAGGTAATCCCTGGGTGCCAGCAACAGCCACACTGGCAACACTGAAGCAACAAAACCATAACCCATCAACCACAAGGCCAATGTAGCTCCATCCATCGTGAACAAAACACTCCAGTAAGGATGCGCGGCAACATCCTTGCCATACACCAGCGCCAGCATCAATAACACAAAACCTATGGCGGAAACTTCACCCACCCGCCCAGGGCGAATAAAGCGCAAATACACACCCATAAACAAGGCAATCGGAATGGTTGCCGCCAGCGTAAACACTCCCCATGGGCTGCCGACCAACGCTTTCACCACCACCATACCCAGTACGGCCAACAAGATAATCACAATCGCCAGAATACCGACCAAACCAACAAAACCTGCCGTTGGCCCCATTTCACGGCGAATCATGTCGCCCAATGAAGCACCGTCACGGCGCGTGGATAGAAAGAGAATAATCATGTCCTGCACCGCACCCGCCAGCACCACGCCCGCCAGAATCCATAAGGTTCCGGGCAAATAACCCATCTGCGCTGCCAGCACCGGGCCTACCAAAGGGCCAGCGCCAGCAATCGCGGCAAAGTGATGGCCAAACAAAACCCATTTATGGGTAGGCACATAATCGAGGCCATCACTCAGGCGATGAGCTGGTGTTGGGCGATTAGCATCCAGCTGCAAAACCCGGTCAACTACATAACGGCTGTAAAACCGGTAAGCAATCAGATAAACCGAAATGGCAGCCACCACCAGCCACAAGGCACTGATGGTTTCACCGCGATGCAGGGCCAATACCGCCAGACACGCCGCGCCGATCAGGGCAATCGCGCCCCAGAGAATATTCTGCTTCATCAATGGATATCCTGTGTCATTCAAAAAAGAGTAAGGTCATTCTATGTAATCCCGGGCATTTAGGAAATGCCCGGGGATTTACAGAGTGCGTGAGGTTGGATTTGATAAGGGTTTGAGGCCGGAACCTCTATTGATCTACCCTGTTGATCCTTTCTTTCCACACCCTGAACTCACCCGGCGTTAACCGGTAACGCGCCAATATACCTTCGTGCAAACGGCGAATATCATCTAACGCTATGGCTATAAATACTGCCCTATCTGCCGGCTCAATAGACAGCGCAGAATTTTCAACCATAGGCGTATATTGCGTTTGCCCGGCACGCACTACATCACCCACAATCCGATGTAATTGCTGGCGATATTTAAAGCGCATTGGTTCTGGCTCTACCAGCGTTTTCTTTACTTGCATATAACGCTGTGTTGAACGCTCATAAGCCCACACAAAAACATCCCGCAATAAATCGACATTACGCAACTCATAAACCGCCAGCAACGCCTCAACATAGGCGCGCTCAGGCACTTCAATAAACGTCAACGGACACAGGTTATTTTTGATAAAGGCAATATTCGCACCTATTCGCGCCACCCGTTTATTGACATCTTCAAATGCCTGCAAATACGGAATATGCACAAGAATAAAAAATGCCTGCTCAAAGGGATCATTAATCAGCTGCGCTTTTTGCAACAACAGCGTAAAACAATCCTCAATCACTTGCGGCATTGCCGTTGGCAAATACACCGTGCCACTGATTTGCACCTCTCGCAAACGCAAACGACCGCTCGCCGCAGGGTCGGGCATCAGGTTTTCCGACAGCAGTCCATGCAGATTCAAAAACGTATAACGATTAAAATCTGACTCACCTGCATATTCCACCAGCATTTCAATCGCCTGTTTATGATTCAGAATCATCTGGGTTTCCAGTGTATCCTTGCCAACAGCCGCCTGGCCATGACGAATCAAACGCTCGGTATCCAGCCGCGAATAGGTATTACCTTCCAGTTGGCTCGAAGCCCAGGATAAATCAATCAACAAACGATCAAGAATATCACGCCCATAAGTACCCATCGGGCTTTCTGTCAGGCCAGTATCACCCAATCGCCGCAGCTGAGTACGGGTGTTTTCATCCAGATAAAACGTTTTGTTGGGCTTATACGCCTCAAGCCAGCTTCTCTCGTAAGATACCGGCACACGCGCCGCCAACGGCCGCCGTAACTGCGCAATAATATGACGACTGGTATCCGACAACGGCATAAACGCCGTGTAATCATCACCGTTACCTTCCCTGATAGTGGCATAGGCATAATCATCACCTGTTTTTTCATAAGACATCAATACAGACTGAACAGGTTGAACAGGCTGATACACCGTGGCACGCCCCTTGCCCACCCTTAGCAATTGGCCATTTTGCACCAAATCAGCCAACAGCCGCTGCAATGTACGGCGAGGAATGCACGGCAAGGCCGCATGTAAACCCTCAAGCCCGGCACCCTGTGGCGCACTGCCCGACACTTGCGCCAACACCTGAACAACCCATTGCTGCCGTGCATCTGCCCGGTTTTCTGTTACCGATTTGATTGTATTCATAAATCACCACAGGGTTTTCGCGCCCAAAATTCATATCGCGCCATATTATTGGCGCAATTATGGGTTATTTTGGCGCGATTTAGCAAGTTATTTGGCGCGATTTATGTTTTTATCAATCAGATACCTCGTAGAGACTCAGCACGCTACGTCTCTACCAAAGCGAATGGATGTTCTATTCAAGAGTTTTTGGGGGTGACCGCGAGTTAAGTTGAGCCTGCATTAATTAACTGCAGCTCATGCTTTAGCCTGACTTGTCAGACTGAAGCGCGACCTACACCATATAAGTACGGGCTATTCGTAATGCGTCCATAAACGCAATACCTTGATGGTGTGTGCATTTTCCAGAACCTGATACACAAGACGATGCTGGATATTAATCCTTCGGGAATAGGCACCACTCAAATCCCCCACCAGTTTTTCATAAGGCGGCGGTGTTTGGTAAGGATTACCCTGAATAATGTTAAGTAACTCTTTTGCTTTATCCTTTAGCCCAGCAGTAGCCAGTTTTTTAGCATCTTTCTGGGCTTGCTTCGTATAGACAATGTTCCACATTACCAATCAAGATCCTTCTCACAATGTTCAATATCCGTATTCAAACCATCCCGAATCGACTCACGCAGTCCTGGAATAGATACCAGATACAATGTTTCATT
>CAZTZY010000133.1:0-5803 GCA_964617765.1 uncultured Spongiibacteraceae bacterium
ATGCGCTTTACAGCACTGGTGGGATTAAATGCCTGGATTGTATATCAGACACAAGGCCGGCCAGGTAATTGGGAAAACCATCAGCACATGGAATGGGAGATTGCGCGGCGTATACTTGAACATTCAGTGGCCAAAAATACCCTGGGTCTGGTAAAGGCCATCAGTGAATTAATGGAGTTTGATAGCAAGCATAAAAAACAGCTTTAATGAAGAAAATGGCAGGGCAAAGCGCAAAAATTTTTAAAGGGCAGGGCAGTTTCATCATGCTGAAGCCGCCCTGTTGAATAACAGAAGTTCTCAGGTTTCTTCTATCTCGACATCGTCATCGTCATCTTCGAGGCTGGCATCAGTATCAACATTAATATCGTCTGCATCTCCCTCACCATCACCCTCAACTACATCGTCGCCTGCAACAGATTTTTTGGCGACCGGTGTATCACCTTCCAGCAATGTTGAGCACAGCGGGAAGTATTGTTTGGATTCAGAAATTTTCTTTTGGTATTTTTTCCACGCCATGACTTCCGGTGCAGTAACCGGTGACTTGCCAGTGAGCTGTTTCAGGAATTCTTTTTCTTCTGCACCGCTCGGTTTTTTTTCGCCCGATTGTAGTTGTTGAAAAAGGTGGCCAAAGCGCTCGATTCTATCTGCTTCCTTGATGGAATAATCACCAGAGCGGCGGAAGCCATGTGGATAATGTTTGTAGTCAGTAAAAGCGATAGTCATGTTAAGTGTAGCCCCTTGTTATGCGGAGATTTTAAAGTCAAATTTAGCAGAATGTAAAATAAAAAATGTTACTTTTTTGCAATCCATAAAATGCCTGTACAGATTTGACTTTTTGGGAAATTACTATAGAAAAACAGTTCTGACAAAATCACTGAATATGGCCTTACCGGAATTTTTGGGGATAAGATGATGGAGTGTTTATCTTTATTGAGGGTAAAAGGCCTGCCCGGCATATCATGACTGCCGGACAGCAAGGCTGGAAACCAGAGTCTAGTTGCCCCAGCCCAGCACTTCAAATTGCAGGTACCAGATACCCAGTGAACCGAGGAAGTTGACCAGCAATACCGGCCAGAAACGCATGTGAACACCAAATGTATAGGTTTTATCCAGAGACATGGCCATGATACCTGCGGCCGAGCCCACCACAGTCAACGAACCACCAATGCCTACCATCAGGGCATTGAGCGCCCATTGGCTTTGGCTAAGTTCAGGATTGGAAAACAGGGCGGCAGCTTCCACCGGTACGTTATCCATGATGCCGGAGATAACACCCAGGATAATGTTCACAAAGGTTGGATTGGTGTTTTCAAACAGCCAGGAAATGTATGTCAGCCAGCCTACATGGCTCAAGCAGGCAACGCCTGTGATAACGCCGATAAAAAACAGCAAGGTGTTCCATTCCACTTTTTGCATCTGGCTGATGAGGGGCACTTCAATCTGGTAACGACGGGTCAGGTGCCAGCTGTAGAAACCGATAAAAGCCAGGCCAATGCCGATGGCATATACGACACTGACATTCAGGTACATGTTCAGCATTACAGCACTGACAATCGCCAGTACGCTGAAATAAGAAAGGCCTGCTCCACCGGGCTTGATGATTTGGCAAACATCGGTTTCCTTGAAGATGCCTTCTTGATCAATGGATTTCAGGTAAAAAAGTTGCAAGACCAGTGCCGACATGGCCCAGCCGATCAATGATGCGGGGATCAGGGTGAGTAAACCGCCGAGACTGATTTTTCCGGCCAGCACTACCATCAGTGAAGTTGAGGTACCGATAAACCAGACGCCGCTGTTCGAACCCAAAATGATATTCACCAGCGCAATATGCGTATAACGTTCGTTGCGGGAAAGATTGATGATCGATTTGCCAAAAATCATGGCGGTGGTGATGTTGTTCAGGAACGGCGAGAGCAAAGCGCACAGGCCGCCAGTGGCCCAAAACATGCCGCGAGGACCCAGGCCAAAGGCCAGTAAACGATCATTGAGGGCGTTGAAGACATTCCGTTCATTGAGGATTTCGACAATCATCCACATAAAGGCCATAAAGGCGATCAACGCAAATATATCCCCGCTGATAGTGTGCTGCATTTCGATCAGGGGGCGGAAGCGGTCGGGATCATCGCCAGAGACATAATAGGCAGCACCAATTATGGTAAGGCTGGACATCATCAGCATGGCCGGAATGAATTTGTCCATGTGCAAAATAGCTTCCATGGCGATGAGTGCCATACTGAAAAGAAAAATACCGAGGACAATAAAGCCGACTAATGAGAAAGGTTCGAAATGCATGTCAGTTCCTGCAATGAGCGTTAAGTATAAAGATAGAATAACCCCAGCGATGAATATTCATGCATGTTTAGTGCCGAGAATGCGAGAACAGACCCACTGAATATCAGTTTATCGATTGACGCTGATAATTTTACAAAACGAGGTTAATGAAGGGCAGGCATTCTATCATAAATGCCAGAAAATGCCCTGTTTGTCGGGCATTTTTCCTGATGTATTTATTAGAGCTGATTCAAAATGATGCAATGCAATGCAATGCAATGCGATTTGATGCAGGTCATGGAATCTGCCAGTGTTTGACTGGGTACTGTGGGTAATAGGCAAAGTGTCAAAATAAGCGTTAAGATTAACCCATAAGAATAAGGCATGATTGCCCAAAAACCAGGATCAGGCAGAAAGTGAAATTACGCATAGACCAGCTTACCCGTTATATTGCACCCGATGAGTTAAGTTTTTTATCGACACAGGAATTGCCGGAATACAAGGATATCCTCGGCCAGCCGCGTGCCAGCCAGGCTCTGGAGTTCGGTATCAGCATCAACCAGCCGGGTTACAATTTATACGTTGCAGGTGAAACCGGAACCGGGCGCACGCACTATATTACGGAATACCTGCAACCGGTGGCGGCACATGGCAAAACCCCTGCCGACTGGCTGTATGTAAACAATTTTGAAAGGCCGGCAGAGCCGCGCTGTATCTCCATGCCCCATGGCCAGGGTATAAAATTCCAGCGCGATATGGATCAGCTGATTGAAGAAATCATGGCCAGCTTTCCGGCCGCTTTTGAAAACCCGGCCTATATCCAGCAAAAGACGACATTACAAAATACCTTTAATACCCGTTACGATGCGGCATTAAGCATTGTCGAAAAAGCCGGTAACCAAAAACAGGTCGCGGTATTTCGCGAAAATGGTGTGATTACGTTCGGTATTATTATTGATGGGCAAATTCAGGATGATGCCTATTTTTCCAAAATGGACGAAACCGAGCGTGAGCAGTTTCACCGGAATGTGCTGGCGCTGGAAAAACTCTTGAATGAATCGTTAGTGGAATTGCCGCAATGGCAAAGAGATTTGAATAACCAGTTACGCAAACTGGATCAACAGACCATCAAGCAGTCGTTGAAACCCTTGTTTGATGACCTGTTGCAAAAATACCAGGGTCATGCCGGGGTACAAATTTATCTGGGGCAGGTGAACCAGCATTTACCGCGGGTGATTGAGGAGCATTTTTCCGGTGTCGGCGAAGAGAATAAGGAACATCCCTCCAACCAGCGTAAACTGCTGGAGAACCATTATCGCCCAAATTTACTGACGCGTTTTGTCGATCAGGTAGGTTCACCGATTATCCTTGAACCAAATCCCACCTATGCCAACCTGTTCGGGCGCGTGAATGTGTCGGGACAGCAAGGCGAGATGAGTACCAATTACCAGCAGATTATTGCAGGGGCTATTCATCGCGCCAATGGCGGTTATTTGATCCTCGATATTGAAAAAGTGTTAGCTGATGGCAAAACCTGGGAAGCCTTAAAGCGCGTGCTTCGCGAAGAGCTGATTGAAATCGATCCGCAAGCGGCAGACAGTATTTTCTCGATGCCCTCCAGCCTGAAACCACAACCCATACCGGTATCGTTAAAGATTATCCTGATTGGTTCGCGGGAAATTTATTATGCACTCACGGATATGGATCATGATTTTCCTGAGTTGTTCCGCGTGCTGGTGGATTTTGACAGTGCCTTCAGTTTTAACCGTGAAAGCCTGCTGCAATTTGCAGGCCTGTTACATACACGCACCAGGGAATGCGGCGTTGCCGAACTGAGTGCAGCGGCTATTGCCCGCCTGGCGGAATACGCCTGCCGTTTGGCAGCACATCAAACCAAATTAAGTACACGCATAGACCTGTTGATGGAAATTGTCACCGAAGCCAATTACTGGCGTACTAAAACCAAGGAAGTTTTGGTAGATAAACAACATATAGAACAAGCCATTGCTGCACGTGAACTACGCCATGCGCGCTTACGCGATAATATCCTGGAAGATATCCTGGTGGGTTTTATCAATATTGCCACACAGGGCGCAGTAAGCGGGCAAATCAACGGTTTGGCAGTAATTGATGGTGGTGAAGACAGTTTTGGTTGTCCTTTACGTATTACTGCAACAGTTCACCCTGGCAGTAAAGGTGTGGTGGATATCGAGCGCGAAGTAAAACTCGGGCAGGCAGTACACTCGAAAGGCGTAATGATTCTAACGGGCTATTTATGCGGTCGATATGCCAAGACTTTTTCGCTGGCAATGTCGGCAAATATTGCAGTAGAGCAATCCTATGGTTTTATCGATGGTGACAGTGCCTCGCTGGCAGAAACCTGTGCCCTGTTTTCCGCGTTGGTCACATTGCCCTTGCGCCAGGATATTGCGGTTACCGGTTCGGTGAGCCAGTTTGGGCAGGTGCAGGCGGTGGGTGGAGTTAACGAAAAGATCGAAGGCTTTTTTGATATTTGCCATGCGCGGGGTTTAAGTGGTTCGCAAGGTGTGATTATCCCGGCTACCAACCAGATCAACCTGATGTTGTCCGAGCGTGTTGTCAAATCTGTAGAAAATAACCTGTTTGCCATTTATTGCGTGAGTAGTGTGGATGAGGCGATGGAGTTACTGACCGGTAAAATCATGGGTGCGGAATCCGGTTACAACGAATTTCCTGAAGGTACAGTGAATCGCGACATCGTCGAGCAGCTGAAGTTGTTCTCGCGCTGTGCGGCCGAGCCTGATAAATAACGCAGGCAATGGCCAATCAATCCGGTCATTGGCTGTGGTCATGTCCGAAGATTAACCTATCAGGGTGAGCCGTTTATTTTTTAGCTTCGTAATCGTATTAAACAATAGATTTAATACTTTGCGAGGACAAACATATGACCGAAGCACTCCCTATCCAGCTAATCTACGTCAGCAATTCCAGTCATTTCAATAATGAAGATGACTTGCTTGAGTTATTAAAAGTTTCCCGTAAAAACAATGCCAAACTCGGCATTACCGGCATGTTGCTGTTTCATGACGGATTGTTTTTGCAGATTCTCGAAGGGCCAGAGGCAGAAGTGATGGCGCTGTATGAAAAAATCAAACTGAACCCGAAACACCGGGCGTGCAGGATATTGGCGAAAGTGGAGGTTAAAAACCGCGAGTTTGGCCAATGGGCCATGGGGTACCAAAAGGCAGAAGGCAGCCTGGCGTTGGGATTTTCGCAATTCATGAACAATTACCTGGATTACGATGCTTCACGCATGCACAGTGAATCCTACAATTTGATGTTGAAATTCCGGCAAAAAGCGTTGGCGGCCAGCGCCGCATAAAGTTAGTCAAGACCCGGATGTTACTTAAGTCTCCCCTATGAAATAGGGGAGGTGGCACGGAGTGCCGGAGGGGTTGGTTTATGCTCCTGCAGTACCCTGCTGCGCAGAGGAGACTTGGCTTCACTACATTTTTCTTAAGTAAGTGTCATTTAGTTAAGACCCTGGATAGCC
>CAZTZY010000134.1:0-5741 GCA_964617765.1 uncultured Spongiibacteraceae bacterium
GCGGTTTTCATGACTGTTGCGATAGTTCAGTTTCGTTTCGAAACGTACATCAAGAGCATCCATGTTCGCATTTGCCAGTAATGGCAGTGTGGATAAGCCAAAAATCGCAGTGAAGCGGGATTTATTCATGATAATGCCTTTTTTATTATATTTTTATTAATGGAATTGCGGTTTACGCTGTGGGCATAACCGAATTCTCGCCTCGTTCATCTTAAATCTATAAGGCTTTGGCAGATTTATCCAGTTGAATTTCATGATATACCGGGATATGGCCATCACGCAGGCATCAGGATATATACACGCAGGGATACTGTTTTATCTTGGCGGGTGGGGTGTACATCCTCCGGTGATAATGACGACTTCGCCTGTCAGTTTGAATTGATCGAGAATTGCCATGATAAATACTTCCTATAAAAAGTTGGATTAAGCATAGTCGGTAAAACAGTGATATCAATCACCCAATTGGAGTAGGGATGCCGGTTTATCTTCATGGATGGGGTGTATGCCGAAGAATTATCAGGAACAAAACCGGTGAAGTGCCCTTTTATTCAACCGATCGTTTTTTTATCCGCCGCGCGTAGGGGCGCTGCTTGCTGCGCCCTGTTCGCGTGCAGTTTTTGTTTATCAATACATCATCACCAATCCTGAGGCCAGTTCAGTGGTTTATCAGTATAAGCCGGCTTGCGCCCCTGTTTGCGTGCATGTATCGCTTCTTCCAGATTCGTTGTCATGCCTAACAGTATCTGGTTGCGGTTCTCGAGGCTGATAGCAGCTTCAAAACCGGAAATTTCCAGGTTCGACCATAAGGTTTCCTTGGTCATTGCCACAGCATGCGGGCTCCATGCGCAAATCTGTTCAGCAATTTCTATGGCTTTTGGCAGTAAATCATCGGCGCTGGTGATGTGTGATACGATACCGATGCGCAACGCTTCTTCGGCTTCCACCACGCGGCCAGTTAGCATGATTTCGTTAGATCTGGCAAAGCCGATCATACGCGGTAATAACCAGCTGGCACCTAATTCGGTAGAGGTGAGGCCGTTGTTGATGCCGGTAGCGTTGAAGCGTGTTTCGGTATTGCAGATGCGGATATCGGCACCGAGAGCCAAACAAAAACCACCGCCAAAGGCCGGGCCGTTAATAGCGGCAATAATAGGTACGCGTACATTGCGCATGGCGGGAACCACCGCTGAAAAATGTTCTATGGCCCGCATGGCAATGCGCGGAATGGTCAGGTGGTTGATGTTGGGAACAATGCCCTGGTTGTCGAGATCCAGTCCGGAACAAAAACCGCGCCCTTCGCCGGTTAAGATAACGGCTCGGCATAAATTGTCAGCACGTAATTGCACCAGGGTATTGTAAAGAGCCTCCATGAGGTCGGCATTCATGGCGTTGAGTTTTTCCGGACGGTTGAGTTTGACGATGCGAATGTGGTCATTATAGTTTTCGACGACAACCAAAGATTTTTCTGTGCTCATGTTTGCATTCCAGATGTGATGGGGTTCGTGTGTATATTCGATAATATCGTGTTATCTTTCGTGGCTGTAGAGAGTTTGCCATACTGATAATGGCATAAAAAGGAAGTGAAAACGATGGTAAAACCTCCAATTAAACGTATCAAAGCCAATGGTATCCAGTTTGCCTATATGGAAATGGGTGAAGGGCCATTGGTGCTGGTATTGCACGGTTTTCCGGATACGGCCTACAGTTTTTTGCCGTTGATGAACATCATGGCTGATGCGGGTTATCGCGTGGTGGCGCCATTTATGCGCGGATACTTTCCTTCGTCACGCTCCGAGGACGGCGATTATTCGGTATTGGGGTTGGCGAAAGATGTGCTGGCTATTATTGATGCTCTCGCAATGGGTGATGAAAAAGCTATTGTGCTGGGACATGATTGGGGTGCTTTGGCAGCTTATACGGCAGCTAACCTGGAACCGGAAAAAATTCGTGTTTTGGTGCAAATGAATGTGCCGCATATGCATGCGTCGAAATTCACCTGGTCGCAAATTCGCAAATCTTGGTATGTGTGGTATTTCCAGTTACCTATTCTGCCTGAGAAACGTTTGCCGAAAAATGATTTTGCATTTATTGATAAATTGTATGCAGCATGGAGCCCGCATTGGGCTTATCAACCGGCGGATGTTGCAGAAGTGAAAAAATCATTGGCCGCAGAAGGTGGTGTAAAGGCCGTATTGGCGTATTATCGGGCTATTGTTCGGGGTATAACGATTAAGCAAATGCGTTTGATGCAAAAAAAGACATCAGTTCCAACATTGTTGATTGCGGGTGAGGCGGATGGTTCGGTGGGTTTAGAGCAGTATCAAGATATGTCGGCAGCCTATACGGATTTTTTTCGATTCATCAGTTATCCCAGAGTGGGGCATTTCCCGCACTGCGAAAATACCAATGAATTGTCAGCAGATATTCTGGAGTTTATAAAACAATGTCATTAGTAAAAAATATCGGCGTGCTTTTTTTTAGCCTGTTTTTATTGGGCTGTGAAACGGTACCAGTAGCAGACACTTTGGTTGTTAAGGCTAAAACGGTTCTGGTTTTGCCGGCAGATTCCTTGCATAAAGAGCTTGATCCCTTTTATGGCGATGTACAGCTCCGCTTGGCGAAAATGATCAGTGAAAAAGGCTTTAAGGTGACAACCATTGAAGGGCGTGAATATCAGCAGCTCGCTAATGATGCTTTAACGGTATCCGGTTCCGTCTATGAGCCCAGTGTGGGAAAAATGGTGCCATTGAATCGCAGTACATTCAGCAAGGCCTTGATTGATTTGATTTCGGAAAGAAAACGTTTTGATATTATTGTATTGCCCGAGATGGTATTGCGTACGGCAAATGTCGATGGTGATAAGGCAGTGTGGGATGGTATTGAACGTGAATTTACCTGGTCAGAAAAACCCGATGATATATACACGTTGCCCAGCAAAGCCAGCGGCTTGTCGTTAAAGTTAGGTGCTTTTACTCATAATGGTGCACAAGTGCTGGTTAAATTTACTGGCATCACGTTGCCTTACAATTTGCGTAATGATAACGGCAGGTTTATTTTTGAGTTGAAAGATCCGTTTTTTTCCAGGGATGAGTTGAATGAGAGTGTGGATTTATCGTTAAAAGCTTTTTTTAAACAAGTGGAACTCGATGATTAACCAGAACATAAAACCCCGTAGAACGGCTTTATATATGCCGTGCTCAAATGCCAGGGCTTTAGATAAAGCACAAGCGTTAGCTGCCGATGTATTGATTTTTGATCTTGAAGATGCCGTTGCGCCAGATAAAAAAATCGAAGCCAGAGAGCAGATAGTGATTGCCTTGGCGCAGCACCATTATGGTTATCGTGAAAAGATTGTACGCACCAATCATGTTGAAACTGCCTGGGGTTATGATGATTTAAAAGCCTTGTCAGCGAGTGATTTTGATGGCGTGTTATTGCCCAAAGTAGAATCGGCTGAGCAGGTAAACCAGGCTTTGGCCATTATCGGCAGGGAATTGCCAGTGTGGGTAATGATTGAAACCCCGAAAGGTGTAATGAATGTTGAACAAATAGCTGCACATAAGAATGTGACAGTGCTGGTGTTGGGAACTAACGATTTGGCCAAGGAAATGCGGGTACAACAATCGGTATCACGTGAAGAATTCATTTATGCATTTAGTCGGTGTGTAATGGCCGCAAGGGCGTTTGACTGCGATGTGCTGGACGGAGTGTATAATCAACTCGATAACGAAGCCGGTTTTATCGCAGTTTGTGAACAAGGTAAACGTTTGGGCTTTGACGGAAAAACCGTGATTCACCCGAATCAGCTTGCGCCAGCCAATGCCTGTTTTATGCCCGGTGAAAAAGACATTGAAGATGCCCGCCAGATTATGCAGGCATGGCAATCTGCCGAGAATAAAGGTGTGTTGGTGGTTAACGGACGTTTGGTAGAAGAATTACATGTGCAGGCTGCACAGCGTTTGTTGGCAGTTATGGAAAGTTGCAAGAAGAATCAGTAGTCCTCCGATAGAGGTTCTCTAACACAATCGATCAAATGATTAGCCGGGCGAAAAAGCAGGAATATCCGCTTTGGTGTTCGGGTTTTCTTCAGATGTGTGCATTAACACAGGTATAATGCTTTCTATCCATGAATTCAGGTGCCAGTCTTGCAAAAAAGCACAATGTCCACCATGGGATTGCGGGTAGATATGTACATGTGCAGTGGGTTTGAGGTTATCAAATGCATTGGCATGGATAAGTGGGTCATCATCAGCATAAATAACGTGGCAAGGTGTTTTAATGCCATTGAGGGTTTCTTGCGTTATTTTATAGGCTGCCAGATATTTTTCCGTGGAATCAAATTCGGTGTGTAATGGCACAAAAAAATCATTCATCTTATGCATTTTTTTAACTTTCAAATCATCGGCGGATTGCATGATTTCTGGATAATAGCGGTATTTTTTGAGTAAGGATGTACGCCATTTTTTCAAGAAATGACGATGGTAAAACCACCCTTGCTCAATGTTTTGCGAAGCAATGACGGGGTCAATAGCCGGGCAAACAGCGATGGTATTGATCAGGTTAATGTGCCGGAGTTTTTTTTCTGCGGCTAGTCGAAGTGCAAAATTCCCCCCTAATGAAAACCCCAAAAATACTATGCTGCTGTCAGGATGTTCTTCTGATAAAGAAGTAATAACATCACATACCTCATCAAGTCGCACGGAATTAAAGGGCGCTTTATTCAGGTGATGGGTATCACCATGATCACGAAAATTCAGGCGCGCGACATCGTAGCCCATCTTGTAAAAAACATTGCTGCAGCCAAGCACATAGGCAGAATTTGCCGAGCCTTCCCAACCATGAAAAATAATCGCCAATTTACCTTTGCTGTTTTTTGCGCGGGTAACCTCTACCTGCAAGCGCACGCCCTGCGAAGTTTTATACAAAATGCTTTTGGTGTCGCGCAGTAATTTTTTTGAACGTTGAAAAACCAGTTTTTGACGAAACTGTGACGCCCCGAGGAAGGTTTGTACGTGCTGGTTACCAATGTAAAAAACGGGTTTAAAATTATGCATTCATAGCGCCCTGAAGCGTACTCTTTTATTATTATTGGTCGATTATACCCATACAGAGTACTCTACTAAAGGTGGTAATTGTTTGTTTTTCTTGAAAATTCGAAATAAAACCAGCCAAAATCCAGAAAAAACGGTAATCCATTAATAAGTATAAAAAATATGGGGTTCTGACTGGCAATTTCAATGGTTTTTAAAGCAGATAAGTCGGCAGTCTGGCTAGACCCGCATATCGTGATTATGCAGTGGGTAATGTTTTTGGCTGTAATAGCGGTAGTTGTTGCGAGTGGCTTCCAGTACTCGGGGTTCCTGCACGACAATTTCTGCCAAACGTTCAAAACGCGTGAAAAATACCGGTACATCGAAGCCCAGATTGATCAATACATCGTGATGTTCTCCACAGGCATTGATGTCGTTGCTATAGCCAATTTCGATAGCGCAATCCGCTCCGCCGGTTTGGGTGAGTTTATGCGGTATAAAACTGTTTTCCTGAAATGCCCATAAAAGTTTATCCATGGCATGGGCATCTTCTGCACTGGCACAATGTATATAAACGCTATGCCCCATTGTGCGGGTTTTTTGAATCAAACGGCAAGCGAAAGCCAACCGATCATCGAGTGTGGATTCTTTGCGGATGTAAAAATCAATACGGGTCATTAGCTGCGATCAATCAGGTATTGGGTCAGCAGG
>CAZTZY010000135.1:0-5665 GCA_964617765.1 uncultured Spongiibacteraceae bacterium
CTGGCAACTGATTGTAAGGGGACCATGGTGCCATGACATTACCTATATGATGATAACCGGCCTTGATATCAATGTACGTCGCCAACATGAGAAAGAACTGCTTAACCTCTACCGTGAAACGCTGTTGGCAAACGGCGTAAAAAATGTGCCCGGTGAAGAACAGGCTTACCTGTTATATCGGCAATCTGCTATCTGGGGCCTGGTGATTGGCTGGTTGATTACACCGCCGCAAAATTATGGCGAAGCCATTACAGCAGCTAACATCCAAAAGATGGTGACTGCCATGATCGACCTGAAAACCCTCGAAAGCCTGGATGCCTGAAACCAGCTAAATATTACCACTGTAGAGGCGTAGCATGCTACGTCTCTACATTTACGCGGAATACAAACAGTGACACAAACTATAGAAACAACCGTCGACATTGATTCGAGCATTCACAAGGTGTGGTACGCATTATCACATCTGGAACAATTTAAATCGTGGAATTCAGCCACCTGGTTTACTCTAAAACCCGTAGTGGGAATAAAGCAAACCATGCATGTGAAACTGCTCGGCTTTTGGCTGGTCGTACCGGTTAAAATCCAGAGTTGCAATGTAAAAGATGGCCTGCGCTGGCAAGGTGGGATTCCATTGATATTTACTGGCAGCCATTATTTCAAACTGGAGGTATTGGGAGAGGATAAAACCCGGTTTATTCAAGGCGAAGATTTTAATGGCATCTGTGTTCCACTACTTTTGCCTTTCCTCAAAAAAGCTTTGAATGAACTTTACCAGGGAATGAACAAGGACATTAAAAATCACTGTGAGAATAGTTAACGATATAGCAGCTAAATGCGAATAACTGGTATTTATTCAAGCTGAACAACACATAAGCATAGTGAAAACTGTTTGTGTATATAACGGCGGTCAAGATCACTTTTCATTGTATCTAACACTTCATTACAAGAATATGCCGATAGGCACCGATAATAATTTGTTGTTTATCATCCCACAGTATCAAGTGATCATAGTTCAAGTCATAAACAACCAGATCATACTTTTTCCTGTTATCGACCCATGAGTTGCAATGTTATGTCCCTCAAAAGACTAATCTTCAGAAAATAGCGCAGCCATGGCTTGTCTTTTTCAAATAGAATTTTTATTAGCACGCTTATGGCCTAACAATTCATCTTTTGAGTACCTGTTACAGCACATCTGTATCGTAAATCACTGAAAATTAACTCATTAATGGAGGCAGATAATGCTAATTGGCAAAAGAGGAGACCTGCCATTTCTGGCAAATCTCTCAACAGGGAAGAACTGAAACTCTAGCGGGATAATCAGAATCCTTTTACTGCATTGGTATAGAGATATATATCCGGGTCTTCCGTGAGATCCGCATTCGCATTCACCCCTACAACATGCACTCGGGTAGGATCATAGGGATTAAGCATTGCCGCAACAGAATCACTGGCTGATATCTGGATCTGGTTAGCCGGATTACCTGAACCCTTGCTGAAACCAACAAATTCAGTCACTTTTTTGGAGGCAACATTAGCGTCGGATGTGTCACTCGATGTCTGCAGGTAAACATAGTTATTGGCAATAAATATATCCCTGACTTCTTCCTTGGTGAAGGACTCCACCAGAGCTCTTCCTAACAATGAAATCTTGATATTGAACAACATGGTGTGATTAAAGGTATGATCCCAGCACAGTTTACTGTAGACCGTCACACACGATGCATCATATTTAGCGATATAGCCATTCACATTCACCGCCGAATTTGGATCAATCGTATCACCGGCAATATACAGGCTGCCTACACTATCAAAGGTCATCGCACGGAATTTGAATTTCTTGTCAAAAGCCATGATTGAGCTAACACTGGTAATACCCGTTGTTCCAAAAACGATTTTGAACACTTCGGCAGTATCTCCATCATTACCTGCAAAAAGCAGATACCCGTCAGGATGCAATGCGAGTTGATAATCTGAAGCATTGGAATCAAGACCGCCAAAACTGGTATTATCAAACGCAGTAACATTACCAACATCATTTTTATAATAACGGATAGCTATATCACCCGGAGTGCCTGTTGTGCCAGTATTCCCAGGATACGTTGTATAAAACCATTCTTTGCCATTAGCATCATAAACCACGAGAGAATCCCAAACATTCGTAGCATTCACTGTACCATTCGAACAACAGCCACGCGTTTGCTCATAGATGTTGGCACCTGTGTTGCCATCAAAAAATGCAGTCGCATATCTATCCCAGTTACTATGGTTACCTGCCACATAGACTGTGCCGCTATTACCCACTGATACGGTGTAGGCTGAACCTTTATCACCACTGAAACGGTTAACATCCCAGATGATAGCCAGCGTTTGGCCATTTATTTTGGTAACGAACCAGTTGCCCGCCACTTGCCGCTCACCCACAATAATGATGTCCCCGTATTTATCTTTAGCCATTGCCCTGGGTACGGTCTGGTTATCATTCCCGGCCTTGAAAATCTTCTCCACTTCCTTTATTCCAAACCGGTTATATTTCAGCAACACCGCCCATTTAGAACCATCTATCAATAACATCTGGCCCAATGTATAGGTACTTCCCTCACTATCCATTTCCATATCTACGGCGACCATTTCTTTAATTTGCGTGCCTTTATATTTCTCCGACCAGGCCAGCGACCAGTTAGGCAATTGCCAGGGCATAACGATGCCTGTTTCTATGCACCCCGAAAGTAGCAGTACACTCAGCATCAGGGTAGCTGCACCCGGAATCCGTTTATGCCAAAGACAGCGGGTTATTTTTTTGCTTATGCTCATGATTTTTCCCTCAATTGACTGTTCTGTAATACGTTTTTGGCCAGGTTGCATGAAGATGCCAGGAAAACAGCATTGCCTACATATGGCACATTATTTTATTATGTGACAGAAGTGTGTCACATAATATTTTTTTGTGCAACGAGAATGTGAATAGATACAATAAAGGTGGTGTTTTTAAGCTATTGTTTTTTATTACTATTTTAATTTTAAGTTAAAAAAGAATAAAGAATCGGGATTTTTTTACACAAATATTCTAAGGCGAAAAGCTGATTCAGTACTTAATGTCTATAACGCAAATGCACTAGGCTCTTTTAACATTTACGCCAAACCACGAGTGGAAATTACAGTAGCTGGTTATTGCAGCAACCTTGTCAAAAGCCAATAACTTGATAAAGCGCCGATGAAATAGCCGAACACCTTATTGTGCGATTGAATGGATATGCCCAGCCGCATCAAAAATTTAATAAGCAGCATGAAAAACAGGATAATTAACAGTTGACCTGCTTCTATCCCCAAATTGAAAGAAAGCAATGGCAACAACAGGTTGCTTTCAGCTGATAATGCTTCTGCCAATACACTGGCAAATCCACATCCATGTATGAGTCCGAATAAAAAAGTGATTGCGTAGGGTTTTTGTCGAATGGAAAAATACCCTTGGCGGTTGTTTTCTTTCAAAATCTCCAGGGCCAATATAATCAAAGTTATGGCGATTAAAACTTCGATTATTTGGGCATTAAATGGCAAAAGCCCAAAACTCGCCAGTAGTAGCGAAGCACTGTGCCCAACAGTAAAACTGCTGATTGCCCATACCAGTTTACGTAAAGTAGTTAGCAATAAAAAAACCAGACCAGAAACAAACAAAACATGATCCCAACCAAAAATCAAATGCTCAATCCCGGAGGCCACATATTGCCTCGCCGTATCAACAGCCGAAAGCGAAGCTGGCACAGTAAATCCTGATGATTCTGCATTGATAAGCTGGCTATTCTGCTTACCATGAGTGTCAGTAAAAACAATCATCACGTTGGTTCGTGCACGACTCAGGTCAGAGAATCTAATCTCTTGCCCAATCAATGGCTGTGTACAATGAATTTGCCATTGGTAAATAACCGCCAGGCCCTGAACTGCAATATGTTCGTCTGGATGTTTTGTACAATTGTCGGGAAATATCGGCATCACATCGATGCCTGGGGTTTTCATATTGGCGACTTTCCACGAAACAGTCGCTTGTGAGTTATCTTGCAGGGTAATCCTCAATAAGCCTGGAGCAAGATTATGACAATATACGGTAAGTGCATTTAACAGCAGTGTTAGAACGATAATGAGTTTGAAAAGGATTTTCATCATCAACCATCTATCGAGGCAATGTGAATACTGTAATTTTTTCGCCACTCGATGAGTTGCTGTTGAATAGCCTGTTTTTCCTTGTCTCGCATATACTCGTTTAATAACCTGTCTTTATAAACTGACAAATCTTTAAACGGGTCACCGTTCAACACACTGTTATTAACTCTAATGATATGAAAACCCGCGGCCGATTCCTGAAGATCGAGTACAGAGGGTTTTTCAGCTAACAGAATATTATGAGTAATGATTTTGTCGAATATCTTGAGCAAACTGTTTTCTGATAAGCCCTGTTGTTTATCGACATAAGATGAGGTAGCCAACGTCAACAATTTCTCATCTGACATTTGGCCTTGTTTCCATTCGCTATAAATGCTGTCGATCTGTACTTTATCAAAATCACCTTTTGCAAAAAAAGCATGGAATATATTGACTGTATTGCCTTGTGAATAGCGCGCAATATTCTCTATTAAATATTGCCTTAACTGTTTATCTGTTGGAGTTTCAACAGCTGTGCGAGCAATAATTTTTTCCATCCTGTCTTTCAGTCGCCGCACCACCACAAGATCAGATTTTAACATACCCATTGCAATGGCCTTGTTAAACAGTTTGTCGCGATCTATCGGTATGGCTTTTGCTTTCATGGAGGCATCTGGCTCATACAATCCATTTTTCTCTAACAATCCTTTTTCTAATGCAGAATGCGGTTCACCTGTTTGTGGAGATTCGTGTTCATCGGGTTCATTTTTTACTATCAAGCCTTGCTCCAGCGCAGACGAATCGACTGAACCTTGCTCCAGAAAAATCATGTTCAGGATCAGGCGTTCCTTAATAACATTATCAGAAAGATGTATACCCAGTTTTAACGCTTCATTCACCAATATTTCATCATCAATACGACTTTCAATTAATGCCTTTAATTCATCTTTTGTCGGTGATTGTTTCATCATATCGATAAAATCTTCACGGATTAATTTTAGATCGTCATGTGTGAGTGTTATGACATCTTTTTGGGAAGGTGATTTAAAAGATTCAAGCCAGGGCAACCCTGCATATAGCAGGATTCCCATAATCATGAAAATAAAGAGATGTTTCAACATAGCCATATATTTACCTTTCCAGGTTATTTGTGGCTGTTAGTGGTTATACCAGATGGGCGATGTCCATGCCCTTTCCTGGACATCCGCAGGATAGGTACCTACCTGTTGCTCCTCAAACGTTTGAGGATAAATAGCACTGAGATGATCATGCAAACAACAACGCTGATAACCTTCATCCAATAAGCCTTTCTGCGAACAAGCTTCTTCAAAACTGCTAAAGGGAGTATGTTCAAGATGTGCGTTACACTGCGACCAGGACCAGCGACAGCTCGGATTCTCTAACACTCGCGCATAATAGAAAGCGTCTATCGCGGGATTAAAATCGGGGTCACGCCATACGGCGCATAACTGATCCTGGCCATTGCCCTGCACAGCACAAGTATTCAAGTTAACACTGGCGGCATTGG
>CAZTZY010000136.1:0-5599 GCA_964617765.1 uncultured Spongiibacteraceae bacterium
AAGAAGTAGAGTTTAATGTGCGTTTTCCGGGGCAGTATTATGACAAGGAGACGGGCTTAACCTACAATTACTATCGGGATTATGATGCTGAGAAAGGCAGGTATGTGCAAAGTGATCCGATTGGGTTAAGAGGCGGGATTAATACATATGCTTATGCGTTAGGCAATCCGATTAGATATGTCGATTTCTATGGGTTGATTGTAAAGGTATGCACTAGACCGATTAATATTGAATGGATACCTGAAATAATTACTAAATATATTCTACCCAATCATACCTGGATTAAAACTGATACCTTTGAATCTGGAATGGGAGGAGCATGTTTAATTCCGGGGCAAGGATGTGCAGACGTACCATATGTAACAGAGATTCAAACGAAGGATCATTCTGGTCAATCATTAATGCCTGATTCAGATTGCATGGAAATGCAGAATGTAGATGAACAATGTGTTGATAAGATAATAAAGCCTGGTCAATCTTTGGGAGCTAATAGTCCGTCTAATGGTAAATGGGATATGGCTAATCAATGTCAGGCCTTTGCTTGGGATACAATCAGGCAATGCGCATATGGATCACAGATAGGCCCAGAATTACCATATTCGTCTGCTGGTGTTGGTAAGGTAGGTAAATTATGAGTGGTAATAAACCGTTAATATGGCTCTTGGTTGGTATTTTAGAGTTTTTTTTGGGATGTATATTATTAGTTTTTGGTTATTTCTCAGGATGGAATGCTGATGTTTCAGGCTTAGAGTCGAATATACAGTCACCTATTCTGATATATTCATCCTTCTTTATTATTGTCCTAGGTGTTTACACTGTAATAAGCTCAATACGTAAAGCTAATAAGATTGAAAGGGATAAATAATTATAATAGAAAATTTGTGGCGCCCACTCGCTAAAATTCCTTTAATAAAATGTCTTATAGTGAACATCTCAGAACCCCCACTTCTTGTCGCTATCAGTTTTCTTTAAGAATGAAACAACCCCATCTGTGCCTGAATGAATGTGTTAAACGACAAACCCATAAAAGGCAATATGGCCTCGGCTACGGGGCGTAATTGTTTGTCGATATAATGTTCGTAATCGAGCGGGTGCATCTGGTAATCAACAGGTTCGGCGCCTTGATGTGTGATCACATAATTTATCCAGCCCTTGTTTTGATATTGCAATGGCTGGTTATTGAGACGGTTGAATTCATCGGCAATACGTGCCGCGCGAACATGCGGTGGTATATTTTTTACATAAAGATGTAAAGGTTGCCGCAGGCGTTTACGATAGATCAGTTGGTGGTCACGTAAACCGGCGCGGGTTTCGCTGATGATTTGTTCTATAAAAATGGAGGGATCCTTGTCGTGAAAGACGCAATCATATAATTCACGCTGGAAAATTTTCGCCAGTTCTGTCCAGTCGGTTCTTACGCTTTCCAGACCTTTGAATATGATTTCTTCTTCGATGTGATCGCCTTTTTTGTGCTGTATCAATCCGGCATAGCGTTTTTTGCTGCCCATTTCAGAGCCGCGGATGGTGGGCATTAAAAAGCGGCTGTAATGGTTATCGAATTCAATTTCCAGATAACAGTCCAGTTGATGCTCAACTCGAATCTTGTAACGCCAGTTGTCATTGATTTCGTTTTGCAAGGCAATAGCGATGTTGTGGCATTCATCTAGGGAGGATTCTTCAGGCAACAGGATGAAGATGGAATCGGTATCGCCATAGATAACGTCATAGCCCATTTGTTCTATCCATTCTGCCGTGTGTTGCAGTATTTCATGGCCACGTATTGTGATGGAGCTGGCCAGGCGGGTATCGTAAAAGCGGCAGCCGCCGGAACCCAGAACGCCATAAAAGGAATTCATGATGATTTTGATGGCCTGTGAGCGGGCATCATCCCTGTTCTTTTTCGCTTCGTCCCGTTCTTGCCACAGTTGTGTGATGATGTCGGGCAGGAAGTGTTTGTCGCGGGAAAACAGCGCGCCTTTAAAGCCTTCAATCGCTTCTTCGGGGTGTAGTAAGCCTTCAATCAAACCTAGCGGGTCGATTTTGAAGGTGCGGATGATAGAAGGGTACAGGCTCTTGAAATCTAACACTACTACATTATGGTACAGGCCGGGTCGGGAATTCATCACATAACCGCCGGGGCTGGCCAAGCCACCACCTTCGGGTAAATTGGGTGCTATGTAGCCGGCCCTGTGCAGGTGAGGTAAGTACAGGTTGGTGAATGCGGCTACCGAGCCACCTTGTTTGTCGAGTTCGAGGCCGGTGAGCTGGCTGCGAAAAACCAGGAAATCGAGTAACCGTGTTTTTTCAAAGATATCCCATACGAGTATGCAATCCTCGAGATTGTAGATTGCCAGTTTTTCCTTGTTGTGTAAAAAATTATGGGTAATTTCATCCAGGCGATTTTCGGTGTCATCTATTTTTTTACCGCGACCGAGCAAGGATTGGGCTACGAATTCCAGGCTGAAACTGGGAAAACTGTAGGTGGCGGTTTTCAGGCTGTCTATGCCATCAATCACCATGCGGCCGGCAATGCTGATAAATCCTTGTTGTTGGTCGGCACGGCTCTCTCGCCATGTGGCCGCAGTATCGTCTCGGCCTAACAGGAGTTGCATGCTGTGTTTCTCTGCGCGCTGTAACAGTAAACGGCAATCGAAGTTGATGATGTTCCAGCCAATAATGATATCGGGATCCATCAGCTTGATCGTAGTTATCAGGGCGTTCAGCAGGGCTTTTTCATCGGTTACCCAGGTTATCCACTCAGGGGCATCTTGTGGTTCGCCTATCATTAACACATTTTTGTAGAGGTGTTCCTTATTGTAGCTATACAGGCCAATTGAATACAGTTCGCCTGAGAATGCACATTCAATATCCAGGGAAATGACGTTTAATCGGGGTGTATAGCTGGAAGGACGAATTTTCACTGCATGATATTCGTTATAGGCAGGCTGTTTGGTTAAGTGACCCGTAAATTCCATGGAGCCATAGATAAAACGTTCCATTAAAAAGCGGTCACTGAGCCGGATGTCGGCTTCATAAAAAGGGATGTGGGCTTTGTTGAGCAAGGCTTGCGCATCAAAAGCATCGCGCTGGGTATGAAAATAGAGGCCGAGGACAGGTTCTTGCGCAAATGTTTTCAGTGCCAATACCTTGAGTTCGCATTTTTTCGCCAATGGTTGCAAGGCATTCCTGATGGCAGATTCATGGTTTAATTCCGTAAAAAATGTCGGTTTTTCACCTTCAATAACCAGTTTTACCGGCCCGTTTTCAGTGCTTAGCCAATAGGTAATCACTGTTTGCCGGTTGTGGTCCTGGCTTTGCCGGGTTAATAAAAAACCTTGTTCAATAGTATTCACGGTTATATTTCATGGTGCGGAGGTTAGATGCGTGCATTATAATCGCCATATCAGCCGAAGAATGCACTATTTACATCATGCAAGAACAGGATTTGCTCGACGCCATTAACCAGACCATGCCTTTTGGTAAATACAAGGGCAGGAAATTACTGGAATTGCCTGAACCTTATCTGGTGTGGTTCCATGCCAAGGGGTTTCCCCAGGGCAAGTTGGGTGCGCAATTGGCATTGATGTATGAAGTGAAACTCAATGGACTGGAATCAATGCTTCGACCTTTATTAAAAGATCATTAACTTTTTACCCCGTTGTGGAGTTTGTGTATGTTTGAGTGGATTGCTAGCCCTGAAGCCTGGATTTCTCTGGGAACCCTGTTTGCCCTGGAAATCGTACTGGGTATCGATAACATTATTTTTATCTCTATTCTGGTTGGGCGAGTACCTCCGGAAAAACGCAATTTTACCCGCCGTTTCGGTTTGTTGTTGGCCATGGCTACTCGTCTTGCCTTGCTGTTTTCGATTGCCTGGGTCGCCAGCCTGATTGAACCGTGGTTTACCATCATGGGTTATGAAATTTCTGGTCGTGATGTCATCCTCATTCTGGGTGGTCTGTTTTTACTGGTAAAAGCCACTATGGAAATTCATGAGAGCCTGGAAGGTGTTGAGGGTGGTGATAACTTGCCAGCGTCTGCATCTGTAGCAGCGATTTTGTTCCAGATTGCCATTCTCGATATCGTTTTTTCGTTAGATTCAGTGATTACAGCAGTCGGTTTGGCGGATCATGTGTCGATTATGGCTATTGCGATTATTGGTGCTGTGGGTGTGATGATGTTTGCTGCCAAGCCGATTGGTGATTTTGTGGATGAACATCCCACCATAAAAATTCTGGCCTTGTCATTTTTGGTGTTGGTAGGTACAACATTAATGGCTGAAGGTTTTGATGTGCATGTGCCCAAGGCATATATCTATTTTTCCATGGCATTCTCGGTGGTAGTGGAAATGATCAATTTGCGTCTGCGCAAAAAAGCGCCGCACAATCCGGTCAAATTGATTCAGGAAATTACCGAACAAAAATAATACTCGGGTTTAATGTGAGGAATATGACGATGAAAATTAAAAAAGTAACGGGATTATCTGTAGTGGCTTACATAGCTGGTTGCATAGCGGCTTGCGTATTGGCTGTGCCTGCGCTAGCTGATAAAGATAAAACAAAAGAGAAGGTAAAGGATGTATATACCCAAGAACAGCAAGACAAGATAAAGGAAAAATCACACCATAAGAATGATGGGGTTGAAAGCGAAGATCATCACATTCACTCCCGTGGCAATGATGAAGATGAAAATCATGATAATGAAGCTAATGGTAACGAAGGCCATCATCCACATCAGGGTAAAAAAATAAAACACAAACATATGCCCAAAGGTCTTGAAAAGAAAGTAGAGCGAGGCGGTGAATTACCTCCAGGCTGGCAAACCAAGGTGAAAGCTGGAGAGGTGTTAGACCCGGTTGTTTATGCCAAAAGAAAAGTGTTGAAGCCTGTTGATAAAGACGGTAATGAGTTGATTCAGGTGGAAGATAAAATTCTGAAAGTTTACCAGAAGACTCGCGAGGTTCGCGAGATTGTCGATGCCATCAACGCTGTGAACGATCAATAAAGGGTCAAAGTTAGAAAGTGAGCAGGAGTGGCATTATGAAAATATCGATCAAGTTTATTCTGGTGGCGGCCTGTTATGGTTTGATTGGCCTGCTGATGGGTATGGCCATGGGTATTATGGAAAATTTTATATTAATGCCGGCACACGCTCATTTAAATTTGTTAGGCTGGTTTGCATTAACCTTGTATGGTTTAACTTATGGTTTATTTCCGGTATTGGGTGAATCGAAGTTGGCGACGGTACAATTTTATGTGGCCAATGCGGGTTTGGTATTGATGATTCCTTCGTTGATTATATTGTTGCTGGGTGACAAAACCTTTATCCCGGTAATGGCAATGGGTGAAGTATGTACTGTGATTGCACTGGTTTTATTTATTGTTAACCTGTTTCAACATCGCAATAGTATTTAGGCGGTCGCTGAATAAGTGTCATGTTGAACCCTTCACAAATTCAGTGCAGGCTTCGTGAGAAATTTGACAACCTGAATTGAAAATATTCTTCACGGCTTTAAAAATGAAGAGTTTTCCCAGGTTCCATTTGCTAAGTTAACGCCGGGTAAGGTTTTAAATAATTGCCCGGTAAACCGATTACCTTT
>CAZTZY010000137.1:0-5171 GCA_964617765.1 uncultured Spongiibacteraceae bacterium
TGGGCATCCGCAGAAACACAACAAGGCTTGCGGCCGAAAACCAACAAATACGGCATCTACCAGGCAGATGTGAATAACGTCAAGGAAATCGCGCAAAAAACCGGATTGTTACAAAAAGGCGAAAACTGGTATTGCCGCCATCCGCTGGTGTATTTAATGGAAGCCGCTGATGATTTTTGTTATGGACTTATTGATCTTGAAGACGGCCTGGAAATGGGCCTGTTGCGCTGGGATGATGTATTCCAGATTATCCGCCCGGTTTTAAAAGCCAGCGAGGTACACGAACTGGAAAAAAACCTCGGCAAAATCAGCGATGGCCGCAAGCCCGGTTTCATTCGCGGTAAAATCATCGATGCCTACATTGAAGCTGGCGTAGAAGCCTTCATGGCTAACGAAAAAACATTTCTGCAAGGTGCAGTAGAGAGCGACCTGATTTCCCTGTGCCGTCCGGAAATTAAAACTGCCGTTGAAGAAGCCAAACACTATGCCAAAGAACGTATTTTTGCCCATCCACGCAAGGTAGAGCTAGAGATAGGCGCTTACGATGTAATTGCCCGCCTGCTCAGCAAGTTAATTCCGGCAGCCTATGCCTGGTATGAAACAGGCGGCAACCCCATAGAAAAAGAAAACAAAATGCTGATAGACCTTATCGGCGTCAAGAATTTGCCGGTCAATGGCAGCTTGTATGAAGTGCTGATGGCCGTGATAGATTTTGTCAGTGGCATGACAGACAACTATGCTGTATACCTCAGCAAGCAATTTGGCGGCATGGGTGAAAGCCACTATTGAGCTTAATGGCAGGAAGGTTCGATTGAATTTCTTACTTGCACAATTTGTTGCACAAGTTATACTTGGACAAATTGTTGTACAAGTTTGAGGTTTATAATGAAAGTCGTTAATTTTTCTGAAGCCAGAAATAACCTGAAAAATCTGCTTGATCAGGTAGTAGCTGATGCCGACTATGCAATAATTTCCAGGCGTGATGCAGATGATGCTGTGGTTATGTCGCTTGATCAGTTCAATGCATTAATGGAAACGGTTCATTTATTGAAAAGCCCTGCAAATGCTGCGCATTTGGCTAAGTCCATTGAGCAGTATCGTTCAGGTAAAGTTAAGGAAAAGGGATTGATAGATGGTTGAAACATTGGCATGGACGTCAGCAGCATGGGCAGATTATCTCTATTGGCAAACACAAGATAAAAAAACATTGAAGCGTATCAATAAATTAATTATAGATACGCAGAGATCGCCATTTGATGGAATTGGCAAGCCAGAACCACTGAAAGAAAATCTTGCCGGTTTGTGGTCGCGCAGGATTGATGATACGCATCGGCTAGTTTATGCCATTGATGATAACAGACTAACAATTATTTCATGCCGATATCATTATGAAAAGTAATTATAAACACGGAACAAAACACACCCACCAACGAGGCAAAACATGACTATAAAAACAGGCGACAAACTCCCGGCTTTTGATTTAAAAACCCAGGGTGCAGAAGGCCCTATAAACATTAACACCAACGACATCTTCACCGGTAAAAAAGTCGTGTTGTTTGCAGTGCCAGGTGCATTTACGCCCACCTGTTCTGCAGCCCATCTACCGGGTTTTGTGGTGAATGTAGACCATATCAAGGCAAAAGGCGTGGATACCGTCGCCTGTATTTCAGTGAATGATGTATTTGTGATGAATGCCTGGGGAAAATCTCAAAATGCTGAACATATATTAATGCTGGCTGACGGTAACGGCGATTTTACTAACAGTATCGGTTTAACGCTTGATGGCAAAGGTTTTGGTATGGGCTTGCGCAGCAAGCGTTATGCGATGATCGTAGATAACGGCGTGGTTACGCATTTGGCTGTTGATGAAAAAGGCCTGGAAAAATCCTCGGCAGAAGCCATTCTTGCTGTGTTATAAATTGTACACTTGTTGATCTTTCCATCACCTTCCGCATTTCAAGGAAGGTGATGTTATAACACAACTTTTACCGATTGCCCCTCATAACTCACCACTTGCCCGGCAAGAATCTTGCAGCGTTTACGCAATTCAGTTTTACCATCCACTAACACTTCGCCATTGCCAATGGCAATTTTTGCCGCCGCACCGCTTTCAGCCAGGCCTTCCACTTTTAACAAATTGTTCAGGGCAATAAAAGGGTGGCCTTCCAGGGAAAATGTTTGCATGAGGTGAATTGATCCTGAAAAAGAAAGGATTAAAAAGGGCGACGGTTATCGCCCTGATACCAGAATGTAAAAGCTATTTGCTATGGCTGCCATCGCAAAGCGGCTGGTTTTTAGTGGCTTTACACGCACAGAAAAACACTTTTTTGCTTTCAGTGGCTTCATATTTTACCGGCGCAAATCCACTGTCTTTATGCGAACCATCACAAAAAGGCTGGGCTTTGCTTTTGCCGCAACTGCACCAGTAATACGCCTTGCCTTTTTCAACATCAATGGCGATAGGGGCTTCGCCTGCTCTTACTGCTTTAGACATGTTTTTCTCCTGTAGAATGATTGTAGCGGGTTGATTGAGTGTAGTGTTTTTTCAAGAAAAAAACAGTATCTCCAGCGCGACGCGCGGGTTCAATCTTTTAATGGCAGTACTGTTGCTTGATTTTCTGGTTGAAAGTTTGCTCTTTCTCAGGAAAGGTTAATGCATATTTCAACACAACCTGCTCGCGCACCTGAATGTATTCACACCAATACTTCAAATCCTTCGGCATCCATTCATAAGCAGGATGGCTGCCTTTCGAGCGATTGGCGTCAGCCTGCACCGCTATCAAGTTTAACGGGTCATTAGCGAAGGCTTCTTTTTTTGCGGTTGTCCAGTTTGCACCGCCATAACGATGTGCCTCAGCCAGGGCAATGCGGTGATCAATATCCAGTTGCCAGGCATTGTAAAAAACCTTATCGGTGTAAGGATCATGCCACTCGCCATTCAGCACTTTAAAACAAGTGTTGCCACCGCTATGCCGCACAGGTGTTTTGCTCGAGGCAATCAAGATTTCAGCGCGCGTATCCTGGCAATCATTATCCAGGTCCGACCAGTGCGGCCAATCTTCGCGCAGATACAGTTTACTAAAAGCACGGCTCTCCTGATGCGCTTCTTCTAACGCCTGTTCTGATTGCCCGTGTTGCTGAAAACAGGCCTTGGTATGGCAATGATAGGTATTTGTCTTGCGATTAAAATGACCACCCTGATTATCCTGTTTGCCGGCGTGGGCTACAGCAAGGCCAGATTGAAATACAGCAAGTAAAAACACAAGACGGGTGATGGGAATATTCAGCGTCAACCGGCAAGAAAAGTGATTTCCGATCTTTACGGCAAAGTTTGCATAATATTGTTTTAACATAGGGTTTATAGTCTCATCACCGGATTTAACTGTTGGCCTGCCATCATGGGGGTAAAAAATTTGCCGCACAACCTGCCATCTTATACAGTGTAACTCCCATTGATTAACGATCTACACAGACCAATAAGTGAACCATGTACAGAGCCAAACTCCCACGATATTTTTTATTAATAGTAGTACTCATATTAATCACTGGCGCAATTACCTGTTTTTTCCTGAAAGATTCTCTTCAGAAAAAAACAATCCAGAAAGAATCAATAGCACCGCCCACTGCCAGCACTGCAAAAACCAACACCGAAACCAGGCCAGTGCCAGCAAAAAAAGCAGAACCTGAACCACAACTTAATAAAACCCCGCTACAACAAATGCACGAAACGGTCGATTGTGCTGCCTTGCTCGCCGCGCATGAATCCAGCACCAAAGGTGAATTAAAAGCCGAGTCGACTACCTTTAATATCATTAGCTACACCTTGGGCAAAGCCCAGGAATTGGCGCTACAGGCAGGGCTCAACAAAGATGCCGCCAAACAAAGGTATGACGAACAGGTAGTGAGCAATTTTCTGGAATATACAGCCAACCCTGAAACCGTAGCCCAAAAGAACACCGCCAAAGTCGCCGATTGCGAAAAACAATTACGAGCATTTGAGCCCAACGGGCTCATACAATCCACCATCGAGAAAGCGCGCGCAATGGCTCGGGAAAAACAGCAATGATACAAAAAACAATTGTCATTTCGAACCCTTCACCGGTTCAGGGCAGGCTCCGTGAAGAATCTCAACGAATCACACTCTTGTCATTCTGAACCCCGTGAAGAATCTCAACGAAATTACGAAACTGTTTTATAGTGATAGCCACAACCTCGTCATTCTGAACCCATTCGTATTGCTCAGGTTAAACTCCGTGAAGAATCTCAACGAAACAATGAATCACACCCTTGTCATTCTGAACCCAGTGAAGAATCTCAACGAAACAACGAAACTGTTTTATAGTGATAGCCACAACCTCGTCATTCTGAACCCATTCGTATTACTCAGGGTAAACTCCGTGAAGAATCTTGGCGAATAACAATAAAACCGAACAAACCCCAACCTACGGGAAAAACACATGAAAATACTGGTGACAGGTGGAGCAGGTTATATTGGCTCACACGCCCTTGTAGAACTGATCAGCGCAGGTTACACCCCGGTGGTTATCGATAACCTGGGCAACAGCACCCGTGCAGTAATAGAAGCAGTAGAAAAAATAACCGGGCAAACCATCGAGTTTTTCGAAGGAGATGTTCGCCACCGCGAAACCCTGCGCCACATATTTAACCAGCATGCCGATATTGCCGCCGTTATCCACTTTGCCGGCCTGAAAGCCGTGGGTGAATCGGTGGCACAACCGTTAAAATATTACGATAACAATGTTACCGGCACCGTTACGCTGTTGCAGGTTATGGCCGAATTCCACTGTAAAACCCTCATATTCAGCTCATCCGCCACGGTTTACCAGGAATCCGCCATATTGCCACTGCGCGAAGATTTCCCGTTGGCAACTACCAACCCCTATGGCGCCAGCAAGTTAATGATCGAAAATATACTGAGAGATGTTTATCAAGCCGATAACACCTGGCGCATCGCCATATTGCGCTACTTCAACCCCGTCGGCGCGCATAAAAGCGGCAAAATCGGCGAAAATCCCAAAGGCATCCCCAACAACCTCATGCCCTTTATAGCCCAGGTAGCCAGCGGCAAACGCGAAAAACTGCAAGTGTTTGGCGGCGATTACCCCACCAAAGACGGCACCGGCGTGCGCGATTACATCCATGTGGTCGAT
>CAZTZY010000138.1:0-4938 GCA_964617765.1 uncultured Spongiibacteraceae bacterium
GGCGAGCGGTAAATTGGGCTGGTGATACAAAACGTAATCGGGCTTTTTCAGTTCGCCACGGGTGTGCAGTTTGCCTCGTACAATCACACGGCCTTTGGTAATGGGCACTTGCTCGCGGATTTGGGTAATAAGATCCCAACCAGCGGCAATAACGCTGGGCGTTATGTATTTAGTGCAGATTTCCTGTTCGTTGAAGGATTTTTTATTCATTTTTCCTATCTGGCATCACGTTGATGACAGGCCGTCCTTTTTGTTATTTTTGGCTTTAAGGTTCGATTGTAGCCTATTTAAACTATTCAGCCAGAGGAATGCATAGGTAGCTTTTTATGCAGCGTGACAAAAATTGAGCTGTTTGGGAGGGCAGCCACCATAAATCTCTACATTCCCAATAAATATTCATTAATTACTAGTGCTTTTGCACTTTCACGTTTTTAGTTTAATACGTGATCGAGTTGGCGTCCCTTTGGTTCTATATAAAACCTGAGTAATTCTTAATAATTATTGATATCGATTGCCTTTATGTTCTAGCCAGCCTGCTTCATGTGTGCCAGCAGGATCATGATGCGTCCAGTGTAAAACACCGCCTTTTTCATTCCATACATATTCACCGTTGAATTTCACAATATCACCTTTTTGCAGCGCATGAATTCTCTCTGCAAGATCTATATTATGAGCCACTAACAGGGTATTCCCTGATGGCATGCGAATAATAAATTTCTGGTGCCTGCTGCCTCGATCATCGTCCTGCAGTACTTTGACCACTTCTCCCTCTCCCGTAACCTGAACATCGCTCAGCTTTTGGGAATAAGCACTTTCAACATCCCCAACAGAATTGGTAATTCTTTGCTCGTGAACAAATGCTTTTTTTGAATCTTCAGTGGTGATACTGGGTTTATTAACAAATGAATAACCCAAAAATAAAACTACTGCAAAAAATAGTATCTTTTTCAATACTGCCATCCTTTGTGATTTATAAGCGTACTAAATAACAAACATATTACTGGTTAAATTGTTTTTCGCATGGATTGCCATCACCATCACCATCCATTTGGGTTCCCGGGCAATTTTCTATAAAAAACCTGGCTTCTTCATAAGAAGACATATCGCTACAATAAATCCTGCCATCGCATACAAATCTATCCCCTGAATTTGTATCGCTGCCATTTAGTTCTTGTGTATCTGAATTGATGGTGGCATTAACTTGAATATCGTTTTGATCTTTTTTTGAAGATTGCCAAATGACAAAAATACAAAATATTATTACCGATACTGAAAGCAGTAACTTCAACCATGATGCCGCTACAGAATTGTCGTTTTGGTTTTGACGAATACTTCTATTTTTAGCACTATGCGCCATAACCGGGAAGGCCGCATTTATCGCCCTCTCTCGACCGTTATTATCTTTACCAACTTCATATAAAACAATTTTGCCAAGACCAGGTCGATTATTACGATCAGCAAAAGCACTAATATGAATAAATAATTTATTGCTTCCATCATTGCCAGCAATAAATCCAAAACCCCGATCATCATTCCATTGAATAATGGTACCCTGATATCTCATATCATCTATCTCTATCTTTAGGAATCCTTGAATAAGGAACTATAAATATTCACTTCCGAAAACTCATCAAATCCACCGAGATCCGGAAAGGTTTCGCCATCGGCTCGGCCAGTTTTGATAAAACCGGGATGGGCAAAATTTTTCACCCGTGAATCGGCGAGATACACTGCTGGTGCGCGTTGCACCAGCGCTTCTAACAGTGGCATATTGTTTCTGTCGTACAGCACATCGGCTATGGTGATCATATCAACATCACCGGTGTATTCGGCGTAATCGCCGATAATTTCCAGCTGCACGCCATTCAGCTGTGCATTGAGGGCAATGGCTTTTTGTGCCATGGGGTCGATATCGGAAGCGATCACTTTTTTTGCACCGGCCAGTGCAGCCGCAATGGCGACTACGCCTGAACCTGAGCCTACATCCATGATCACTTTGTTTTTAACTCGCTCGGGTTCGGCGAGGATTTGTTGCGCCATCACCCTGCCGCTGGCCCAGCAGAATAACCAGTACAGGGGATTATCCATCACCTGTTGTGCGGTGCTGGTATCCAGGCCTGCGAGGGAGTATTGCGGATTGATCAGATATAACTGCAAGCTAGAACATTGTGGTAACAACACGGTTTGCAGTGTGGCATCGGGGAGTATGGTTTGTAATTCCTGCGTCAGGCTTTTGAGCAGTAACTGCATTAAGTGCACCTATAAAAACGAAAATTTTTCTGGAAGAGCGAGGAAGCACCACGCGCAGAACTGCAGCTTACACGAAGTAAATGAGGATTCGAGCACGGAGCTGACGCAGCTATTACTGAAGACGTAGCTAGCACAGAAAAAGACCGTTTTTTAACCAATGCTCGCCACACTGCGCAAAATAAGCTGCACCAGACTCGGCTGGCGCGTAACGCCGGTTTTCGAAAACGTGGAGCTGAGATGCGATTTGGCGGTATTGCGGGTGATGTTCAATTCTTCCGAGGCTTCATCTAGACTGTAACCGTTAGCCAATAACAGCGCGAGCTTGGCTTCAGACAGCGTTAAACCAAACAGTTGTTCAAGAATGGTGACTTTGCTTAGGCGCGGTTTTTCCGGATCGCTGATAAACAGTGCTACCGATGGCCCGGCATCGGGTGTTGCCGTGGGCGGCATGGATCGACACAGCAACCCGAGGCCTGAAACCGAGTGCGGGGTTTCTATCCTTAATGCCGAGACATCGGCGAGGCCGCCTTTGCTTTGTATCTCGATCATTTCATCGACCATGGCTTTGAAGCGGCGATTTTCTTCGCGGTTACCGACGGAGAGTTGTTTATCCTTGATCTGTAAACAGGCATGGCTTTTCATTAAATCTTCGGCGGCGCGATTTTTGGAGACTACGTTCAGGTTTCTATCAAGTATCAGGCAGCCCATTTCCATCTGGTTAAACGCATCCTGGTAGGTTTGTGCACGGGTTTCGGCATGCACGATGCGTGTATACAGCACAATGGCTTGTGTTAGATGCGCCACTATGGCTTCGAGCCATTGTTTATCTTCGGTGTTGAAGTTGCTGGCGCTGGCGCCGCGTGAAATGCGCAAACGTGCGCTGTAGCCATTTTCATCTTCAAAATCAGCACCGAGTATGTATTCCACATCCACCGGTTTGAGGTAATTGAGGTAATAATCGCTTTTTTTAAACTCGGCCATATCGAGAATTTCTTCTGCGGTAAATGCCTTGCCTAACGGCAGATTAATGAATGGGTCTTGCGAAAAGTAATGATCTTTATATTCGTTATAGGCAATATCGGAACTGACAAACGCATTCAGTACTACGCCCTTATCACCTAATTTTGGCGGCCTTAACAGCAAGGTAACAAATGGCGCATCAAATCCCTTTTTCAGTGCCTGTAAAAAATTCTGCCAGAGTTTTTTTTCCAGCGGGCCCTGGTAACAGGTAAGGATTATGTGATTGTATTCTTCGCTATTCATGTCAAACCGTTCTTGTTGTTTTGCTGATGGGCACCCTTATTAGCACATATAAAAAAAGGCCTGTAAACAGGCCTTTGTACTATCCGGTTTCTGATCAATTACTGACCAAAAGACAGTTTACTTGAAGCAATCAGCTTCAAAACCTTCTACTTGCCATTTTTTGTCGGGCTGCGGGAAATCCAGTGCAGCAACAACGCCGTTCAACTCTTGTTGTACGGCTTTGGCTTGCTCACGTGGCATATAGAATTGGTTTACCCATTTACGCACTGTACGGAATGGGCCGTCCTTTTTCATTTGCATCACGTTAATAGCCGATTTTTTGTTTTTCCACACATCAAAATCCGCAGAAAAGGCCATCAAGGCGCCAGCCTGGAACTGTTTGCCCAATTCCAGATCTTCTGCCGAGGGTGGTGTATTTTGACCTTTAATCAGCACAGCATGCCAAGCCTGGATGGAACCGTCATCAACCGGTGTGTTGGCAATCAGTTCGAACATGGTGGCGCCTGCAAAGGTTTGCTTGGAAATCAATAATCCCGGGCCGGTATACCAGGTGACTGAATGCAAATGCGATTGATATAAGCCCAGGAAACCACCCTGGCGCTGGATTAAGCGATGATCCCTGAATTCATTTTCAAAGTATTCACAAGGCGCACCGTGGGTTGGCCCTAAATGGCGTAAATCGGCCATGTTATCGAGCACTTCTATTTGATGCAGGTTGATGGCACCCAGATGATCAAGTGACCATTTTACACAAGCCGGATCATTCCATAATTCCAGGAATGGCGGTTCAAAATCTGGCTGGCCTCCTTCTGGATCAAACCACATCATCACGCAACCCATCACATCACGAACGGTGTAGGAAGTCAGCGCTGCTGATTTCGGGCATGGGCCATCGTGGTAAGGAATATCATCCACTTCACCATTAGAGGCGTAACGCCAGCCGTGGTATGGGCAACGAATGGAATCACCTTCTATTTGCTGGCCAGAGGTAACGATAATCGCCGTGTTGTTGGCAGTTAAATGCGTTCCCATGTGCTTGCAATAGGCATCGAGCATTACCGGCTTGCCGCTTTGGCCGCGATACAGGGCAAAATCCTGACCGAAAAAATGCACGGCCATCGGGCCTTTATCGAGCTCGGTGCTTTCTGCCACAATAAACCACCCGCGCGGGAACGTGTGTGGGCCTAATCCATATTCTGCTGCTTTTGCCATAACCTGTAACCTCGTTATCAATTATTCTGTTGTAAATCCGTAAACATGCCCTGTTGTCGCTAAGATTGCAAAAGGCAAAACGGGAAGACAAGACTAAACAAATCGTAACGATTGGTAAACAGCTGAATGGCACAAATGTAAGCGCCTAACCAACCGCCCCCTTTACATTCCATGGCAACAAAGCATCCACGTGCTCCAGTGTTTCAGCATTGG
>CAZTZY010000139.1:0-4744 GCA_964617765.1 uncultured Spongiibacteraceae bacterium
TGGCTGTATAAAAAAGGCAGTGACTATTCCTCTACCATTTCCGGCAGCCACAAACGCGCCCGCCAATGGGTGCAAAGCCTGCTCGAAATGCAGCAAAAAACCGGCAATTCGCTGGAGTTTATCGAAAACGTCAAAATCGATTTATTCCCCGATGAAGTGTATGTGTTCACCCCCAAGGGAAAAATCATGGAATTGCCACATGGCGCCACCGCGATTGATTTTGCCTATGCCGTACATACCGATCTGGGCAGCAAGTGTGTGGGCTGTTACATCAACCGTCGCCTGTCATCATTAAGCCAGCCACTGAAAAGTGGTGAAACGGTAGAAATCATCATAAAGGAAAACGCCAAACCCAGCCCGGTATGGCTGGATTTTGTGGTAACCGGCAAGGCGCGCAGCCATATTCGCCATGTACTGAAAGGCCAGCGCCATAACGATTCCATTAGTCTCGGCGAACGCCTGTTGAATAAAGCCTTGAACGGCATGGGCAAAAATCTTGCCGCCGTACCACAGGAACAAATCGACCGCCTGGTGAAAAGTACCAACTACGAAAGTTTTGATTTTATCCTCGAAGACATTGGCATCGGCAATCGCGCAGCCTACATCACCGCGCGGCAACTGGTGCCCGAACTCGAAGGCACACCGATGGATGGCACGCAGGTGGTGGAAAATACCGGCGATAAACTGAAACCGTTAGTCATCACTGGCGAAGAAGGCGTGATCATGGTTTTTGCCAAATGCTGTCATCCATTGCCCGGCGATTCCATTATCGGCCACATGAGTTCAGGCCGTGGCATCGTGGTACATACCAGCCAATGCCCGCAAGCCAGAAAAATATCCGAGAAGCCAGGCAGTGCACCGATAGAACTCAGCTGGGCCAATGTGGTGAAAGGCGAATTCGTGGTGCCCATTTCCGTTGAGCTGAAACACGAACGCGGCATGGTCGCCACCCTCGCCACCAAAATCAACAGCCTTGATGCCAATATCGAAAGCATCAGTGTAGTTGATGTTGATGCCCACACCAGCCGTGTTGATATCGAAGTCAGTGTGAAAGACCGCGTGCACCTCGCCCGCATCATGAAACATATCCGCAACATCAAATCCGTTACCAGTATCTACCGCGTAAAACCGCAAACACAAAAGAGGAATTTGCATTGAGCCAGTTAACCGCCATCCAAACCCCTAACGCTCCTGCTGCGATTGGCCCCTATTCACAAGCGATAAAAGCCGGCAACACCGTTTACCTATCAGGGCAAATTCCATTAGTGCCAGCCACCATGGAACTGGTACAGGGCGATGTCACCGCACAAGCCACACAAGTGTTTGAGAACCTCAAGGCCGTCGCTGAAGCAGCCGGTGGCACATTGGCCAACAGCGTAAAAATCAATATCTCCCTAACAGATTTGAATAACTTCGCCGCCGTGAATGAGGTGATGAAAAAGTATTTCAACGAACCCTATCCGGCACGGGCCTGTGTCGGCGTGGCCTCGTTGCCGCGTGGTGCGCAGGTGGAGATTGAGGCGATATTGGTGTTGTAAGCTTGGCGATGTGTTGCGTAGAGATGTTGCATGCAATGTATCTGTAATGTCACTCCCTAAAGAATTGATAGAGTGGGTCTGGCGATGACATCCTATAAGTAGAGATAAATGGCCTGCTCCAAACTAACCCGCATAGCACATAGCTGTGATATTATTAAAACACGTTGGCATCTGCCTCCAGCCTTAATGCTAATTTCATTGCCATAGCCCTGATTACGATGACAGAAAAAATTACCAAGCGAGAACTGCAGCGACTGGAAACGCGAGAAAGAATCTACCGGTCAGCCATTAGCGAATTCCTCGAAGTGGGTTTTGATAAAGCCCAGATCGAAAATATTGTTAAACAAGCTGATGTATCGGTGGGTTCTTTTTACCGCAATTTTCCTACCAAGAATGACGTCATTATAGAACTGATGAACCGTTATCTTGCGGAGATCGCTGGTATTGTAGCCAGTCGTCTCGAAAAGGATGGTCAGTCGCTTGATACCTTGCTCGAGGCGTTGATAGACCCCATTTTTGACATTCTTGAAAGGGAAAAAGACAACCCTTTGATCAGGGAGGTGTTCGCCACTGTCATGAAAATTCCACCCGGTAATATGGAATGGGTTGAGCATCCTTTTTTGCAGCAGGTTATTAGTACTTTCTCAATCCATTGTGGGAATTCAGGATATGATCCTGTGCGCCTCGTTCGCCTGTTTTTTACCAGTATGTTCGGTTTTATCACGATCATGAACCCGGTACGTAGTAGGGCTGAAGCTTTTGAGTTCATCAAAATTTTTCTTGATGGTATAGCGGTTAAAGCCTAGCTGGCACAAGGAATTTCCCATTTTAAGCATTGTCACACCCATTGCCGTTAATCGGTTAATGGCAGCATCAGGCTTGACTTGATATATTTTAATGAATATCCTCACTGAGAATATTCACTTAATTGTATTTTCGGATGGTTGCCATGCAGATTAAAAGAACAATATCCCCGTTGATCCTGTTGTTGTGTGTCGCTGTGCTGGCAGCTTGCCGATTTGATCTGAATCCCCCTGTTGATATTGCACCGGTGCCTGATACCCAGCTTGTGGGAGATGCCGTCAGTCCGGGTACTGGTTATCCACGTGACACCGAGTTTAAATTTGGCGTGAATCTGACCAAGCCAGTCAGCAATGACTATTCTGTTGTGCTGATGATTTACAGCCCTGACACTACTAATCAGTGGAGCTGGTTGACCATAGACATGAATCCACAGAACCAGGCGCGGTTTGAAGTGCTTAAAAAAATGGAAGATTTCTCGCCGCTTTACCGGTTCAAATATGCCATACAACATTTGAAAACCGGAAAGATAGTGATTGAAACTGCAGAATTTACAGGGCCTCAACTGCAGGTGAATACCGCTGATAATCAGGCGCCTGAAATTTTGTGGTCGACGCCGGCAGATGGTAGCAGCGGCGTTAGCCCAACCCCGGTTATCACCTTTGTGTTCGATGATTTGATAGACACGCAGTCAGTAAATAACGGTAACATTCTGGTGAATGGCAATACGGTGAATACCATTGAGGCATTCCAGAACAGGGTGGTGGTGACATTCTCTCAACCGTTTGGCCAGTCCAATCAGTTGATAGAAAAGGCAGCCAACTACCAGCTTACCCTGCAAAATGTGCGAGACCTCAATGGCAATGAAATGCAACCCTATACTTTGTCATTTTCGGTCAGTAGCCCATTGATACAATCGTTTGCTATTGAATCAAGAAAATATTCCGGCTACTGCCTGACGGTTAAAGATATCAAAAAACGTTTTGCCGCTCCCCAAACATGGAATCCGGTTGTTGAACTGGAATCCTGCCTGCTCACAGATACCGATTTTTCACAGCGCTGGTTTCTGGAAAAGACACCAGGCATGAGTGGTTCGGGAAAAATCGTGTGGGCCAGCAATTTTGATTATTGCCTCAGCAAGAAAAGCATAGGCAACCCGGAGATTGTTCGCTGTAACACTTTATCCGAGCAGCGTTTCAGTCTTGATGCCAGGAATGGCCATTACCTTATTGAATCAGATGCTGGTGGCTGTATTGCCGCCGGTGTAATTGATCTGGGTGTGCCCAATAAGATCGAGTCATCATTGTGTACCAGCATACTTGAAAGAAACCAATGGTATATTCACGCTCGAGAAAAAACAGCACTGGCAAAAGCATTTATGATGGGAAATGCCAACATCCGTTTTGTTGATATTCAGTATAAAAATCCTCTGACTGGCGTAAATCTCACCACCGAGCAAACCCGCGAACTGGTGATGTACCTCTACCAGACAGAAGCTTTGAACCAGGACGATATATACAGTCAACTGAATCTGTTAGACGGTGTTAACAAGGGCGAGGGATTCAGCAGTGCCAATCCCTTTTTCCCGCGTAACACCGATACATCGATACCTCTGCCCAAACCACGCTCTATACAAAAAGACGGTATCGAAATCATCAATTCAGAAGGCTATACCGATACCCGGGAAGGTTACCGGTATAACGACCAGGGTATACAGTATTTGCAGCAAACCGAGCCAACACGCTGGTTTTCTGATATCACCCATGGTAACGCCGTTTCACAGGAAGTCTGTGCCATACACTTTGAAGATGCAGAACAGAAGCGTTATAGCTTACGCACATTCCCCAGCAAGGAAGCCGCACTCGCTGAAGGTTGGGTGGTGACACATCAATATCACTGCGGTAGTTGTTCAACCCTGAAAGACCTCGCAGTGTATATGGGCATACCAGACCAGACATCGCCAGTACGTTTGTGCGCCAAGCGTGGCAGGGCCAGCAATGATAACCTTGATCAGGTGAAACAGTGCATTATTGAATCCGTAGGATTCACCCCGCTGTGTGCCGAAACCTGGGCCTATAACAGTATTCATACAGGTGCTGAATGCCAATCAGACTGCCTGAAAGTGTATGGTAATGATGCGCTGGTATGGCCGCAGTTGAGGGGAGTGTTAACAATGGTTATCGCCGAAAAATTCAACGCCTGTCCACCTGAAGTGGAATCGTCAGATCCGGTATTCCGCGAGCAAATGAAGGCCAGCGGCTGTCCATTGGCCAATGAAAATACCGGCAAGCTGAATAACTGCCTCTGGTGTGATGAAAAAACATCAGGCCCAGGCTTTAAGTTTGCCGCCGGCAGAACCCGCCGCGCCTCTGGCGGAGCAGCGAAAACGGCAGCAGCCAGAAGCG
>CAZTZY010000140.1:0-4717 GCA_964617765.1 uncultured Spongiibacteraceae bacterium
TGCACATACCTTCCTAACGATGGATCATAGTCCCTGTAGTAATTGTAATGCAAACCGGTTTCCTTATCGTAATACTGTCCTAGAAAGCGCAGGTTAAACGTCACTTGCTCTATCGGCAAGTTAATTTTTCCGAAGTCATCATAGTTGGCCTGCCAGACAATATTCTGGTTGTCATCAACCAGCATTTGCGGTGCACCCAGATGATCATTGATGACATGATAAATACTGGCATTGCCATTCTTTGTTACCACAAAAGCGAAAGGCAAGCCGTTAAGATAAACATACTCGGCCTGCACTTGCTGTGTTTCGAGATTATGTTCGGCGATGATGTGTCCATCTGAACTAAAGCCAAACCAGGTGGCTACGCTGGCATCGCCACCAGGCATCTTGATCTGGCGCTGGCCTAGTGCGTTCACTGAATATTGGGTAATATCACCCGCCAGCGCATTGCTGATTTGCATGCGTCCGGCTGCGTTGTATTCATACATGACTGAATCAGTGTTACTGGCCATCACTGCTGTAATATCGCCTTTGGCGTTATGTTGATATGTGATGTTATTACCTGTAACACTGTCTGCTTTACCGAGTAATCGATTGCTATCAGGGGCATAGCTCAGCGATTCGTTAATAACAGGGGTTTCTGTCCCAACGGCTTGTATTCTTTCTTTGCGGTTGCCCACTTCATCATAAGCAAAGGCGGTTGCTTGTGTGGCGTCTCCAATACCTTTGCTTTCATGGGTCAGGCGGCTGTTTTTATCATACTCGTAACTGCGGATGTTATCAGTGTGCAGGTTATCGCTGATAGTGCTGATGTTATCGGTAGCTGTGTATTGATAACTTTTACTGTAGAGGGCGCCAGCCTTACCCATGGTAATGATATCTTGTAACCTGCCATCTCCATCATAAACCCATTCACTGTGCACACCGTTACCATAATACAGCTGACTCATACTGCCGCTAAACGGAAGATACAGAATATCATGGGCTATCACGGTGGCTTCTGCCGGGGTTTGCCCTGATGCTTGCCATTTCACGGCATTCACTTGCCCAAGGCCATTGTAACCGTACAGCACGGCGTTACCACTGGGATAAACCATGCCGGTTAACTGCCCCTGAGAATTATAGTTATATCCAGTGGCATAACACAGCGCTCCAAACACACAATCAGTGCTCTTTGCCAGCCCCCAATCATCATAACTTAAAAACGTTTGCAGGTTATTGGCAGAATAAGCTGTCAATTGACCTCTTCCCTGATTGCCATTAGCCGTGTCGTCGTAGGCAAATGAAACAGCTTCATCGGGCTTGCCCAGATAATTCACAGCTAACAAGCGATCCAATGCATCATATTGATAAGCTACGCTGACATTACGAGCATCGGTTTTCCCTGTCAGGTTTCCTGCAGCATCATAACTGAACAGCGTAATACCGCTATCAGGGCTGGTTTGTTGTATCAACTCGCCAAAACCATCATACAGATACTGTGTAGTGTTGCCGCGCTGGTCAGTAACGGATGCAAGATTGCCCTGACTATCATAGGCAAAAGCGATGGCATTTTTTTCCGCAGCATCCATCTTGGCATTCTGACCGGCATCGAGTGTTGCACTGATTCGGTTCTGCGTATCGTAGTTATAACTGGTGAGCTGTTGCAAGGCATCGTTTTCAGTTTTCAGGTTATCGTTTTTATCATAACCATATTGCCATAGCTGGCCATTCTGTCCCTGCAACGTCATTACCCTGCCCAACTCATCGAATACGCGCTGGCGCTGGCGAACGATGATATTATTTTCATCTTTAACCATTTCTGCCTTCCATTCACCATCAAGAATACTCGGCGTGTATTCAATTTTCTCGCCGAGATTATTGTCAACCCTGATCAAGTGGCGAGCATCATTATAGGTATAATTTAGCCAGCTACCGTCTGCCAACGTCACTTTTTTCAAAAGGCCAGTGCCATAATAATCGTAATCAATCGTTGCTGAATTATTGATAGTCAGCTTATCCAGAAGCCCGCGTGAGGTATAAGTGATATTGGTAACATTACTGTTGGCATCGGTGATAATACCGGCAAGGCCACGTGCATTATAATTACCGAAACGAGTCACATGTCCTAATGCATTGACTATGCTGTCAACATTGCCAAACGCATCAAAATTATAGGTAACACTATCATTCACATCAGTGCGTGGGCCATCAATCGTTTGTTGCATCAACCTTGTTTGCGCGGTATCTAAATAACTGTAGCTGTAACTCCAGATACGCGAGCGCCCATTGGTCGCATAGGGCTGAGTAATTACAGTAAGATCCGTTATTGTAAAAGTGGCGATGCGGTTATTGGCCGTATAGCTGCTCACTTCTTTTTTATAAGCCTGATACGCAGAGCCATTCCAGCCATAATAGGTACGCGTTAAGGGTAATGCCAGGCTTGCATGCCATGTAGTCACAATTTTTTGGCTGGATGCAGTTTCAGCCAGCGTAGAGTTCACACCATTCAACCAGCGCAAGGCTGTTCTTTCTGTCGTGATCAAGCCCCTGCTATTGCGCAAGGTTTCTGTCACATTGTTATTTTTATCGGTGAAAGTTTTCTGGAAGCCGTTGGCATCGTAATTGTAGTAACTGTTTGTAGCGACACAATTTACCGATGCTGCATTATTGATATTGGTCACCAGGCGGTAATTAGTGGCATGTTTATCAAAGGTAAGTACTGCTTTTTTGTTGGCACCGTTGGTGACGGTCGTTTTGGTTTTATTGGCAACCGACAGATCATAAACAATATCTTTTGATTCGGCATTGGCGGTGCCCTGATGGGAATGTTTGGCACGCCCTGCGCTGTCGTAAAGATAAGTAAGATAACGCACACCGTTATAATCAATACTCATTAACGCGCCATCTCCGGCAAGCGAATTCGTGGTAGCGCAAACACCATTCGAACACATCGACCCTTTTTTATTTTGATGCGTGTACTTAATCACCGTGGCATCAGGCAAGGTAACAGTCAGCCTGGGAGCAAGGGCTTCCGGATTATCAAAGACATAACGATACAGATAACCATCAGGATCAGTCATGGTGAAGTTATAGGCATTGGTATAATTAAACACCAGCGCCTCGCCATAACTGTTTTTAACTGTCTTTTTGGTTAATACTGAATTGGTGTAGGTATTGCTGATTGTCACCTTTTGACCAACAGGATTGGTTATGCTGGTGATATTGCCATTCACATTAAAAATATATTTTGTACCATCGATATAGGTAAAGGTATAAAGCGTAGGCCCTGTACTCACACTGGTAGTTACGCTTAACACCACCGTACTTAACTTGTCGTTTTTAGTGACCACGCCGGTAGCGTTATTGATATAAAAGCCATACCGCTTCAACCCTTTATCGACAAACATTACCCGGGTGAAATCCCTGGCAGAGACACTGGAACTATAAATATGATCCAGCTGCAGCTTTTGATGGTAATCCATCGACCATTGATCAGTATAATTCAGGCGTGAAACCTGTGTTTTGGCCAGATAATTAAAATAGCGACTAAAACCTAAACCGTGGGCACTATAATAATCATTTTCTATCAGGCTTTTATTACCGGAATCCAGTGAAATCGGTTTACAGGTTTTAGGCGCATCGGCATTCACTTCGGCCTCACAAATTTTACCTGACGCATCAGGTCGCGTGCCAAACGGGCACGCTAATACACAAGAACCATTCGAATAAAATAAACCCTCAGAACAACGATGGCATGTTCTTATCACGCAACTAAAAACCGGCACAGGGTTATAACGATTCCAGCCATATTCACCTTCTGTTTTTTCGTAAACCGGATTTTCTAAAGGGCAATTTGTAGAATATTCCAGGCTTCTGCAATAACTGCAATCACCGCCACATTCATTGTATAACTCTGCCAATGCAGGTATGGAATAGAGACAGCCCAACATAAAAAATACGGTCAGCTGTGCGACATACCTGACTATTTTATGATGAATACTAACGAGGGTTATCTTGCTATTGCTCAATCCGAGCCTCCATTTCCTTATGCTAACCAAGCCGTTATAGCGGCTTTTCTGTCAGCGCAAAATTCCATAAACTGCCTGTACCCTGAAATACATACATGCTAAAAAGACAACATTGATCAAGCGAATCATCTAATAAGTTTTATTGATGAATGCAGGATGACTTAACAGGGCGCGAATAATATAAGAGGAATGCCCGGGGCTCTATACCCCAAATGCACTATATGAATGGTTATATTGATAAATTTTGTTTATTTTTTGGGGTTGTCCTCGATCACTTCAAGTGGCGTGCCTGGTTTACCCTGACGCGCCAACAAAATTACTCCGCTGGTTTATTCATCTCTTAAGATTTAATCCAGGAAATACCCACTTTTAAAACTTCATGCCCCTTGTAATAGCACAGTGAAACATCCTGGAATAATCTTTTATCCTCACTATTCGGATTGAAACTGATGTACTGTGGGCGAATGTAATGGCCTTTCTTTCCTTCAAGCACAAAGCGCCACTGTGAATTATTGACATTTTTTGCAAGCGTTGCATGAGGGGTAACTTTATCTCCGGCGATGTTCATTTCATTGATACAATTCAATTCTGTTATTTCATCGGGGCTCTCGTAATCAAATTCAAAGCCATGCCAGATACACTGGCTTTCTTTACCATCGATAACACAATTTCCATTACCAACGTAAGGGAATTCAAAACCTTCATTA
>CAZTZY010000141.1:0-4575 GCA_964617765.1 uncultured Spongiibacteraceae bacterium
AACACAATAAAGCCGGGCTTTATGCCCGGTTTTTTTTAATCTGAAAAAAGGTAAGTGGTATGTGGGGTCAAGATTTTCTAAAGAAAAAATCACAGGATATTTTTCGTGCAGTAGATGTGCCGGAAACACTGTACGGCATTACCGATATCGATGAAAAAAGCGAAGTCGATGCTCAGGAAGTGGGTTTTACTCACGGCGAAGTGAATAAAATCTGGAGTGCAGTGGAGGATTTCTACAAAACAGGCATGTATCCAGGCTTGTCTTTCTGTTTACGCCGCAAGGGTGAAATTGTTTTGAATCGCGCTATTGGATTTGCTCGCGGCATTAATCCTGAGGAAGGCCTGGCAGAGCCGGTTCGTATGACCACCGATACGCCGGTATGTTTGTATTCTGCATCCAAAGCGGTAATGGCGATTGTTGTGCATAAGTTAGCAGAAGAAGGTCATGTGGATTTGCTGAATCCCGTGTCGATGTATCTTCCTGAGTTTGGCAAGTTTGGCAAAAAGAATATTTCCATTTACCAGATGCTCGCACATCGTGGTGGTTTTCCAATGATAGAAGGCGATGTACCAATGGAAACCATGTTCGATAGAGATAGAGTGTTAGATATTATTTATAATACCGAATCACTCTGCCCGGAAGGCCGTATCCAGGCCTATCATGCCGTCACCAGTGGCTTTATTGCTGATGAATTAGTGCGTGTAACCACGGGCAAGAATATCCAGCAATACCTGAAAGAAAAATTCTCTGACCCGATGGGTATGAAATATTTTACTTTTGGTGTTGATAAGAAAACCCAGCCTAAAGTAGCGATGAATTACGTGACAGGTATGCGCAATGGCAAATTGATTGAAGGCGTTTTATCCAAGGTCTTTGGAGTTTCTATCGATACCGCTACGGAATTAAGTAATAGCGTCGAGTTCATGGAAGCTATAGTGCCTTCAGCAAACCTTTATGCTACTGCAGAAGAGGTATCGCGTTTTTACGAAATGTTGATAGATTCCGGGCAGTATAAAGGCAAACAAATTTTGCAGCCGGTAACTATCCAGAAAGCCACTCGTGAAGCTAGTGGCGTGCGTCTTGATAAAGGTGTTTTCCTGCCTTTGCGTTTCAGTGCAGGTTTTATGTTGGGAGGTAAGCCTGTCGGCATGTATGGAATTAATTCACATCATGCTTTTGGGCATCTCGGGTTTTCGAATATATTTTCCTGGGGAGATCCTGAGCGCGATATTGCTGTTTCGATTTTAACTACCGGAAAGCCTATAGTGGGTAATCATCTTATTGCATTACCTAAGTTGATGCATACCATCAGTTCGTTATGTACTCCTTGTGAAGTAATGAGTGACTGATGATATAAGGCTTTTTTGCAGCGCATTAGCTGATTCGTTAATGCGCTGTATTTGAATGATGAAAAATTTTAATTTTAAAAAACTTGTTAAAAATACGCACATTGAACAAGAGTCTTATTTGTTCTGTTATGTGCTTATTCCCCTTTTTAAGAAATATATTGCAGTATCTTTTTTTTGATGTTTTTCAGCTTATCTAGCTTGAGTTCATTAAATAAATTACAATATCGAGACGGAAGTCTCAAAATCAACCGAAAGATTAAAGTGAAGGTATTGAGTCTGAGTGTGCTTTTTCGTTTCCAATAAAATCAATGAGTTATTTCCATCTTGGAGTTAACGAGTGCTGCGGAGAAAGTCATGAGAATAGGTGTTCCAAAAGAAGTGCGCGCAGGCGAGCGGCGCGTTGCGCTAAGCTCTGATAGTGCTGCCCAATTAATCAAGCTGGGTTATGAAGTATCAATGGAGGCGGGCGCGGGTGAATCCTCCAGCTTTCTGGATACTGCTTATGAGGCCGTAGGTGTCAAGATTGTGCCTGCGACAGCTGATTTGTGGTCAGGTGCTGACATTATTTTCAAAGTGCGTGCTCCAGAGCAGCATCCGCAGTTGAACTGCCATGAAGCCAGCTTGTTGAAAGACGGCCAAACCTTTATCAGTTTTATCTCTCCTGCACAAAATCCTGATTTGATGAAGTTGCTCAGTGAGAAGAAAGTTAACGTACTGGCGATGGATTGTGTGCCGAGAATGTCGCGTGCACAAAAAATGGATGCATTAAGTTCTATGGCCAATATTGCTGGCTATCGTGCGATTATCGAAGCAGCAGAACATTTTGGCGGCTTTTTCACTGGCCAGGTAACTGCGGCCGGTAAAATTCCACCTGCCAAGGTGATGGTCATTGGAGCCGGTGTAGCCGGTTTATCTGCCATCGGTACTGCCAACAGCCTGGGCGCTATCGTGCGTGCTTTTGATACCCGTCTTGAAGTGAAAGACCAGGTAGAAAGTTTAGGTGCTTCATTCCTCGAATTGCATTTTGATAATAAAGATGACGGTGCTGGTGAAGGCGGATATGCCAAAACCATGAGCAAGGAATTTATCGATGCTGAAATGGCCCTTTTTGCTGAACAGGCGAAAGAAGTCGACATCATCATCACTACTGCATTGATTCCTGGAAAGCCGGCTCCAGAGTTGATTACCGAAGACATGGTGAAAACCATGAAGCAGGGCAGTGTTATTGTCGATTTGGCCGCTGAACAAGGTGGTAACTGCAAGCTGACCGAAGCTAACAAAGTGGTAGTGAAGCACGGCGTTACCTTAATCGGTTATACCGATTTGCCTAGCCGTTTACCAAAACAATCCAGCCAGTTGTATTCCACTAACCTGCGTCATTTGATGACCGAGCTTACCCCTGCAAAAGACGGCCAGCTGGTTATCAATATGGAAGATGAAGTGATTCGCGGCGCAACAGTCATCAAGGCGGGTGAGATTACCTGGCCCGCTCCTGCGCCTAAATTATCTGCAGCACCTAAAAAAGCTGCGCCTAAACCTGTAGTGGTTGAAGCAAAAGAACCATTACTCTCGCCGGTAATGTCTACAGCATTAATGATGCTGGTAGGTGGATTGCTGTTATTGGGTATCGGCGCATCAGCCCCTGCTGCTTTCATGCAACATTTTACTGTGTTTGTATTGGCGTGTTTTGTCGGTTATATGGTGGTATGGAATGTTAAGCCTTCTTTGCATACACCGTTGATGAGTGTAACCAATGCGGTCAGTAGTATTATCGTTATAGGCGCTTTGGTGCAAATATCGTCTGATAATAAACTGTTAGTTATTTTGGCGGCTGTTGCGATACTGATTACCAGTATCAATATTACCGGTGGTTTTGCAGTTACTCAGCGTATGCTGAAAATGTTCCGTAAATAGGAGGGCTGATAATGTTGTCACAAAATATGGTTACAGTAGCTTACATTGGCTCGACTATTTTATTTATTTTGACTCTGGGTGGCTTAAGCAACCAGGAAACCTCAAAACGCGGTAATACATTCGGTATGATAGGCATGGCTCTTGCTGTGCTGGCTACCGTTTTTGGACCGTCTGTTCATGGCAATTATGCTGAAATCATCGGGACGGTACTGGTGGGGGCTTGTATTGGCATATTCCTGGCGAAAAAAGTAGCCATGACGCAAATGCCTGAGCTGGTGGCTATGTTGCACAGTCTGGTGGGTCTTGCCGCTGTGCTGGTGGGTTATGTTAACTTTCTGGGAACAGACCATAGCATTTTATCGCGGCTTGTTGATGCAGCCCAGAATTCTGGCGCTGAGATGGCCATCCATAATATTGAAACTTATGTCGGTATTTTAATTGGTGCGATGACTTTCTCGGGCTCAATAATTGCGTTTGGAAAATTAAGCGGCCGAATTGGCGGTAAGCCATTATTGTTGCCGGGTCGCCATTTTTTCAACCTGGCATTATTGTTAGGCGCTATCTGGTTTGGTGTGCAGTTTGTTCAGCAAGCCGAAGCCGGTAATGGCTGGATGCCGTTAATTGCGATGACAATCATTGCGCTGATTTTTGGTGTGCATATGGTTATGGCAATCGGTGGTGCAGACATGCCTGTTGTGGTTTCCATGTTGAACAGCTACTCCGGTTGGGCAGCTTCAGCAACAGGTTTTATGTTAGGTAACGATTTGCTGATTGTTGTTGGTGCTCTGGTGGGCAGTAGTGGAGCCATCCTCAGCTACATCATGTGTCGTGCTATGAACCGTAATTTTTTCAGTGTTATCGCCGGCGGTTTTGGCGGTGGTGCGCCATCATCGGCTTCATCCAGTGCCGAAATCGAAGGCGAAATTATGCCTATCCAGGCTGACGAAGTGGCGGATATGCTGCTGAACGCCAAGGAAGTGATGATAATTCCGGGATACGGTATGGCTGTAGCGCAAGCCCAGCATGTGGTTCACGAAATCACCGATACTTTGCGTAAAAAAGGCGTGAATGTACGTTTTGGTATCCATCCGGTTGCCGGTCGTATGCCTGGCCATATGAACGTGTTACTGGCTGAAGCACGTGTGCCTTACGATATCGTGTTTGAAATGGAAGAAATCAATGATGATTTTCCTGAAGTCGATGTTTCTATTGTTATTGGCGCTAACGATATTGTTAACCCTTCAGCTATGGAAGATCCGGGTAGCCCGATTGCCGGTATGCCTGTTCTGGAATGCTGGAAAGGTAAACATAC
>CAZTZY010000142.1:0-1254 GCA_964617765.1 uncultured Spongiibacteraceae bacterium
ATTTTTGGTGAGCGCTATGTTAAGACTGTTTTGGATTCATTGAGCGCAAAGCGGATAACACTTACTAAAGCCAGTGGTTATTTAGACAATCTGAAGGTCAAGGATTTACATGCGCTAGGAAGCCACTATGCAGGTTCTTGATGCTTCATCAATTGTTTATGGTTGGGACAATTATCCTATTAAGAATTTCCCAAAGCTGTGGGACTGGCTTTCAATTCAGATTGGGAATGAAGACTTAGTTATACCTACTGTTGCATATCAAGAAGTTCACAAAGTATCGCCTGATTGTGGAATTTGGTTAGGTCAACAATCCATATCACAGCTCCAACCTTCCAGCGACATATTACATAATGCCAATCGTATAAAAGGCTTAATTGGTGTTGTTGATGACCAATATGGGCCAACGGGCGTTGGTGAAAACGACCTCATCATTATTACAACTGCAAAAGCTCATGGCGGCATTCTGATTTCTGATGAAAAACGGCAATCTTCTACACCGGGCAATCCTGCTAATCGAAAAATACCTGCTGTATGTGACATGCCACAGGTCGGCGTTAAATGTATTAACTTTTTAGAATATATAACTAGTTCTGGAGCAGTTTTTGGTTAAGTTAGACAAGCTCAGACGGTTCTAATGATTTTCCCATGAGCAAGTTCGAATAGTATTGAATTAATATTTCTTGATCGGGTTTTGATTGACCGAGCAAAATGCAGGCACGCAATAAATGTATTTCCTTTTATTTCAATACATTACATTTTATGAAGCCCGGAAAATTCCTTGATTGTTTTTTGATTCCTTAAGGAAAGTGCCACCATTCGATTATTTGGTCGTTAAATAAGCTTGTCTAAAGTAGATAAATTTAGACAAGCTTAGACAAGATTCAGCCAAGGTAATCATGGACACCGCTCCTGCAACAACCTTAAATTTCCAGTTTCGCGCCTCCAATTAAAAACATTTCACCAATTTCCCACTCATTTCCTTTATTTTCTTTGTTTCGTTTATTTCGTTTGTGCTATGTTTACATTGTAAATAGCATTTTTAGAGGTACTCACAATGAATAGCCAAAAAATCACGCACCTTCCTACCCCCCCTGAAATGGAGGCTGCCAAGATTTCGAGTCGCACCCTGAGCAAATATGCCGATGCCGACCGCGTTCAGATGACCCTGAAAGGCAGTAATGGGCAATCCGATGACTTGGTATTACCCGGCCCGGTATTGCAAATGCTGCTGGATATTATGTCGGAGATGGCTCG
>CAZTZY010000142.1:1354-4439 GCA_964617765.1 uncultured Spongiibacteraceae bacterium
TATTACCCGGCCCGGTATTGCAAATGCTGCTGGATATTATGTCGGAGATGGCTCGCGGCAATGCTATCAGCCTGATGCCTATTCATCATGAATTGAGTACGCAAGATGCTGCCAACATATTGAATGTTAGCCGCCCGCATTTGGTCAGTCTTTTGGAAAAAAAAGAGCTGCCTTTCAGGAAAGTGGGTTCACACCGCAGGGTGTTGGCCAAAGATGTTTTTGAGTACAAAGCCAGAATTGACCAGCAACGACTGGCGACCCTTGATGAATTAACTGCTCTGTCGCAAGAGCTGGGCATGGGATACGATAATTAATGGCGCGGTTTACTGTCATTTTTGATGCCTGCGTGCTTTATCCTGCGCCCATTCGCGATACATTGATGCGCTTGGCTCACACTGGTTTGTTCAAGGCATATTGGACTGACCAGATTCATGAAGAGTGGATGAATGCCCTGCTGCGAGATGGCAAGTATTCCCGTGAAAAACTCGAAGCGGTACGCGATTTAATGGATAGGCATGTGCCTGATGCAAAAGTGACTGGCTATGAATCGCTCATCACTGGCTTGCAACTGCCCGATCCTGATGATCGTCATGTGTTAGCCGCCGCAATCAAGTGCAATGCAGATGCTATTGTTACCTCTAATTTGAAAGATTTTCCCGAAGACATTTTATCAACCTATGATCTTGAAATTATTCATCCTGATGACTTCATTTATTATCAGATTGATATGTCTCCTGCCATTTGTTGTGAGGCATTCAGAAGCCAACGCGTGGCTTTAATAAATCCATCCATGACCGTTGATGAGTTCCTTGCTAATTTACAGAAATTGCAATTACCACAAACCGTTTCAATATTGAGACAATATTCTGGGCTTCTGTGAGCGATATAGGCTAGAAGCAAAAAATAATAAACAGGCAGGTAGCCATGAACGAAGCCGAAACACGCGCAGAACATATCGACCCGGCACTTAAAGCCGCTGGCTGGGGCGTGGTGGAAGGCAGCCGCGTTCGCCGTGAAAAATCCGCTTATGAAATTACCCCCGGTAGAATTCAGGGTGGTGGCAAACGTGCCAAGGCTGAAATCGCTGATTATGTGCTGGAATATCGCAATCTAAAATTAGCGGTGATTGAAGCCAAGGCATGGGATAAACCATATACCGAAGGTGTTGGGCAAGCGAAACGCTATGCTGAAAAACTGAATGTGCGTTTTACCTATTCCAGTAATGGCCAGCAAATTTACGCCATTGATATGCACACCGGCAAGGAAGGCGATGTTGTTACTTACCCTACGCCGGATGAATTATGGAGCATGACCTTTGCCAAACAGAATGCGTGGCGCGACAGGTTTGCTGCCATTCCCTTTGAAGATAAAGGCGGTACTTGGGGCGCTCGCTATTATCAAGATAACGCCATCAATAAGGTGCTTGAGGCAATAGCAGGCAATAAAGAACGCATCTTGCTGACTCTGGCAACAGGCACGGGAAAAACCTTTATCGCCTTTCAATTGGCATGGAAGTTATTCCATAGCCGCTGGAATTTAACCGATTGGAGAAATGATAAAGAGCCAAGCCGCCGCCCGCGTATTTTGTTTTTAGCTGATAGAAATATATTGGCTGATCAGGCGTACAACTCGTTTTCAGCATTTCCTGAAGATGCGTTGGTGCGCATTGAGCCGAGTGATATTCGCAAGAAAGGTAAAGTACCTAAAAACGGCAGTATCTTTTTCACTATTTTCCAAACCTTTATGAGTGGGCCGCCAAAAGATGGGCAACCATCACCCTACTTTGGCGAATACCCAGAAGACTTTTTCGATTTAATCATTATCGACGAATGCCACCGTGGCGGCGCTAATGATGAGGGTAATTGGCGGGCGATTCTGGAATATTTTTCACCGGCAGTGCAATTAGGTTTAACCGCTACGCCCAAGCGTCAAGGCAACGTAGACACTTATGAATACTTTGGTGAGCCGGTCTATGTGTATTCGCTGAAAGAAGGCATTAACGACGGTTTCCTGACACCGTTCAAAGTAAAACAGATAGCAACAACGCTGGATGAATATGTTTATACACCTGATGACAGTTTGATTGAAGGCGAGGTAGAAACCGGCAAGCGTTATACCGAAGGCGACTTCAACAAGATTATCGAAATCAAGGAGCGTGAAGCCTACCGCGTGAAGTTATTCATGGACATGATTAACCAGAACGAAAAATCCATTGTGTTCTGTGCAACACAAGTTCACGCCTTGGCCGTGCGCGACCTGATTAACCAAATGAAAACCAACACCAACCCTAATTACTGTGTGCGTGTCACCGCCGATGATGGCGAAATAGGCGAACAGTTTTTACGCGAGTTTCAGGATAACGAAAAAAGCATTCCTACCATTTTGACCACTTCGCAGAAGCTTTCGACCGGTGTAGATGCCCGTAATGTGCGTAATATAATTTTGATGCGCCCGGTGAATTCGATGATTGAATTCAAGCAGATTATTGGCCGTGGTACGCGTCTGTTTGATGGCAAAGACTATTTCACCATTTATGATTTCGTGAAGGCGCACCACCATTTCAGCGACCCGGAATGGGATGGCGAACCCATAGATAACACTACTGAAGCCGGTGCTGGTAAAAAAGAACCTAAAGAGAAACCAGATAGAATTGAAGTCCCGGAAGCTGAATATGAGGCCAAAAAGAAAAAGCTGAAAATCAAACTGGCCGACGGTAAAGAACGCACTATTCAACACATGATGGCCACTTCATTCTGGAATGCCGACGGCACACCCATGTCTGCTGCACAATTCCTTGAAAACCTGTTTGGTACATTGCCCGAGTTTTTCAAAAATGAAGATGAATTACGAGCTATCTGGAGTATACCTGATACGCGCAAAGCCTTTTTGTTAGGACTGGAAGAGAAAGGCTTCAACAAGGAAGTGATGGCAGAAATACAGATGATTATTGATGCCGAGAAAAGTGATTTATTCGATGTGTTGGCTTATGTGGCTTTTGCGTTAAAACCCATTACTCGGGAAGAACGAGCCAAACATGCCAAAGGCAGCATACACAGCAGCTTCAACGACAAGCAAGAAGCATTCA
>CAZTZY010000143.1:0-4428 GCA_964617765.1 uncultured Spongiibacteraceae bacterium
CCTCCGGCACTGCGTGCCACCTCCCCTATTTCATAGGGGAGGCTTATCCGCAATGGCCTCAACCAAACCTTGTGCCGCCGTAGCAATTTCAAAATGCGCGGCAAAACACTGTAATGCCGCTTGCGACATAAGCTCGCGCCCGGCATCGTTTAACTGCTTATAACGCTGCAAAAGCCTGGCCGCACCTTCCAGTGAATCTTCCTCTACAAAGCCGGCATTATCACCAGCAATTTCGCGCCAGATGTTCACTTTATCCGAGATCAACACCGGCTTGCCACAAGCCAGCGCCTCGGCAATCACCATGCCGAAATTTTCATGATGGGAAACCAGCGCAAATACTTCGGCAGCGGCAAAGGCACTCCATTTCTTTTCCTCGTTTAACAACCCCGTCCAAACGATTTTATCAGCCACATTCAGCGCAGCCGCCAGATCCTGCAGCGCTTTCACATACGCGGCATCACCTGGCCCCGCCACTACCAAACGATACTCGTCATCATCCTGCAGGGTTTGTGCAAATGCCTGGATCAACAAATCCACACCCTTGATCGGATGAATGCGGCACAGGCATAAAATTATTCTTTTATCGCTTAATTGTGGGAATGCCTGCAAAAAATCTGTCCTGGCGATCGTTAAATCCACACTCGGGCCCTGTGCCCCCAGCGCTATCACTTTTTCCGTAGCCCGGTATAACGCAAACGTTTGTCTCGCCCCTAAGCGCTCCTCCTCACTGGTAAACAACACTGCCCGTGCATCACGCAATACACGATAATCGCCTATGCGCCAGTACAACCACTTTTTCAGGTGTTTCAACGGGTGTGTGTGCTTGAACCACGGCGCCAGCATGCCATGCGTAAACACGTGATAAGGAATCTGCAACCGGGTTAACACATGATGTGCCGCCACACTGTGAAACTGCCAGATGCCATCAATAATAACGGCATCGTAATGGCTGGCATTGCGGTATAACCAGCGTAACAATTGTGGCTGAAGGCGATAATTCAAAATACCACGACCCACTGCATGCACAGTGATATCAAGGTTTTTTATAAACGCTGCATTGGAATCATCAATACAAACCACTTCAACAATATGCCCCAATGCTTTAGCCGCACGCGCCATTTGCAAAATACTTTCAGCAACGCCGCCAGACTTGGGATCAATAGTTGCAGTGATACGCAGTATTTTCATGGTTTCAGCCGGATAATCGATGCAATGGCACTTTGCGACAGCAGCTTTTTGATGCCCATCTTAACCAGCGCCAACACAATATCCACGCCGTTGAAGAACAACGACAGCGCCGAATGTGGATGCGAGGCGATGATGCGACGATGTTCACGCAATGTAGCAATACGGTTCCTGTATGAAACCCCGGCACCGGTTTCTATCACCGACAGCGAATGACTATATTTGGAAAACACCGCGCCTTTTTCAATCAGGCTTAACATCACATCATAATCAGCAGCGATTTTGTAAGACGTATTATAAGGCGTGGCTTGATGCAGAACGGTGCGGAAAATTGTGGCATTGTGGCAAATGCCCATGCCATTTTTCATCACCCCTAACAAATCAGCAGCATCGGGCGCTATCAAGGTTTTTTTAAACGATCCGTAATCAGAAACAACATCGCTATAAACCACATCGGCATCATCAGTTAAATAACCGGCCACATCAGCAAGGGAATCAGGCGTATTAAAATAATCACCGGCATTCAGGAAGATTACCCACTCACCCCTGGCCAGTTGCAAGCCTTTGTTCATCGCATCATAAATGCCTTTATCAGGCTCACTGACCACTTTTTGAATTCTGTCACCATAAGATAAAATGATTGGCAGGGTATTATCGGTAGATTGGCCATCAATGATAATGTGCTCTATTGCCTCATACGATTGCGACTGCACGCTATCAATGGTTTTTTGGATAGCAGCTTCGGCATTGTATGAGACCGTCACAATGGTGATGGGCGGGGAATTATCTACCATAAACAGCGTATCTCAAAAAAATTATTGCGTAATCATCCATTACTATTTTTTATACACAGCGATAACGGTATGGCCATCAGGTAACATATATTTATTATTTGCCCTGGCTAATATTCTCGACAATAATCCTGTGACTTTTAATAAAAACTTACCGCCGACACTCAGATCTATAAATGCAGGCTTGCTAATGGCATTACGTATCAAGGTCGAGAAATACCATCCAATGTGCACAGGCTGCATTTTCTCATGGTAAATCTCTAGGCATTCAAGCTGGTAATGCTCAGCAATAAATTTCAAGGTGCGGTCACTCCAGCGAGTAACGTGATGCGGTGGCATATTTAGCATGCTGTTCACTGTATATTTCAGGAATGAGTCTTCTGCCGGCAATGCCACGATTAAAGTCCCGCCTTTTTTTAAGGCTTTTAATTTTGCTTCTATAAATGCCTTGGGATTCGAAACATGCTCCAGTACCTGAAAACTACAAACCACATCGTATGCTTCTGCATTATTTTCGGCATGTTTTTCTATCGCTTCATTCTCAATTTTAATGCCGTTAATTTCTGCCATTTTCTTGGCATTGGTACTAAAATCCAATCCAGTATAGTTGGTGGTTTTTAAATGCTTGGCAAATGCTCCCTTACCAGAGCCCACCTCTAACACTTTCGCATTTTCCGCGATAAATTTTTTACTGAAATTAAACTCCTCCTTGTCATCGGAATAATACCAATCATTGTGCTGTAGCTGATTATAAAAATTCTCATCACCCGTTAACATTGGGTTATAAAAATACAAGTGGCAGTTCTCACAAAACTGATAATCAATATCAGTCGAAACAAGACTCGATATATTTACCTGGATAGTTGAATACAACCGAACCAAGTCATCTTTCCGTAAAGTAGTTATTTTTTTTATATTTGATGACAAGCAAAGTGGACAAGAAACCATATAGAAACCTTTTACTGTATAAATGGTAAATATGTTATTAAATAAACGACCATTGTTAATCCTGCGCAATCCATTGTGTTAAATGGTAGCGATGTACATCAAGGCTATAAGTTGACAAAAATAACTCATGGCTCTTTTTAGAATAGCTTTCATAGTTTGCTATTATTTGCGCTATAGCTTCAGGAATTTTTTCAACATCATCAACAAAAATTCCAATACCCATAGACCCAACGAAATCTTTCAGGTCGGTATTGCCTGATACTATTACCGGTTTTGCCTGACGAAGAAACTCAACCAATTGTCCCGATGCATAAGCAATATAGTAAAAGTTGCTATCCGTGCAATGATAGGAAATAAAGCCAATATCACAATTCGATATTAACTGGCCCATAGCGGCAGGTTTTACTTCTACCATTGAACATAGCGGTATTTTTTCAACTGTTTTTAGTAAAGATAAAATGTCACTGAAAAAGAAGCCATGCAGCAATAACAAATAGTATTCAGCTTGTGACTGATAAGCCTTTATCAATTTGTCACTATTGGAACGAAAACTGTTAATCCCCCCAACCTGCATCAGCACGGGTTTTTTATTACATCTATGGAAAGGATCAATCAACTCAGTATTAGGTAATGAAACTGGCAGAAAGTAACAATCCAGTTCAACATTGATATCGAGGGTTTTTTTAAACAGATCAAATCTGTCCTGGCCCTGGATAATAATCCTTTTATTTCTTTGCAAAAACTTCCGGGTGTAGGCCGCTATCTGACGCTGTATATATAACTTGCTACTCTCTTGATCCAGCGTAACAAAATCACAACTCCACAGAATGACATTCTTATGGCACAAACAAGCAAATATATAAGTAAAATTATCGATAACCACTACTCGATCATACTGCTTAGCCTTTTGCCTTAAGTGCAAAAAATCGATGACAATTTTAAGTATCAGGCGCAAAGGCGATAACCTGATAATGCTTCTCAATGTAAGCCTTAAATGGTCGGTGATAAAATAACCCCGTTCACGAAAATAAAAATACTCCACCGCAGATTCACTACCTAACATCTCTATCACCGCATTAAGATGCGGATAACTGATTTTGTCTGGTGGCTCAAAAGCTACAATCAATGTTGATTTAGCATTTTGCGGGCTACTTTGCCCGGTTGTTGTTGTCATCTATTTTGTATTCTCATTTTTATTAGCCTATAGATTATAGACTCGACGTAAGCAGTATAAATTAGTGTACTTACACCGGAGTATTATTTAGCAGCACATCCTCATAAAGGGATTCATATTGTGGTGCCACTTTATTAACTGAAAAACAATTCACCACTTTTTCACGGGCATTGCTTGAGAGCAATCCAGGCTGTTCATGTTCAAGCACCCACTGGATTCCAGTAGCAAGGCTTTCAGGAAGAAATGGCGTAGCCAGATAACCATTATGCTGATGATCAATCAAGTCAGCATTTCCACCGGTAGCAAATGCCACCACCGGTGTACCGCAAG
>CAZTZY010000144.1:0-4402 GCA_964617765.1 uncultured Spongiibacteraceae bacterium
ACATTGATTGTAGAAAACAATGTGCGCAATGCTGAAGGCGAAGTGACAAAAACCATCACCTATGATTTCAGCAAGCCGTTTGCGCGTATCAGTGTGTTTGATTCTATCCTGAAGTTTAATCCTGAATTGACTGCCGATAATATCAATACGTTGTCAGCGGCTCGTGAGTTGTGCAAGAAGTTACACATTGAAATTAAAGATAGCTGGGGTCTGGGCAAGTTGCATATTGAAATCTTTGATGCGATAGTTGAACACCGCCTCGAACAGCCGACCTTCATTACCGAATATCCCACAGAAATATCACCGTTGGCACGCCGTAATGACACCAATCCGGATGTCACCGATCGTTTCGAGTTTTTCATTGGTGGGCGTGAACTGGCTAACGGCTTCTCTGAGCTGAATGATGCCGAAGATCAGGCGGCACGTTTCCATCAACAAGTGCTGGAGAAAGATTCCGGTGATGATGAAGCCATGCATTACGATGCCGATTTTGTTACCGCGCTGGAATACGGTTTGCCACCGACTGCCGGTGAAGGTATCGGCATAGATCGCCTGGTGATGTTGTTAACCGATTCACCGACTATCCGCGATGTATTGCTGTTCCCGCATATGCGTCCACTCAGCCATCACACCAAAAAAGACGGCGAAGAATAATGTCTGTGCAAGATACTATTGCCACCAAACTGCAAATGGCTTTTACTCCTGCATTTATGGAAGTATTGAATGAACGCCATATGCACAGCGTGCCGAAAAATTCGGAGACGCATTTCAAGGTGACCATTGTATCTGCAGTATTTGAAGGTATGCGTAAAGTGCCGCGCCATCAAAAAGTGTATGCGGTTTTACACGATGAGTTAAAGAATGGCGTACATGCGCTGGCGTTACATCTATATACTCTGGAAGAATGGCAAGCACGTGAACAACAATCACCGGATTCACCCAACTGTATGGGTGGCAGCAAAAAAGAAGGTGCACACTGATGCCTTACGTTGTTGCTGCTCTTTATAAGTTTGCGCGCCTGGAAAATTATCATGAAATGCGTGAGCCGCTGCTGGAAAAGTGTCTTGAGCTGGGTATTAAAGGCACCTTGCTGCTGGCGTATGAAGGCATCAACGGCACGATTTCCGGCACCCGTGAAGCGATAGATGCCATCCTTGCCTACCTGAAAGAAAATCCCCGCCTCACTGAACTTGAACATAAAGAATCGTTTTTTGACGAACCGCCGTTTTACCGCATGAAGGTGAAAATCAAGAAAGAGATAGTGACCCTCGGTGTTGAAGGCATTGATCCTAACGATACCGTTGGACATTACGTTGAACCCAAAGACTGGAATGCGCTGATTGCCGATCCTGATGTAGTAGTGATTGATACGCGCAACCATTATGAATATGAACTCGGTACTTTTGAGCGCGCGATTGATCCCAATACCACTTCGTTTGGCGAGTTTCCCGAGTATGTCAAAACCCATATGGATCCTGCCAAACAAAAGAAAGTCGCCATGTTTTGTACCGGCGGCATTCGTTGTGAGAAATCCACGGCCTATATGTTAAAGCAGGGTTTTGAAGAGGTTTACCATCTAAAGGGCGGGATTCTTAAATATCTCGAGGAAGTACCTGAAACAGAAAGCCTGTGGCGCGGTGATTGTTATGTGTTTGATAATCGCGTGTCAGTGAATCACAAGCTGGAACAAGGCAGTTATGAACTTTGCCACGGCTGCCGCTTTCCGGTGTCGCAGGCGGACATGGAATCCGAACTTTATCAGGAAGGTATCTGCTGCCCTCGTTGCCACGATACGTTAACAGAAGACCAGAAAACCCGTTTTGCAGAGCGGCAAAAGCAAATCCAGTTGGCTAAGCTGCGTAATGAAAAGCATATTGGATCCACAAAATAATAAGGATCTATTTCCATGAATAATCCAAAGAACCAACTTTTGCGCTTTATCAAGCGTACCCCTCTTATCAAGCTCATTCGTTGGGTGTTTAGCCGGATTATTGTCAAGGGTTTTGCAAGCATCATTGGCAGTCATCCAGACTCCTTCAAGGTTCGCCCCGGACATTTTTATTCTACAGTTCCTGATGTTTCATTAGTGAAATCGCGGTGGGGTTCTATCTTTAATGCGCCAGTTGGGGATTTGCCAGGTATTGATGAAAATATTGCGGCCCAGCTGGAATTGGCTGCACAATTGCAGCCATTGCTTAAAGATTTTCCCTATACACTGACTGCAGATGGAAAATCGGTTGTAGGGTTGTTCAAAGGAAAACCTCTACGCTTTTCTTCCTGTGACAGGAATAAAACATTCCATCTTGATGCTGTAATACTTCAGGCGATGTTGCGCTATTTCAAGCCAACACGTGTTGTTGAGGTGGGTAGTGGTTATTCCTCAACAATCATGTTAGATGTGCGAGAGCAACAAGGCTGGAATGATCAACAGCTGACTTTTATAGAACCCTTTTCGCAAGATTATTTTTTTCCTCTATTAAGGCCGGAAGACCGCAATATAATCAAGATTATTGAGAAGCCGCTGTGGGATGTTGATCGTGATGTTTTCCAATCACTGGAAAGTGGAGATTTGCTTTTTATAGATTCCAGTCATGTAGCAAAACTGGGAAGTGATGTGTATGACTATTTATTTAACATTCTGCCTATTTTGAAGCCGGGAGTTATTATTCATGTGCATGATATAACTGCAAACTTTGAATGTGCGAGTGGATGGTTCCAAAATGGATGGTATTGGAATGAAGGTGCATTTTTGCGCGCTTTTCTCATGTTTAATAATCAATTTGAAATTCTCTTTCATTCCAGTTTGTTATTGAGAATGCATGCAGATGCAGATGGTATTGCCGAGTTGAAAATGCATATGGAGCAGACGTTCAAGAATAAGCAATGGCATTGGGCGAATTCATTTTACATTAGGCGAAAGTAGCAGTTAAGCTGCATTCACATAATAAGATGTTGAGTAAAAATATGATAAGCAAAACATCTACTCTAAAAAAAGTTATTGTAGTTACCGGTGCCAGTCGTGGTGCCGGAAAAGGTATTGCTTTGGCGTTAGCCCAGCCTGGTGCGGTGATATATATAACCGGACGCAGCCAGAAAGCCGGTGATTCTGCATTACCCGGCACAATTTTTGAAACTGCTGAATTGATTACCCTGCGCGGGGCTATTGGTATTCCCGTTGTTGTCGATCATGCCAATGATGAAGAGGTAAAAGCGCTGTTTGAAAAAGTGCAGGCAGAGCAGGGACGTCTGGATATCCTGGTCAATAATGCCTGTGCCATACCTGAAGGCCTGGTCGACAAAAAACCGTTCTGGAAAAAATCTTTAAACCAACTGGATATCATGAATGTTGGTATGCGCTCGCATTATGTATCGAGTTACTACGCTGCTCCTTTAATGTTGCGCACATCGCCCACTGAACATCCAGGTTTAATAGTACATACCTCATCGGCAGGTGGCCGTTGTTATATGCATGGGCCCGCTTATGGTGGTGGCAAGGCAGCCGTGGATAAATTCGCTAACGATATGGCAGTGGATTTTCGGCCTTACCATGTGGCTTGTGTCAGTATCTGGATGGGTTTGTTGCGCACCGAACGCACGTTGAAATTGATAGAGACCGAACCGGAGAAATACGGTGGTCTTGCGGTGATGTCCGAAAGCCCGGAATTTACCGGTCGGGTGATTAATGCCTTGTATGATGATAGCCAGTTAATGAACAAGTCCGGGCAAATACTGGTGGCGGCGGAAGAAGCTGTGAAATACGGTGTCCTGGATATTGATGGTCGCCAACCGCCATCACCGACAGGTTTTCTCGGGCATCCGGCGCAGGCCAATCCTGCCATTGTCGAATAGAGTTGTGAAGAAAGTTGCGAGGTAGTCATGATAACCGTGAACCAAAACAGTATTTCCCATCTATCAGCATTAGCACTGGTGAATAAAGCCGTTGAGTGCGCTACTGCGATGAATATCGTGATCAGTGCGTGCGTTGTGGATATGCATGGCCGGGTGAAAGCAAAAGTGACTATGGATGGCGCTTCGATTATTGCCGATGAACTGGTGGAGAAAAAAGCCCGCACCGCCTTGTTGGGCTTATCCAGTAGTGATTTTGCCCGTGCGGTAAAAGAAGCCCCCGATATTGCCCAAAGTATGTTGCAGTTAGCGCAAATTACCCTGCTGGGCGGCGGTTATCCGCTTTACAGTAATGGCGTGTTGATCGGTGCTTTTGCGGTGGGCGGGGCAATGGTAGACGGCTTGTGCAGAACAAGTTCTAGCCGGCCTGAACAAGCCGTAATTTTGCCAATAACCCGGCTATGGCATAGAATGCTCTTCCTTTATTTCTGTGCTTTTTGGGAGATTATCCATGCCAATTCCTGAAGGAAAATACGCGCAATTAGCCAATGGCTAT
>CAZTZY010000145.1:0-4332 GCA_964617765.1 uncultured Spongiibacteraceae bacterium
AAAGATTCTTCACGGAGTTTACCCTGAGTAATGCGAATGGGTTCAGAATGACAAAAATGAATTATTCAGAGCTTCCTTAAAGTTTATTAACCCATACTATTAACGAACGGATTTGACTTGTACGATATATGTCGTACAATATTAACAAGGATGAAACAATGGTTAAATTTTCAGAAGCCAGAAAGCAGGTAATACAGTGCCTGGAATCGGGGCAAGTACTGCATGAAGCCAGAAATAATATCGATGTAAAAAACTTGCTGGAAGTGGGCGTAGTAAGCAACGAAGAAGTGGCCCAAATTCTGAGAAAGGCCAGAGGCAATGAACACAGTTCAAGCCCACACCATTGGGATGCAAGCATTGCAGTGCATATTGTCAAAACTCGCTATCAAGGGCAGGCCTGGTACATCTAGTGGTATTTTATTGAACCTGATGCTGTTTTTATCAGTGTTCATCATTGAGGTGAATCATGAATATTTTAAAAGAAGGTGACAAAAAGAAAGCAGCTTGTGAACACTGTGGTTCTTTTCGTAATGTTACCTTCAAGTTACGCAACGTACCGTTCAGCGATGGCAGTGGCATCGTCAAGAATGTGCTGGTGGGCGTGTGTGATCACTGTGATTCCGTGGCAGTTATTCCCCATCAATCGACACCCGCTATAAAGAAACAGTTAGATGTGCAACGCAAATCTGTAGAAGGCCGGCTGCCTTCACACCTCATCGATATACTGAATCTGGCCAGTGATTATCTGGGCGCCTCGCCAGATTTCTCGCAAAGCCTGGTGAAATATTATATCCATGCTCTAGCCAGCAAGGAGATTTCGCCAGTGAACCTGGCCAAGTTACTAGACAGTGACCTCGCTAAAGGCAAGGCCAGCAAACGTATCTCTTTAAAGGGTCGCCACGTAGCAGAAGAGCTGGAAGCATTGCGCGAAACCACGCATATAGAAACCACCACAGAGTTACTCAAGAGTATCGTGTTAAAGATTCATGAAGATATCCTTGTCAATAAGCGCCCAGTGCGCATCAAGGCGCTGGAAACTTTAGTGGCAGCAATGGCATAGGTTATATCAGGGAATATAGTTAATAAAAATAGTGTTAATGTTATTAGAATTTTACTCAGATCATAATAATTACATGAAGGATCAAGTTTACATATATCACCCATGACAAACACACAACTGCCCAATCACCTCATCATCGCCACGCAGCAAAAGGCCTTTGATGAAATCTATAACATACTCAATTCCGCCGCATTGGTAGAGAAAGGTGAATTGCTTGAGTGTTATCTGGAATATTTATACAAGGGCAACGGTTGGCTGGTAAAGCGTAATGCCGGCAGAAACGATAAGGGCGCTGATTTATTACTCTATCATCCCGAAAGCCCCGATAAACCTACCTTCATCATTCAGGCTAAAAACCACAAATCGCCTTTAACGTTTGATGATACCAAAATCGAACTTATCAAATTTGAAGACCAGGCCTCGCTCAAATACAACTGCCATAACTATGAACTCATCAGCCTGAATGGCTATGTTGAAAATGCACGGGGTTTGAATGTAAGGGCATTGGCCGATTTCAATATGGCACTGTTTGATTTTGAAAAAATCAAAACCCTGGTCAGCAACTACCAGGAAGGCAATGTAACACCCTCGCTGGAACTGGCAGCCCATAACCTGCAAACCAGTATCAAGGTAAGGCAACAGTTTATTGAAAGCCAGCGTGTGGCGGTGGTGCAGGCGACAGGCACCGGTAAAAGCTATATTGTCGGCCAGGCATTGATTGATGCCATGCCCCATGCCTGTATCTTCCTTGCGCCCAGCCACTTCATTTTGGCCAACCAGAAAAAATTGCTGCCGTGGCGCGATAACGTCACCTATATGACCTACGCCAAAGCAGCCAATGCCACTAAAGAAGAATGGTTAGCCATTAACCCGCAATTGATTGTACTCGATGAATTTCACCGGGCAGGTGCCGATGTGTGGGGTGAAGGTGTACAGCGATTAATGCAAACCTGCCCGAATGCGAAAGTGCTAGGCACATCCGCCACACCCATACGTTTTCTCGATAACCAAAGGAACATGGTCGATGAACTGTTTGAAGGTTCAGTCGCCAACGAAATTACACTGCACGATGCCATTGCCAAAGCTATCCTGCCCAATCCCCTGTATGTGAGTGGTTTGTATTCCCTCGATGAAACCCTTGTAGAATATGAACAGGCCATTGAAACATGCAAAGCCACCGCCGAACAAAAAGCCCAAAACCTCGACGATTTGAAAAAGATAAAAATCGACTGGGAACAAAGCTCCGGCATTCCGCAAATACTCGATAAACATCTGGAAAAACTTGCCGGTAAATACATCGTGTTTTGTGAAGATATCGACCACCTCGATGAAATGCAGGAAGAAGTCAGCCGTTGGTTCCGTCTGGCCGGCAAACAACGCAAGGAAATGCTCACACGCACTAACTACCTTGTACACAGTGCCAATACCGATGCACAAAACAATGAACAACTCGCCGCCTTTGAAAATGCCAATGCCGACAAGGCCGTGCATATTTTATTATCCGTCAATATGCTGAATGAAGGTTTGCATATACGCCATGTGAACAGCGTTATCCTGTTAAGAAAAACCACCTCACCGATTATTTATTTACAACAGCTGGGCCGTTGCCTGCAAGTGGGCGGTGGCATCAAGCCTGTGGTATTTGATCTGGTCAGCAACATTAATAACCTCGGCGCACATTCATTTCAAACAGGCTTGAATGAAGCACTGGAAAAAGAAAATGCCAAGCGCGAAAAAGTAGGCCTGGCAGCAACAAAACTCAAACTCGATATACACGATGAAACGCTGGAAATTACCCATCAGCTGGAAAGGATAGAGAATGAGCTTGGCTTGAACTTAAGTTCGTTTGTGTTTTGGTATGGGTTGTTGGAGGAGTTTGTGCGGGAGAATGGGCATTGTAGGGTTAATTTTGAATATAAAAGCACAGATGGATATAAGTTAGGGCAATGGGTTAGTGTAAAAAGAAAGTATAGAAATTCCATGTTAGCAGAATACAAGGCGAACTTAGATACATTGGGTTTTGTTTGGGATGCGTTATCTGATAAATGGTGTATCGGTTTTCAGCATTTACAAGAGTTTGTTGATCAATATGGGAATTGCAATGTTGCATTAAGGTTTAATGCTTTGGATGGATATAAATTAGGCAGTTGGGTAAGTTATCAAAGAGCAAATAAGGATAAGCTTTTACCTGAATATATAGAAAAGTTAGATTCGTTAGGTTTTGTTTGGGACGTATTATCTGATAAATGGGAGATTGGTTTTCAATATTTGCAAATGTTTGCAAGGGAATATGGAAATTGTAAAGTAAAAGCATCATATGAAAGTATAGATGGATATAATTTGGGGGTGTGGGTAAGTACTCAAAGAGCAAATAAAAATATGCTATTGCCAGAATATATAGAAAGGTTAGATTCGCTAGGTTTCGTTTGGGATGCATTATCTGATAAATGGGAAATAGGTTTTCAATATTTGAAAGAGTTTGTAAATAAACAAGGGCATTGTAAAGTTTCAGGGAAATTTAAATCTGATGATGGTTTTGACTTAGGTACATGGGTTGGTACTCAAAGAACGAATAGAGATACATTATTGCTAGAATATAAAGACCAGTTAAATGCGTTAGGTTTTATTTGGAATCCATTTTCAGAAAAATGGGAAATTGGATATGAGCATTTACGAGAGTTTGTAAATAAACATGGGCATTGCAAAGTAAACGCAATATATGAAACAGTGGATGGATATAACTTGGGATTCTGGGTGGTTAATCAGCGAAAGAAAAAGAATACTATGTTGCCAGAATATAAAGCGAGGTTGAATGAATTAGGTTTTGTTTGGGATGTATTTCAACAAAAATGGGAAATTGGTTTTCAGCATCTGCAAGAGTTTCAAAAGGTTAATGGTCATTGCTGTGTTTTAGGGAAATTTAAATGTTCAGATGGTTATTCTTTGGGGACTTGGGTAGCAAATCAAAGAATTAAAAAAAATGTTTTATTGCAAGATAGTAAAGAAAAGCTAGATTCATTAGGTTTTGTTTGGGAAGTAAAATAAATATCACATAAGGGCTTTTGCAGCTAATTATTACCATGGTCTAATCACGTTGCTCAATTTTTTAGCAAGAGTTTCTGCTTTGTTTTTATCAAAAATATTATAGTTTGGTGTCAAATAATATGAATAATTAAATTCCAACGGATTTCCTTCAGGTAGTTTTTTAATAAACAACACGCCATGTATCATTGTTCGAAGATTTGAATATGTTGCATTAAATAGTTTTTGAT
>CAZTZY010000146.1:0-4056 GCA_964617765.1 uncultured Spongiibacteraceae bacterium
CTGCAATATATTCAGTATGTTTTTTGGCAAAAAACTCTTTATTAAATTCTTCAAATTATGCATTACTTATTCTCAAATAGATTGTATAGCCAGATTCTTTTGTCATCATCCACTACATCAACAGTTGTATCTGCTGCCTGAATGCCGGCATTTCCTGCAACTGTAACATCGCACCTAACATATCAACTTCAGAGTTTCCGCCCTTGAACCTGATACCATTCACCAGCGCCATCATTTCCCGCGCGCCATCGGTTTTATGCAGATTATGCATATAATAAAAAGCCAGGCTCTGGCGATGCATTTCTGCTTTATCAAAAGGCAAATGCCGGGCATTTGCCAGGAGTGCTATATATTCATCTTGTGTTTTAGCATTATGGCAAAAATCAAAGCTGTGATGAGGGTGTCGGGCACAGGTTATAACGGGCACGCCCATATACGCCATTTCATGGCCAATCGTGCCATACACTGTAATGGCACAAGACATACCGGCAGCAACGAGTTGCTTGTTGGTGATTTTGGGATTCAGTATCTTAAAGCCGGGATAACGCTCGATAAATAAATCAAGTGCTATGGCACTCTCGCCAATCTGGTTTGGATGCGGCTTTACGGCAAAAGGAATATTCAGCTTCATCAAAGTATCTATAGTAAAAGCTGCCCACTCCCAGAAATCAGGGAAAATAATATCTGGATATATATGGATGCCATCATAAAAATCATGCAGAAAGATAATGACATGATCCTTAACGTCAGGCACATCAAGCACCGAAAGACTGTATGCTGATTGGCGCATATAGGTAGTAGCGACATCAATACCGCCGCCCAAACGCTTTTGCAATGCCGCTTCAGCCAGCGCCAGTTTTTCTTCCTGCTGCGGCAAACTGTCGAATTCACTTGCATAGTGACTGGTATCGCGCATATGCAATACATCATTTACAGACTGTATTTTGTAAAGTATCGGCATATCACCAAACGACACCACCTTGACCTGATTTGCCAGGGCAACACGCGCCGGTATGCCGTGCTGTATATAAACAGTATAGCTGGTCAGATATATGCTCGGTTGATAGGTACAAAAATAAGATTGTGAACGCCGCAGCAGACGCAATGTTTCCCATAACAGTAACCATAAATACCTGTCTTTCACATCAAGTGTGGGAGCCGGCTTGAAGCGTAAGTAGCAATCGTATATCAAGTCACCCACAAGAATTCCATCAATCACAAGATCAACTAACGCCTGCTTTGAAGCGATAGTATTTTGTATTTTTTTTGCACGCAGAAAATCGGCAATATCATAGACAGGATTAAATCCCAATGCTGCAAAGCCTTCTTTATCACAAAAGGTTTGATAAATTTTCCGCCACTTGTAGTTCATCAGCAGGTTGTCGAAAACCCGCGCCTTAATCCAGCGTTCCAGCGAAATGGATTCACCTACAGTGATAGAACGCAACAGATAATAGTGAATCACAACGCCATGGCTGGCTTGGATGGATTGCGCAATCAAACCCAACAAACCCAGATAAAATGGATCTTCTGTCGCCTGGACAAGTAATATTTCACTGCCTTTGGCCGGATGTTTATGAGCACCGAAGTACTCACAAAATTGCTGGCAATTTTTATCTCTCTGCAAAGAATTTCGGATTGCAGAAGGTACTTTTAGTATTTTATTCAGAATGCCCACGTACAAACCTTTTCAATATTCAACAGCATGAATTTTAATCCGCAATAAGAGCCCAAGCTACTGGCAAACCGAATTCAACATCGGTACAGACTCGCCTACCAAGAATGTTTTCGAGTTCTTTCGGCGGCAAACCATAACCCGGTCTTATACTTCTAACATGCTCCGTAGTAATCACTTCACCTGCCTTGATAGATTTGACAAAATAAAGTGAGCGCCTGAAAATGACATTAGCCTGCTCACTTGATTTACGGCCGTAATCTATCTTCCCTAACGCTTGCCATGCTGTTTTTGCATCCTTGCACAATGCTTCAAGCTCATTCGATTCGAGAGAAAAACTGTCATCTGGCCCGCCTCCATTCCGGTCAAGTGTCACATGTTTTTCAATAATACTGGCGCCCATGGCAATACTGGTAATGGCCGTGGTGTTATCAAGGGTATGATCAGACAAACCCGTCACCAAACCAAAACGTTCTATCATATCGGGTATAGTGCGCAAGTTATAATCCTGGGCGGGCGCTGGGTAACCGCTTACACAATGTAAAATCGCCAATTCCTTGCAGCCTCCGGAGCGTGCCGCCTCAATGGCTTCCTGTATTTCCTGTGCATCAGCCATGCCCGTGGAGATAATCATCGGCTTGCCTGTAGCGGCAACATACTTGATCAAGGGCAAATCAATGGCTTCAAACGAGGCAATTTTATAGGCCGGCGCATTCAAATCCTCTAACAAATCTACTGCAGTGTTATCAAAAGGCGAGCTGAAAATAGTAATCCCGAGTTTTTTGGCATAATCAAACAAGGGTTTGTGCCATTCCCAGGGCGTGTAGGCTTCTTCATAAAGATCATATAAAGTGCGGCCACCCCACAAACCACCTGTTATTTTAAATTCCGGACGGTCACATTTTATAGTTATGGTATCAGCCCGATAAGTCTGGATTTTTACCGCATCAGCACCGGCTTTTTTAGCCATGGCAATGATTTCGAAGGCTGTCTCAATGTTGCCGTTATGATTGGCCGAAAGTTCGGCAATAATATATGGCAACCGATTGGTACCAATATGACGGCCATTGATACACATGTCAGGGTATGTCATTTTCATTTTTTCATCTCAATATTATTGGTGCCATTCACGCGATAATAAGCCAAAGCTATATATGTCATGATAGCTTTCACCATCAAAATATTGTTCACGTAATATGCCTTCCTGCCTGAAACCTAAACCAAGATGGAACTTGATCGATTTCTCATTAAAACCTAACGCCTCACCACAAACCTTATGAAATAATTTATCATGGAAAATATAATCCAGTGCCGCTTTACCGAGTTTTTTCCCGGTGCCTTTTTCGGCTTCAGGCGAAAGATAAAACCCCCAATCAGCAATGACTCCATTGTCGTGCTGTTTGAACTGTACAAATCCTTGTGGCTGTCCATCCTGCTCAAAAATCAGCAAATGCCGCTGGTTATCCTGCGAGGCACTGGCGAACCAGCGTTTATGTTCCTCACTGCCAATTTCATGCTGGCTGTACATAAATCGCCTTACATCAATATGATTGCGCCAGGATAGCACTTGCCCAAGATCACTCTCTTGCATGATGCGTACATGGCCATTATCCAGTTTTGTATTATTCACACGCACCCTCAATACAGGCTACTACGGTATTTATACCTTTTCCATCGACCAGATTCCCCGCAGCACGAGCCATTGTTGCCAGGATATTGTTTGATTGCATGATCCGATCGATGTCTCCCACGATATCATTTATCTCATGAATCAACATCACCGCCCCGGATTTCTCCAGTGCCGCTGCAATATGCTGCTGATTTTCGGCCAATACCAGCATCAATGCAGGCAAGCCCAAACAGCATCGTTCCCACGACGTACTGCCTGCAGCACCAATAGCCAGATCACTGTTTGCCATGATTTCTGCCATATTACTGACATTAACCTTTACCTCTGTGGCCACTGGCATGTGTTTCGCCTGCTTTTGCACCTGCGCCAGATAGGGTGCCGCCAGACCCATCACCACAGTAATTTTAAAATTAGCAGGGAACTTGCATTGCGCCAGCATATCCAGCGATTTCCCGGTAAAATTACCGTTATCAATGCCACCCATATTCACTAGCAGGCTATGAAAAACCGGTTGTTGCCGACGCGCCAGACTATATTCACGCCATTGGATAAATTCGTGTCTTAACAACGCATATTTAACACCTGCCAATATTGTGCAAGCTTTCGGCACCCAGGGTTTATACGCATCTTCTTTACAATCCAGCGATTGATCTAACAGTAAATCACAATCATGCTTTCTGTCAGCCAGATCATCAATCACCATAATTTTATCGACGACATTACGCATGGCCTGCTCCCAGCCAGCATCAAG
>CAZTZY010000147.1:0-4043 GCA_964617765.1 uncultured Spongiibacteraceae bacterium
CTAATAGGTTCTGAAGGCACCCTTGCCATTATTACTGAAATCACATTCAAGCTCACCCGACCGATGCTGGAGCAATCGACGCTGTTGCTAGGGTTTAGTAGCTTACAGTCTATGTTGACAACTTTTTTATCTTTACGTAAAGCGGTTGATTTGAATGCCGCTGAGTTTTTTTGTTTGAATGCTTTACGCCATGTTATCTGTAAACATCAATTAGATAATCCTTTTGACAGAAATTATACATTTTACTTGTTAATCGAATTCGATAAAAACGACGCCTTATTAGAATCTGTTGCAAGTGTACTTGGTGGATATGATGTGATCATCAGCCATAATTATGTGCAGTCATGTACTCTATGGAAATATCGTGAGCTCATTTCCTCGACAATCAATTTATTGAAACCCTATAAAAATGATGTGGCTTGTCAACTTGTCCATTTACAAGACTGGTTTATCGATCTTGAGCAGGGATTCATGCAGGTTAATCCCCAACTGGAATTAATTTGGTTTGGGCATTTAGGTGACGGCAATGTACATCTGAATGTCATCAGGCCTGACAGTGTTAATGAATCTGATTTTGAGAAGATGGTTCAGGATTGCGCTGTAGTGATAAAGGCAGTGACAAAAAAATATTCTGCGACAGCAAGCGCAGAACATGGAATTGGTTTGTTGAAAAAGGATTTATTGGCTAGTTCACGGTCAACACAGGAGATTGAATTCTTTCGTCAAATCAAACAGATGTTTGATCCGGCGGGCATTTTAAATCCTGATAAATTGTTATAGGTAAAAACCAGCCTTGTTTCAGCGTTTAATCGAGGTTGATTGATAACATCTCAATCAGTTTTTTCTTCATGGGTTTAACCCAGTTGTCTTTCAATGCGGGTGAGAGTAAGCCAATTTCTGCAATCGCATCACACAGTTTCATTTGGTGAGCCAGGTCAAACACATCGAGTTGCCGGCATATTTTCCCATCACCATCAAAGGTAATAAATGATACACCGGGAGTTTCGAAATAACTGCCATCGGCACGTTTGCCGGGTGCGCGATTCATCCAGTGATTAATGATTTTGTTGTTTTCCCCGACATAAACTCCCATGTAAGGAAAGGTCCAGCCTTCCCAGCCATACTGCATGTCACGGCCATAATGGGTAGCCTTTATTTTTTCTATGCCTTCAGAGCATACCAAAAAAGTTCCCGCGTATTCGCAGGTATAGACACAGTTTTGTGCATACATTTCGTCAACAAAAAATGTCCATTCGTTTTTTTCAGTCGCTTCAGCATGATAACGGATTAAATCATTGGCGCGTTTTTTTAATTGTTCTGGTGTTAGAAGAGCCATAATAACAATCTCATTTTTGTTGCAGGTGCAGGTTTTTGCTACACCTGGTGGTCATGTTTAAGGTCAGGATTTGGGTAAAAACTCAAGGGTCAGGCCTCCATTCCATCCACCATCGACCATAAATTCAGAACCGGTGGAATAACTCGCTTCATCAGTTGCCAAAAATAGGGACATCCGCGCGACTTCAACAGGCATGCCGACTCTTGGCAAAGGATGATTTTTATAGAACACATTGACTGATTTATCATCGAGTTGATCAGAGTTGCCCATGGCAGTATTGATGCCGCCAGGGTGAACAGTATTCACGCGAATATTGTGGTGTCCTAATTCAGCGGCTGCCGCTTTGGTTAAACCGCGCATGCCCCACTTGGATGATGCATAGGCCGAAAGCGAGTTTTTGGCTTGGAAGCCATCAATGGAAGAGATGTTGATGATGGATCCACTGCCGGCTTTTTTCATGGGTTCTATCACCGCCCGAATACCGTTATAACAGCCGACAAGATTGATGTTCAGCACATTCATGTATTCTGCGGAGGTTTGGTCCTTGATGGCCTTGAAGACAAGAATGCCCGCATTGTTAACAAGTACGTTAAGCGGCCCCATGCTTTCCGCGGTGGTAACTGCATTCTGCCAATCTGCTTCAGAGGTGACATCGAGTTTCACAAAGCGTGCCTTGCTACCCAATTTTTCTGCAAGGGCTTTACCTTCAGTTTCCAGGATGTCGCCTATAACTACATTGGCACCATTGGCGATAAAAAGCTCGGCAGTCACTGCACCCATGCCGCGGGCTGCACCAGTAATAATTGCTGTTTTTCCTGCTAGTCGTGTCATAAGGTTTTCTCCGGCTGTAAATGCTTATTTTTTGGGTGTAGTCATTTTATCGAGACGTTTTAATGTTTGCAGTGTGCTCTCGCTAATCCAGTCCATCGAACGTTGCAAGTTATCTACCCAGGCATTGTGTGGGCAGGCTTTTACTGTGTCTGCAAAAGCCTGATCCAGGTCTCCGCCTTCATACTGCAATTGTTTTTTGATTTCGGAGGTATCCAAAAAGGCTTCCAGATTGATCAGTTTGCTGATGTATCGATGATCGAGTCCAGAGCTTATACCGATAAACTCCTGAAAAAAAGCCCCCATTCGGGTGAGGTCGGAAAATAATCCGCGTTGTAACAGGGTAATATTTTTGGGCTTGCTGTTGACGATGTTGCCGATCCGTTCCAGCATTTCTACCCAGGTTAAATTTTCATCACCGATGGGAATGCCACCGCTGTTTTTTATCTGGGTAATAATTGCCACAATTGCTTTTGCCACATTCTGTACGCTAATCGCATTGGCTCCACCGGGAGTAACTACCAGTGGATTGGCAATGCGAATATAGTTGACGAGGGTTTTCCAGATAGTGCCTTGATCAGGGGTATAACCAAACACAAACGGTATCTCTACCACATTCACTATAAAGCGTTTTTCTGAGAGGGCCAGTGCCTGTTTTTTCTGTTCTATACGCGAACGAATATAAGGATGATGAGTATATAGTTCGAGTTCTGGGTGCAGTTCATTGACATATGAAAATATTGAACCGAGAACAATGGCTTTTTTAACACCATGCTCTTTGGATTTTTCTAACATATTGACACATGTCGTGACATTTTCCTTATAAAAAAATGCATAGGGGTCACCTTTTGGAGTTTCCCGTTCATCAACACCAGCAGCATAGATCATCACATCAATGCCTTCAAAAAGGCTGATAAAATTAATGTCGTGAAAGAATGTTAAATCACCTTTACAGTAATGAACGCTCTCGCCAAAAGTTCTTTTGGCCTTCTCGGGATTACGGCTTAATACAGTGACTTCAAATTGTTTGGACAATAACTGTTCGACAATGTGATATCCAATAAATCCGGTTCCGCCAATAACAAGAACATGCATGAATTAAACTCTTTTAAAAAATAATGTGGATAAATATAGTACATGCAATCTGTAGAAAACATGAATTTCGGTGCTTTATTTATTTGGCCGCGGAGTCATTGATATTTATTGCCTGACAGTTTTGAGAATTATAGGAGTAGAAACCCTGGTCATCGATGGTAAAAAGGTCGATTTCTGGAATTCTTTTCAATTAACTGGATGGCTTTAAAGGTTTTGGTTCAGATGTTTTTTTGGTGATTTCCTTATGGCGATAGAACTAACCTTTGCAGAGACTACTTTATCAGGGACGAGACATCTAAAAATGACAAGCTAAAAACAAAAAACGCCGCAAAAGCGGCGTTAAAATAAAAAATGGAAGCTTTTACGCTACCTGTACTGGTATGGCATTACATGCATGACTAACAGTGTTATCAAGATTCATGTAAATCAAGCGCGGCTTAAAGTTGATTAGCTCGGCTTCTGAGTAAACACCATAGGCACAAATGATCACGCGATCACCGACTTTAGCCATATGTGCAGCTGCGCCATTGACGGAAATAATGCCACTGTTTTCTTCGCCACGAATTGCATAGGTAGTGAAGCGGTGACCACCATCAATGTTATAAATCTGTATTTGTTCGTATTCACGAATACCAGCCATATCCAATACACGGCCATCGATAGCACAGGAGCCCTCATATTCAAGAACTGCATGTGTTACACGAGCACGGTGTAATTTGGCTTTCAACATGGTCGATTGCATATTTAGCTAACCTTTCCAGTTATATGAATTGGTCAAAATAGC
>CAZTZY010000148.1:0-4030 GCA_964617765.1 uncultured Spongiibacteraceae bacterium
CTTTTCAACAAGGTATGGTTGTGTTTTATCAGGATTACGGTTGTTAGATGGCTTGAGGTTTTTGATTGCAAGATCGGTGTCGTATCGCTTGTCAGCCATGATGTTACCCTCTTTTTGTTGTTACATTTTTACAGTATGTAACAACAATTTAAAAAGTAACAACAAAAATAACAACAAATGTTTAGGCTTTTCTAAGGGATATTAGGACGCGATAGGATGGTTATTTAGGATAAGTCGTTGAATTTAGCGGCTTTCAGAGTGTTTTTTGAACTTCTTAAAACCGCTTAAAACTATCAGATGGTACCAGTGGCCGGACTCGAACCGGCACGCTTTTAAGGGCGCGGGATTTTGAATCCCGTGTGTCTACCGATTTCACCACACTGGCTTTAAACTCGTTATTGATGGATATGACAGGTAGACGTACATATCCAGTTGTTTTATCCCTGAAGTGTTTTTTGTATCTCAATCAACGGCACAACCTATGCCACAACCTATGCCACAACAAGGAGGCGGCATTATACCAATGGATTGTCTAAGTTCAACTGCTATTGCCGGTTGATTGTGTTTCGACCGCGTTGCTGCTTTTGCGTATAATGCCTAAATTCCATTATTTAAATGATACCCATGCATGAAAACGGCTGATTTTACCTACCTTTTACCCGATGAGCTGATAGCCCGGTATCCCACCGAGAATCGCACTGAAAGCCGTTTGCTGGTGGTTTTGCCTGCGGGAGAATTGTCACATCAGCATTTTCACCAGATTATCGATTACCTGGAAGAAGGCGATGTGCTGGTAGTGAATAATACCCAGGTGATTGCCGCGCGTTTATTCGGGCAAAAATCCACGGGTGGCCATCTGGAGATTCTGGTTGAACGGGTTGAGAGTGAGTTTGTGGTGTTGGCTCATGTTCGTTCCAGTCGATCGCCCAAGCCTGGCGCTATTATAGATTTTTATGCCGATGATGGATTACAGAACCCTTCCGATTATTCGGCAACTATGATCGAGCGGCAGGGCAGCCTGTTTCGCCTGCAATTTTCGCATCCGGTTCTGGATGTGCTTGAACAAATTGGCCATATGCCGCTACCGCCTTATATTGACCGGGCCGATGAAAAGCTGGATGCCAGCCGTTACCAGACTGTTTATGCGCAACATCCCGGTGCGGTGGCCGCGCCTACTGCCGGTTTGCATTTTGATGAGGCGCTGATTGCCGTCTTGAAAGCCAAGGGTGTGGATTTTGCTGAAGTGACTTTGCATGTGGGTGCAGGCACATTTCAGCCGGTAAAAGTGGATAATATCCATGACCATGTGATGCACAGTGAATGGTTGCAGGTTACCGAAGAAACCTGTGAAAAAATTCGCAAAGCCAAAACGTTAGGCGGGCGGGTGGTGGCTGTGGGTACTACGGCTGTGCGAGCACTGGAAACGGCGAGCATGAATGGTGATCTTCAGCCGTATTCTGGCGACACCCGTATTTTTATTTATCCTGGTTACCGTTTTAACTGTGTGGATGTGTTGATTACCAATTTCCATTTGCCGGAATCAACCTTGTTGATGTTGATTTCAGCGTTTGCGGGTACTGAAACGGTTCGGCATGCTTACCAGGTGGCCGTTGCAGAAAAGTACCGTTTTTTCAGTTATGGCGATGCCATGTTGTTGTTTAATGCCGAAAATTACCCCATTTGAGTGAGACTTATGTCGGATAGAAAATGTTTTATGCAATTTGAAATTACCGCCACAGCAGGCAAGGCCCGAACCGGCTTTATTGAATTCCCGCGTGGCAAGGTGCGTACGCCGGCATTTATGCCAGTGGGTACGTATGGCACGGTTAAAGGTATGTTGCCGCGCGATATCGAAGAAATCGATGCCGATATTATTCTGGGCAATACCTTTCACTTGATGTTGCGGCCTGGCACTGACGTGATCAAGGCGCATGGTGATCTACACAATTTCACTCAGTGGCAAAAACCGATATTGACAGATTCCGGCGGATTCCAGGTATTCAGCCTGGGCGCGATGCGCAAGATAAAAGAAGAAGGCGTTACTTTTCAGTCACCGGTGAATGGCAGCAAGGTGTTTATGAGTCCGGAATCCTCGATGCAGGTTCAACGTGATCTCGGTTCGGATATTGTGATGATATTTGATGAATGTACGCCGTATCCTGCGACTGAAAAGCAGGCGAGTGATTCGATGCAGTTATCGTTGCGCTGGGCTAAACGCAGCAAGGATGCGCATGGTGATAATCCTTCGGCATTGTTCGGCATTATCCAGGGTGGTATGTATCTCAACCTGCGTGATGAATCGTTAGAAGGTTTAAAAGCTATTGGTTTTGATGGTTATGCGATTGGCGGTTTATCGGTGGGAGAGCCGAAAGAAGAAATGCAAAAAGTCCTCGAGCATCTGGCGGGCAATATGCCGGTGGATAAACCGCGTTACCTGATGGGTGTGGGTACGCCGGAAGATCTGCTGGATGGTGTAATGGCCGGTATCGACATGTTTGATTGCGTGATGCCTACGCGCAACGCCCGAAATGGCCATTTATTTACCAGTGAAGGCGTGGTGAAAATTCGCAATGCACAACATCGTTTCAGTATTGAACCGTTAGACAAGGCGTGTGATTGTTACACCTGCAAGAATTTTACCCGTGCCTATTTGCATCACCTCGACAAGTGCAAGGAAATGCTCGGAGCTCAATTGAACACGATCCATAATCTGCGTTTTTACCAGAATCATATGGCGAATATTCGCCTGGCTATCAGTGAAGGTCGTCTGGAGCAATTTGCAGCCGAGTTCAGGGCGAGCCAGAAAAGCCGTGGCATGCAGGATGAAGTCATAAACAATGAACTGGAACAAGATATACCGGGATATGATTCAACGATTAAAACCGATGATGCCTGGGAAGAAGGCGATGCTGTATAAGTTCTGCTTTTATGTACCGTTAGAGTCTGCTGATAGAGTAAAGGCAGCAGTATTTGCCACAGGTGCAGGGCGTATCGGTGAGTATGACAGTTGTTGCTGGCAGGTTGTTGGGCAAGGCCAGTTTCGGCCATTGGCAGGAGCCGAACCTGCTATCGGTGAAAAACTGCAATTTACAATAGTTGAAGAATTGAAAATTGAAATGGTGTGTGAAGAGCAATTTATCAGGCCGGCTGTTCTGGCAATGATGAGTGCACATCCTTACGAAGAACCGGCGTATCAAGTGTGGCCGGTGATGACGATAGATGATCTGGGTGAAGTATGAGTTTATACGAAGTAAAAAATAAAAAACCGGTGTTGCAAGGTGAGGGCCATTTTATTGCGCCTAACGCTTCGGTTATTGGTGATGTGATCCTGAAATCACATGCCAGCGTATGGTTTAACACCGTGATTCGTGCCGAGAACGATACCATTACCATTGGCGAGAGAACCAATGTGCAGGATGGCAGTGTGTTGCATGTTGATCCCGGATTTCCATTGCATATCGGCAATGATGTCACCATTGGCCATAAAGTGATGCTGCATGGCTGCACGATTGGTGATGGCACGCTGATAGGCATTAATGCGGTGGTACTGAATGGTGCAGTGATCGGCAAGGGTTGTATTGTGGGAGCGAATGCCCTGGTGACGGAAGGCATGGTGGTGCCCGATGGTTCGATGGTATTGGGTAGCCCGGCGAAGATTAAAAGGGAATTATCGCCTGAGCAACAACAATCCCTGTTACAGGGTGCGAGGAATTATGTCGCCAATAGTGAACTGTTTAATCGAACCTTACAGTTGATAGAAGGTCAAAGCCATGACTAAGCCGATTGCCTCGCCGTGCATTTCAGTGTGCCTGTTAGATGAAAAAGACATATGTTTGGGCTGTTATCGTTCGGCGGCCGAAATTACCCAATGGATGGAATGTGATGATGCCACCAAACTCGAGATTCTGCAGCACTGCGCCGAGCGCAGGAAAGCCGAACAAACGCAGATTTTTAAATAATGGGCATCTCTAAAAACGGTCTTTTTCTGTGATAGCTGCGTCAGCTCCGTGCTCGAATCCTCATTTACTGC
>CAZTZY010000149.1:0-3893 GCA_964617765.1 uncultured Spongiibacteraceae bacterium
AATGGTCAGATCATTCGGTGGCTTTACTCAGTGGCGTTAATACTACCGATGAACTGATAACACACGGCATGGCAATCAACCAGATGATTACCTATCTCGCTGAAAAATATGATCAGGAAAAAGCGCATATCCAGAATGAAATTTCCTGTGACACTATTGTTAGTGAGCTGATTCGTGCATCTGAAGCGGATAGCGAGGCCTTAAGCCGAAACGAGATTATCTCTATCCTTATACAACTGTTAACCGCCGGCAATGAAACCACCACCAGCCTGATCGGCAGTGCCATGATGTTGATGCTGCAAACTCCTGGCCTTCAACAACAATTGCGTGGCAATCCTGCGCTGCTGGAGAGCTTTATTGAAGAGGCAGTGCGGCTTGAATCACCGTTTTATGGCCATTTCCGCCTGGTGAAAAAAGATACCGAAGTGGCCGGCCAGCCGTTGCCGGCCGGCAGCCGTGTGATGTTGTTGTGGTCGTCGGCCAATCGTGATGAAACAGCCTTTGGCACAGCAGAATCGGTAGATTTACAGCGCCCACGCAAACCTGCCCATGTGTCATTCGGTTATGGCATTCACCTGTGTATTGGTGCTGCCCTGGCGCGGCTGGAAGCGCGTGTGGTGCTGGAAACAATATTGCAGCGCACTACCGAGATTCAGTTAAGCAGTGATAATGATTTCCGTCATGTGCCAAGTTTGTTTGTGCGAAGTTTGCGCAGGCTCGATGTGCAGTTCAAGCCGAATTGTTAACAATGCATTTATTTAACGGGCGGCATTGCCAGAGTTCGAGCGCATTCTGGCGTTTTACCAGAAGCGGGGCTTGGAGCCATTGGGTGGGCGCAAAATGCTGCAGGGTATGGGTGCCCTGTAGATGTTTATGCGCTTATTAGACAAAATGTTCAGATAAGGATATGTTCGCCCAATATGCGATTTTACCAAAAATTTAACCCCTAAACTGGAGCAATCCAATCATGAACGAAGAACCAACATTAGAAATGTCCCTACTGTGCCAGTCGATTTCAAGTGAAGGAAATACCGTGCATATCGATATTTTTCGTTTGGAAGGTGGCTTATGGGCTCTTGAAATTGAAGATGAATACGGCAATTCAACAGTCTGGGACGATGAATTTGAATCAGATAGTGCAGCGTTAACAGAAGCCCAAAAATCCATTGCAGAACAAGGCATTAAAACCTTTATAGGGCCGGTAGATGGAAAGGGGCAATGGCGTTAGGTTAAAGGGTGAGGTGAATATAAAATATATTCAACTTGATTGCATAGTTTGGAAAAAATGAGTGACAAACTTGATCTTGACGTTTTGTGTTATGTTATTTCTTCACTGACTGATGGCATAGAAGTCACCGCAAACCATGACTGGTTTAACCAGCAATCGTGCAAGGTGCAAAATACAAAATACCTTGATTGCAGGTGTTATCCAGAATTTTGAGTTTGTGTATGAGATAAGCACCAAAATGATCAAACGACAAATTGAAATTGAATCGGCCAGTCCTGAAGAAGTAGACGAAAGCAATTTCAGGAATGTGTTACGCATAGCCGCCGAAAATGGATTGATTGCCGATGTAGAAGCCTGGTTCGGTTATCGGCTAATGCGAAATATCACTGCCCATACTTTTCATCATAAAAAGCGCAAAAGATTTATCAGGATACTTTTGTATTCATTGAAGATGCCCGAAAACTACTGCAAAAGCATGGTGGAAGGCTAAGTTGGTTAGCGATATTCAGTTTTCATTTCATTACAATGTTTCAACTACTGTTCAGATGACTTTGAGACAATGAACTTTATTCAATTGATACTGTCCGAATTTTTATGCGTAGATTAACAGGTCGAAACCGTACATTAGTCTTGATTGCATTGTTAATAACAATGGTGGTGCCTCGTTGCCTAATGGCAGCGGAAATGACTGGTTTATCGGGCATGGATGGCAAAATGGCTCACAAGCCCCTTTGCCATACAACGGCTTCTCTTGAAAGTATCCAGGTAGGCCACATTACCTGTGCATTGCAGTGTGAACAGTCACTGCTATCTTCACTGACTGTTGAAAAGAGTAAAAACGCATCTGACTCAGGTCATGCTGTTATTGTCAGTACGTTGCCTGCTTTTGCCTTGGTAACGCCGTTGTCTCCCCGTCAAGGCTGGCCACCTGATAATCAGGTTTTCCTGTCTAACCAACAAAGTCTCTATCTCGATACAGGCCGTCTCCGCCTATAAATCTCCTGTTGTATTTTGAATGTCACTTTCCTGAAGTCGAATTCACTTTAACAATACACAATGGAGATATTTCATGAATATTTATCGTTCAGTCCGCCATCGCAAGTGGCTGTTATATTGTTTTTTATGGTTAAGCCCGGCAGCGTGGTCTGGCCCGATGGGCTTTAAGGACAGCACCATGCTCATGAGTGATGTGGGAAGTAACTGGCGTGAGTTATGGGTTAACTATGCCTTTACTCCTCGTGATGCTTTGGGCGTCGGCACCTTGTACATGCGCAGTGATGACAAAACACTCACACGGCAATTGCATGAGCTGACTTATACCCATTTGGTCAAACGCTGGAATTTCCCTGATGCACAAGCCAATGTTTGGCTGCCCGTGGGCATAGGTGAGATTCGGGGTAATGATTTTTCCAATGGCAAGACAGCTATCACACCTGGCTTGCTGTTGGATTTTGAAACCCAGCGTATTTACATTGCTGCCAGTTATCGTGCCTACCGTGCGGAAACCATAAATAACGACTTTCGTAGTGCCAGAGCCGGCTTCTCCTTTTATGAAGCCGGCTACGATGCCACACAACCCTGGTTCATTCTTGAAGCCAGACGTATGCATGACCTTTCAGATGAAACTGAAATTACTCCCATGTTGCGCCTGGTAAACAAACGTTTTTTTATCGAGCTGGGCTACAGCAATATGCATGAAGCCCGCTTTAACCTGATGTACATTTTATGAGGGCATTACCATGAAAAAAATGATGATTGTGTTAGTAGCAAGTTTTGCCAGCATCGCGGTGCAGGCTGCAGAGAGTACGGTGTTTACCGTCAATGGCATGGTCTGTGCGTTTTGCGCGCAGGGTATTGAAAAGAAACTGAAGAAGATGCCTGAGACACAAGCGGTCATGGTCGATCTTGCGGCCAAGACTGTTGTTGTGGAAGCCAGGCCTGGGATGGTGATACCGGTGGATAAGGTCATCCTCGAAATCAAGGATGCTGGTTATGATGTTATTGGTACAAAAGTAGTTAGTGATCCTGTGGATGTTTTGCGGAAAAAAACTGAAACAAAGGAGGCCAGCCATGAATAACTCTCTGCAACAGACACGACTGAGTAGTATCTTGTCATTGCTGACAAGCTCTAGCACTTTGGTATGTTGCGCCTTGCCCGCCTTGTTGGTTGCTCTGGGAGCGGGTGCCGCCTTGTCTTCCGTAGTGTCAATATTCCCGCAAATTGTCTGGTTAAGTGAACACAAGCCATTGGTATTCGGGCTTGCGACGTTTGCCATGATCATCGCTGGCATTATGCAATGGAGGGCGCGGTATTTACCGTGCCCTGTTGATCCAGTACTGAGACAAGCTTGTCTCAAGTTGCGACGGCGCTCACTCATCATCTATGGGATATCGGTGGTTATGCTGGCTACAGGTGCGTGGTTTGCATTTTTAGCTGCCTGGATATTTGTTGTTTAGAGAGAAACATAGGGCAGTCACTTCCTATTCCTTTTGATAAAGATTATTGAGAGTTTATGGTGAACTGGATTTTAGTGCGGGTCAAAAATACCCGCTCTTCAGAGTTAATCGATTGCCATGATGATTCCGGGTGGGTTATTTTGGGAAAAGAGGAGGAGAGGGGAAGTGACTGTCCCTGTGATTTCATTAAAATAGAACAAGAACGCAT
>CAZTZY010000150.1:0-3817 GCA_964617765.1 uncultured Spongiibacteraceae bacterium
GGTGCTGATGGTCGCGCTGTCCGTCGTGGTGGTGGTGGTCAAGTCATACCCGAGTTCATTGATGGCATAATCAGTTATAGCAATGTCACAGGTTCTCGTCAGTTATACACTGAAAATGCGACCAACGATGGCATTACGGCTTTTGATCCTACTGATGCCAATGCCGATGAATTCTACCCATTGTTCCAGGTAGGTGCTGTGGGTCGACCAACATTTAAATGGTTTACCGATACTGCCAGAATTTCAACCGTGATGGCGATGAACCTGCAGCAAAGGGCAGTGGCAAAATCGATTATGCATTATGCACGTGGTGTTGATATAACTCATGCTGCCTATAATTACACCGGTACATCCAGTGTCACCAGAGACTGGATCCTGGGGGATATTGTCCATTCCAAACCGCTTACATTGAACTACGGTAATATTCCAGGCTGGGATGATCCGAATGATACCGATAACCCTTATGTGAGTGTTGTTTTTGGTGCTAACGACGGTATGTTGCACTTCCTGGAAAATACCGATGCCGATGGCGTTGAAACCGGCGCCGAGAAATATGCGTTTATTCCTCGAGAGCTGTTTAATATTTTACCGGTATTGGCTAACAATACAGGGTTCTTTAATAACCCTTATGGTACCAACAAACATCCTTATGGTATGGATGGCCAGGTAACCTCATTGATCTTTGATGACACCACGAATGCTGATGGTTCAATCAATACGGCGAACAATGTGAATACTATTGATTCCGGTATCGCGGGTGTGGATGACTTTGCCTATATTTATTCAGGCATGCGTCGTGGTGGCAAAAGCTACTATTCACTGGATGTGACGGATCCGTTAAGCCCTCCTGAGTATCTGGGTAAAATTACCAAGGGTGATCCGTCGATTGATCCGGCAGATGATTTCCTTGAATTAGGTTTAACGTTCTCTAACATGATACCGGTACTGGTCAAGTTTGATGAGAATATCACGCCTGCGCTGATATTTAGCGGTGGTTATGATATTGATAAGGATGACTTCAAAAACTATGACGTTAATGGTGATCTGGTTGATCCTAACAATGCTGGAAGAGCTGACGATACCGGGTTGTTTGACAATACCCATGGTTTGACGCCAGATAGCGAAGGTAATGCTATCTATATCGTAAATGCCTTGACGCTGGAACTGATCTGGAAATCAACCAACAATACGTTGATTGGTTCTACCAACGAGCATTATTTCCAGGTAGATCTTGACTATGCCATACCCTCTACTGTTAAAGCAGTAGACTCGAACAGTGACGGTTTTATGGACAGAATGTATGTGGGAGATGTGGCCGGTAATGTCTGGCGTGGCGATTTCCCTGAGTGTTCTGCGACATTGCCTTGCACCAATGGCAACCATCGCCGGGATACCTGGTCATTGACTAAACTCGCTTCGTTTGCCAATGCTACAGCGGCGGGTGATACGCGTTTCTTCCATCCAGGGGCTGTGGTATTTACCTATGATGGTTATATGGCTGATCCTGATTATCCTAACCAGCCTAATTACGATGCGGTGATAATAGGTAGCGGAGACCGGGAAAATCCTCTGGAATTAACTGACCAGAACCGTATCTATATGATCAAGGATCGCGCTACCACTTCAGGTGTGCCGCCTTCCAGTGTAATAGAGTTGGCCGATATTGCTGATGTGACTTTATGTATCACCGTCGATTCAGATCCAACTTGCCCTGATGTATTGGCTGCTGATTCACTGCAAAAGGGCTGGAGAGTGGATCTGTCGACATTTGCTGCTGACGGTGTAACGCCAGTGGCAGGTGAAAAAGCCTTGTCACAACCGGTTGTGGTTGCAGGTGAAGTGTTCATGACCACCTTCGTGCCGAGTGTGAAACTGGAAGGCAGCTGTTCACCTTCTGAGGGTATTTCCAACCTGTTCCTGGTTGACCTGAAAGATGGTACAGCGGCCAATGACAACACGTCCCGCCAGGCAGAGTTAGCGGCAGGTATTGCCGGTGATGTAACGGTTGCCGGCCAAACCATTATATTACCAGGTTCTGCCCCGATTGATTTCTTGATGGATCAGGCAGCAGCAGACCAGTGGTTGGCTAACATGGGTTATGATCCAGGTTCTGGTGCTAACCCTGAGATACCCTCAATGCCGGGTGGTGTAGCGGGTACGGAGTACGTATACTGGCGTGAAAATGATATTAACGATACCAAGTGAGGACGATTGTGAAACAACGTGGATTTACATTAGTTGAATTGATGATTGTAGTGGTGGTTCTCGGTATTCTTGCCGCCATTGCAATTCCCGCTGCCACCGGTAACGCATTAAAAGCACGCCGTGCAATTGCAAAAGGTGTGTTGATGGATGTGCAAAGTAAACAAGAGGAATACTTTATCAATAATAAAGCATATGCAGCAAACCTGACGGATTTAGGTTTTGCATCGCCGTTTTATATTGATGATGATGCCAAGTCTGTGCCTGTGTCTAACAGTTTCTATGAGATCACGTTGGTGATAAGCGGATTGAGCTATAAAGTGAGTGCCGCACCTACCAATGGACAGATGTCAGATACTGATTGTGGTGTTCTGGGTGTAACAAATGCTGGAGCTAAAAGCGCATCTGGCGTTAAGGGTGCTGGTGGTTGCTGGTAGTTTATTGGCAGGCTGGATGGGTACTTCATTTTTGATGGTTTTTGATGCATCGCTGGTTAGTGTTGATTAATAGAGCCCGGTTTTTCCGGGCTTTTTTTTTGGGAGATTGTTGCGTGGATGGTATTTCGCATTTAGTCAAAGAGTTAGGGTTGATCGCCCATCCAGAAGGTGGATATTACAAACGAATATTTGCCAGTGATGAGCAGGGTGTGTTTGGTGAGGTTAATCGTCTGCGTTCCTTGTGTACGACGATTATCTATTTGCTGCAGGGTAATCAGTTTTCAGCTTTTCACCGTATAAAATCCGATGAATTATGGTTGTTGGGGGAAGGTAATACAGCCATTCGTATTATTGAGTTGCAGCAGGGGGGTATGGTAGAAACGCTATTAAACCGCGAAAATCCCGTCTATTGTGTGAAAGCACATATCTGGTTTGCGGCTGAATTGGTGGATAAAAATGCAGGGGATTATGCCTTGGCTTATTGCACGGTGGTACCCGGTTTTGATTTTGCCGATTTTGAACTGGCTAAAAAAGATCAGCTTTTACGGGAATTCCCTGAAAATCAGGCAATACCTGAGTTTCAGCGAATACCTGAGCTTCAGAGAATACCTGAGTTTCAGCAAATAACTGATTTTCAGCAAATAATAGCCCGGTTAACTATTCGGTGAGGCATTGAGCAATCTATGCAATGCAGTGTCAGGTTCCGTAGATATCTCACGGAGCCTGCCCTGAGTTTGTGCGGAGTTTGTAAAGGGTACGAAATGACAGGTATTCAGAGATTACGTAATGATAACTGCCTGAAAATTGAGAAAATGTCGATATTAGTCTACAGTTGATACAAGTATTTTAATAAAAAGTGATGGATGGGTTTTGTGTTAAAAATAAGGGTCTGGGTTTATTTTCTTGTTGTACTAGCCGCGTTGATGGGGCATGTCAGTGCCTATGCCGGTTTTTTGCAGGAAGGTTTTGCCAATGAGCCATCGCTGAATGTACAGCAGGATTATGAAGAGGTGGTGATTGAGCAGGCTTTGCGGGTCAATGTGGATAAATCCCGGGTATTTAGTCGCTTGTCCGATCTGGATAATTATGCTTATTTTTATCCATTATTTTCTGAATTAACGGTGAATCCGCACATTAAAACTGAAGGTCGAACTGAAGGTCGGGATGAAGGTCGGGAT
>CAZTZY010000151.1:0-3673 GCA_964617765.1 uncultured Spongiibacteraceae bacterium
TGGGGATCAAGATATTCGGAGAGTTTATCGGCAAACGACAGTATGGATAACACGGCACACTCACAACAGTTTTTAAGGCCAACAGGGTTTGGCTCAACGGTTTACAATGAATGTGCCTTAAATGAACGAGGCTCAAATACTTGAGCCTTAGTCGACTCTGCTTTAACAGCAGTAAAAACAGGCAGTTCTAGAACTCTTCTTCTTGCCCGAAATCATCGGCAGCATCTTCAATGCGTTGAACACTTTGCACAGAGATTAGCCCGAGTTCCAGTTCGCGTAAAGCGATAACGGTCGGTTTATCACCTTCACGTTTCACGAGTGGCTCATGGCCTCCGGTAGCAATTTGACGGGCGCGTTTGGTAGAAACCATCACTAGTTCAAAGCGGTTTTCTACTTTATCCAGACAATCTTCAACAGTAATGCGTGCCATATATGAACCTTTAAGCGGTTATTGCGTTTTGCAGGGGGCGAGCAGTATACGTGATATCGGTCATTTCTGTAAATCTTGCAGAAGCCGGGCATGGCGCTCGGTTTGCACACTGGTACAGCAGCGCTCGCTGAGTACGATAGCTTTCAGCTCGTTCAGGGCCTGCACAAATTCATCATTGATCACTAAATAGTCGCTTTCGGGGTAATGCGAGATTTCGGCCTGGGCTTTTTCCATGCGTTTGGCGATGACGTCGGCGCTGTCCTGGCCGCGGCCATTCAACCTCTCCTCGAGCGCTGCCAATGACGGTGGCAGGATAAAAATACAGCAGCAATCCATGATCTTGCGGATTTGCTCGGCGCCTTGCCAGTCGATTTCGAGGATGACATCGGTACCTTTGGCGAGGGTTTCTTCCACCCATTCCTGAGATGTGCCGTAGTAATTACCGAATACTTCAGCATGTTCCAGAAACGCGGTTTCTTCGAGCATACCCAAAAAAGTATCCTTGTTGATAAAGTGGTAATTGATGCCGTCTACCTCGCCTGGCCGCTGCGGGCGCGTGGTGTGCGACACCGATACCTGGATGCCACCCATATCATCTACAAGGGCTTTGACGAGGCTGGTTTTGCCGGCACCCGATGGGGCAGAAATAACAAATAAGTTGGCCTTGGGTATTTGCATAAAATTACTCAATATTCTGGATTTGTTCCCTCATTTGCTCGATATAGACTTTTAAATCCACCGAGGTTTGTGAGGTTTCACTGTGTATGGATTTGGAGCCGAGCGTATTGGCTTCGCGGTTCAGTTCCTGCATCAGGAAGTCTAGTCGCCTTCCGCAAGGCCCACCAGTTTCAACGGTATTTTTTACTTCGATAACATGAGCATTCAAGCGATCAAGCTCTTCATCAACATCAATTTTTTGTGCCAGGAATACGACTTCCTGCTCGATGCGGGTCTGGTCAACATTTAATTGCAGCTCGGCAAAACGATCGAGGAATTTCTGTTTTTGCTTTTGCATGATCTCGGGCATCAGTTTGCGGGTATCTACACAAATGGCTGAAATGGCATCAAGGCGTTGTTTTATCAATTGCTCCAGCTGTTCGCCTTCGCGCTTGCGATGCTCAATCAGTTGCAGCAGGGCTTTATCGAAACTGCCCAACACGGCTTTTTCCATTTCAGCGCTGTCGATATCAGAGGAAGCTAATACACCCGGCCATTGAAGGAAAGTACTGGCGCGCTCGGGCGCAACATGGGGCAGTTTCGCCGCAATGTGCTGATTGGCGGCAATCAGCGTATTCAGCAGCTCTTCATTGACGGCTATCTGCTCGGCCTGCATGGCGGCCTTTTCAAAGCGTAATGCGCATTCTACTTTGCCGCGAGACAGAGATGTCCTGAGCTTATCGCGTAGCAAGTGCTCACTTGCACGGGCAAAATCAGGCATTTTAAAGCTGGGCTCAAGGTAACGATGATTCACAGAGCGCAACTCCCAGGTGAGTGTGCCCCAGCTTTCAAGGTGTTCGTAACGGGCAAAGGACGTCATGCTGTGGATCATAGGTTTTCTCTTTGGGTTTTGATAAATCCTGCGCGGTGCAGGGCAAATAATTTCAGGTATTGCCGGTTAAGTCTATGTTTGCCTGTTTGGTTATTGTGGCGGGGAGTCGCGTAAAAATACCCATTCCTTCGCTTTAGAATCTTTCGCGCTGAAATAATAACCCTCACTATCAAAGGCCTTGATCTGTTCCGGGTCGGTAATCCGGTTCTTGATAATGTAGGCACTCATCAATCCACGGGCTTTTTTGGCATAGAAACTGATCATCTTGTATTGGCCGTTTTTCAGATCTTTGAATACCGGTGTTATCACTGGCGCCACCAGTTGTTTGGCCTTGATGGATTTGAAATATTCATTCGAGGCCAGGTTAACCAACACTGGATTTTTTTGTTTCGACAATACTTCATTCACAGCTCCTGTGATGATATCGCCCCAGAAATCATAGAGGTTATTGCCACGCGGATTTTTCAGCGTGGTGCCCATTTCCAGGCGATAGGCCTGCATTAAATCGAGTGGCCGCAATAACCCATATAGGCCTGAAAGTATGCGTAAATGTTGCTGCGCAAAATCAAACTCCTTCGCATTAAAGGTTTCGGCTTGCATACCAATATATACATCACCTTTAAACGCCAGCACCGCAGGTCGCGCATTGTTGGCATCAAAAGGCTGGTGCCAGTTATGGAAACGGGCGTAATTCAGCTCTGCCAGGGGTGAGCTGATATCCATCAATTCCTGGATTTGCTCCGGGTTTAATTTGCGCAGGGTTTTTACCAATTTCTCGCTGTGCTGCAAAAAATCAGGCTGCGAGGATTTTCTGGTGGGCAACGGGCTCTCGAAATCGAGCGATTTGGCCGGGGAAATCAGCATCAGCATAAACGTTATTACCTTCAGGAATTCATTATTGGCGATGTATCGGCATTATTGTGCGAGAAAATCATGCCACCAGTTCAGCGGGGTTTCGCCGTCTATTGGGTCATACACATTGGCATATAACCACATAGCTTCTGCACCCTGAAGTGCCTCGTTCAGTGCCACTTCTATCGGCTCAAAACCTGCTTTAACCGGTATGCTATAGACCAGCGTTCGATCATTACGGTAATCGAGTTCTGCTTCCAGTGCTGTAAATGGTGCCTGTAAACGCTGCTGGATAATACCGATATCGGCTTTGGCCAATATCCGCACACACAGGTTGCCATTGTATTGTTCCACTTCAAAACGACCGGCCGGATACATGCGAATGACGTCATTTTTCGCAGCGCCACGCGCAAATATCGGCGAAGTGGTTAACTGATAACAGTTATCACCCAACGTCAGGGCAAACACTTCCTCATAAATCAGTTCGCCATCAGGGCGTTGGCCTGCCAGTAAGTGGATGCTGGTGGTTTGTTCGGTTTCGTTCATTATTAACACCTGTCACTGCCTGCATTATGAAGATTGTATTATTACATATTACCGCCAGATTTTTGTGCCGATCTTCCAGCGCTGGGATTTCTATCTTTTCTCCAAAATTATTATTCTAGAAAATTTCATAGATTAGCTCTGCCAATGCCTGAAACTATGGTAATAAACCGACATTTATTTATTGTCTATTTTATACTCAAGCTACTATCAAATATTGATAAAGATTATCATTCAGTCTTTATCACAAAATAACTTTTATGTGGTCGCTTATGGCAATTCTTTCTAACTTTGGTCGC
>CAZTZY010000152.1:0-3588 GCA_964617765.1 uncultured Spongiibacteraceae bacterium
CTGTGCTACCTCTCCTATGAAATAGGGGAGGCTATCTGAGAGTCATTCAGGTCTAACTCCATTTTTATTATTGCCAACATCATTATCACTGCTGTTGTCGTCAGGTGTTTTTTCCTGTTGGCTTGCATCTTCATTTTCATCGGAGTCTGTAGTGTCGTTTTCAGCACCTTTGAAAAAACGTTTGATTGGCAGCCAGATAAAACCAAAGAGGGTAATAAAAAAGGCACTGCCCAGGGCTAATAAGGAACTGATCACCGTTAAACCAACACCGGGACCTACGTAGGCATAACACAGGGAAGGCATTAAAAGCAGTAAAATGAATAATACCGGCATTGTTTTCATGATGCAGGAGATTCCTTTTGGCATGCAGTAACCTGAGTTTTAAAAAAGGCTTTATCCATAAACTCTGGCAAGCGTTCGGCTTCCTGAATAACGCCTGCAGTATCAGTCTCTATCAAGTTAATATATTCCCACACCAGCCTGTTATTTTTATCCAGTTCGATCACGCGACCATTCCTGCTTTCAGTCAGTAACAGATTACCATTAGCCAACCATTGTTGTTTGCCCAGTATTTTTGTAAAAAAAGGCAGTTTTGCTGAACCTTCAAATAACACCGTCACTGTATTGTCGAGTAAATTCACTTTGATAATACGGCTGGAAGCAGTCTTGTCCCCGGCCTCAAAACGATTATTGTTGTCGAAAATGCTGATGGTATTGCCATCGATAAAATCAGGATCATGCTGGCGCAACATGATATTACTCATCACTTTTTTGACTGACCAGTTCGCAGGATCAAGGATCATCACCGTATTGATATTACGCAACGAAATCATGATGTCGCCGGTTTTTGCCAAACCTTGTGGTAACGTGGAAGGAAATACTTCGATATCATTCAGGTGCAAGGTATCACCGCGCACCACAGGATCCTGGTTATCAATGGAGGATAAATACAGTGCGCCCGCCATATGGTTAGCAATCAGGATATCCATCACCGACTTTTTCTCAATCACTTTGCCATCGGGTGATATCTTGAAAATAAACGGCTCAACATAATACGGTGTATGCAAAGCCAGCGTGGCGGTATCATCCTTGCGCACGATATTCACGGGAGCCCAGATAAAACCCGCTTCATCAATATGGATAGAATGGTGGGTTTGGAAAGGCAAGCGCCAGATCACATCGCCACAGACATTCAATTTCACCATGCCCAGATATTCGAAGTTAAACAATAAATCACCGTTAGGCAGAATCTCAGCCCCATGAATCATGGTGCCTGGTGCAGATTTGGGTTGCATAAAGTAGGAGAGATGATCTGCATCGGGCCAGATCTTGAACCAGTCAATCAGCCATTCATGCACCTGTGTACCATCGCTTTCAATGACAGAAACTGCGAGCTGGTCATGATGGGTAAAATGTACCAGTTTAGTTAGGCCAGGCTGCATGGCATCGGCCTGCAAAATAGGCACAGTTTTTTTGCCTTCTGCAGTAATGTAATACCAGGGCTTCCTGAACAGGGTAATTTGCGTTTCCAGTGCATCTTCCAGCACCACAGCAATGAAGTGATGATTCTTGTGCGCAATTACACCATAGGTAAGCGACAGTAGAACCACACTAAGATAGAGCAGTGTCTGGAACGAAAAAAGCGATGTGAATATTGCCCGGCGTTTTTTACCAGCAACAACCAATGGCCGCTTTTGCGCAGGCTGATGGTTTTTGACAGGTTTATTTTCCAGTGACATTTTCAGGATACCGTTAAAAAGTTTTTGTTACACTGATGCGGTAACTGCGCGGTTCACCAATAAAATACCGCTCTTTGGGTATCGGGCTGCTAAAGGTTTTGGCAGTCAGGTCGGCACGGTCGGCATAATCTTCATCGGTCAGGTTGAGAATACCTGCGGCCACTTCCCACTCCTTGCCCAAGGTTTGTTTGAAACGTAAATTCGTCAACATATGCCCTGGATAGCTGTATTGATTATCCGGGTCAAGATAGTATTTGCCCATATACACTTCTTCCAGTTCAATCCGTGTGCTATCGATGGGAGTCCATGTCAATATAACATTATGAATATGCCTGGGTGCAGTATCAATAATATTACCCTTGATTAAAACGGTGCTGCCATCAATCAGCAAAATATTGCTATCGTATTGATGTTTGGCATAACTCAGTTGGGTGCCTAAGGTAAGGCTGTCAATCAGCAAGGCGGTAAAGCTTGCTTCCAGGCCTTTATGCTCGGTTTTCTGGTTATCGACATTCTGGCGGGTGGCATCCTTGAAGATCACATTATCCTTGTGCATTGTATAGGCACTGAATTGATAATTGATTCTTTCGAATAAATAGCCTTTTATGCCCAATTCCAGCGACTGGATTTCTTCAGAATCGATATTGGCGATGGCCTGTCCTTGTTCAAGGCGAAACAGTTCACTGGATTCCGGCGCACGATAAGCCTTGGCTAACGTGGTATATAATGTGTTGTTATCAATAATCTCGTAAGACACCGAAAGCTTCGGCGACCAATTGAAGAAACTCAATGCATCATCAGCAGGGCGCATATAACGGCAATTGGTAGCCGCGGGCAAACAGGCAGCGCCATCAGTCAGGTTATTGGTGTAATCATATTGGGCATTTTCAAAGCGCACACCCGCAGTCACCAAACCTTTTTCGTAAAAAGCATAGTCGGTTTGCGCAAAAATCGCAGTGGTTAACACATCAACATCGTAATCATATTGCGCGCCAACCGGAAAATTCAGCGAAGGCCCCACTTTTTCCTGAAACTGTTTTAAATAACCTTTGCTGTAATCCATATCAATGCCGGTCACCAGATTCAGCTCAGCCAGTAATTGATAAAAATAAGCTGATTGAAAACCCAGGCTATGATGACCATTTTTTTCAGTCGGGGTGCCAGGCTGGAAATGCATTAAAAAATCCATGTCATTGGCTCGCAAATACGGCGTAAACAGAAAATGACTCTGCTCTGTCAGGGTGTAATTCAGGCTGGCAGAATAACGCAGCGATTGCGCATCGCGATACGCAGCAGGATCGGTATTTTCATCCTTGCGGCTATCATCCTTGTAGGCATCCTTGCCAACAACAAAACCTGCGGTTTCCTGTTCAAGGTTGGTCAGGTTCAGGTTATGGACAATATTCCAGTGGGCACCATTTTGCCGATATTTAAAGCGTACTTTTTGCTGGTCAAAACCCGAATCTTCCTTATAACCATTATCCTTAGCGGTATTGGTTTGTAACAGCCAGTTCTCAGAGCGGTGATCGACCAGCAGGCGGCCATATTGATGCGAGGTTTCAACTTCCTCTGTCACTCTGGTAACCGGATCAGCAGAAAAACCCGGTGAAATAATATTGATGATGCCATGCATGGCACTGGAGCCATGAAATGCCGTACCCGGTCCACGCAATACCTCGATGCGGTCAGCCTGTTCAAAATTGGCATCAAACAACTGGTTCACATTACAAAATGCCGGTGCGCGCAGCGAGATATTGTCTTCGGCCATTAAAAACGGTCCACAGCCGCCACTGCCGGTTAATACCGGAGAACGTATTGCGGTTAAATGTTCCTGGCCATTGCCACGGCT
>CAZTZY010000153.1:0-3381 GCA_964617765.1 uncultured Spongiibacteraceae bacterium
AATGGTCAGATCATTCGGTGGCTTTACTCAGTGGCGTTAATACTACCGATGAACTCATAGCGCACGGTGTGGAAATCAATAACATGATTGCTTATCTTGCCGAAAAATATGACCAGGAAAAAGACCATATCCAGAATCCAATTTCCCGTGAGAATATTGTCAGTGACCTGATCCGTGCATCGGAAGCCGATAGCGAGGCTTTAAGCCGTAACGAGATTATCTCAATCCTGATACAACTATTAACCGCCGGCAACGAAACCACCACCAGCCTGATCGGCAGTGCCATGATGTTGATGCTGCAAACGCCTGGCCTTCAACAACAATTGCGTGGCAATCCTGCGCTGCTAGAGAGCTTTATTGAAGAAGCGGTGCGGCTTGAATCGCCGTTCCATGGCCATTTCCGCCTGGTGAAAAAAGATACTGAAGTGGCCGGCAAGCCTTTGCCTGCCGGCAGCCGTGTAATGTTGCTGTGGTCTTCAGCCAACCGAGATGAAACAGCATTTGGCACAGCAGAATCGGTAGATTTACAGCGCCCACGCAAACCTTCCCATGTTTCATTTGGTTATGGCATACATTTGTGTATTGGTGCAGCGTTGGCGCGGCTGGAAACGCGTGTGGTACTGGAAACGATAATGCAGCGCACTACCGAGATTCAGTTAAGCAGTGATAATGACTTCCACCATGTGCCAAGTTTGTTTGTGCGAAGTTTGCGCAAGCTGGATGTGCAGTTCAAGCCGGCTTGATGGTTAACAAGCCGGCTTGTTCAATGCTTACATTCAACGGATAGTATTTTCCGGCTTGCGGGTTGTCCATAAGCTGATTGCAACACTGGCACCCAGGATGGAAACAATGATAAGCAATGAATACTGCACTGGAAAGTGGAACCAGTTAACCAGTAACATTTTTGCACCAACAAAGGTAAGCACGAGGGCCAGTCCATATTTCAGATAATGGAAACGCTCTGCCATATCGGCCAGCAGGAAATATAACGCCCGCAAACCCATAATCGCAAAAATGTTAGACGTAAAAACAATGAACGGATCTGTTGTAATGGCAAAGATGGCCGGTATTGAATCCACTGCGAATATCAAGTCGGTAAACTCCACCATCAACAGAACCAGGAACAATGGCGTTACATACAGAAGTCCACGTTCACGCACTATAAATTTTTCTTCGCGATAGGTGTCGGTAACGCGCAGGTGTTTTTTTGCAAAACGCAGTACCAGATTTTTTTCGAGATCGGGTTTGTGTTCGGCCATGAATAACATGCGAATACCGGTGAAGAGCAAAAACACACCAAATATATAGAGCACCCATGAATATTCCTTTACTACCCAGCTGCCTGCCATAATCATGATGCCACGCATCACTATGGCACCCAGCACGCCAAATAACAGCACACGTCGCTGGTATTCAGCAGGTACATGGAATGCTGAAAACAGCATCAGGAATACAAACACATTATCCACCGACAAGGATTTCTCGATCACATATCCGGTAAGAAATTCCATGGCTTTTTGACTAGCAATAATTTCTCCGTTAGTTTCAGAAATATACAACCAGAGCAATCCATTAAAACCGAGCGCCAGTGCAATCCATACCAGAGACCAAATGGCGGCTTCCTTAACGCTAACCTTGTGGGCATGTTTGCCACCGAAGACAAATAAATCGAGTGCCAGCATAACCAGCACAAACACCATAAAACCAACCCACATCCAGGGTTCCCCTATGTTGAGGTTGTTGGTTTCAAAAGCATTATCGGGTGTCATAGTTTATTCCTTGGTTTATTAACTGTGCTTGTCGACATTGGTGTTCTGCCTGCCAGTTGGCAGCCAGTCAGGTGTTTTACCTGTTCAATTATAGTTCAAGCCTGAAAAAGGTTCTCCAGTGCCTTGATACGTTCTTCTATGGGTGGATGAGTCATTAGCAAGCGTTTGATACCGCTTCCCTTGCCACCGGCAATACCAAACGCCGCCATTTTTTCCGGCAAGGGTTGTGGTTGCTGTTGTTGCAGGCGTTGCAGCGCCTTGATCATGGCTTTGCTGGAAGTGAGGGAGGCAGCACCGGCATCGGCACGGAATTCACGTTGACGTGAAAACCACATAACGATGATCGAGGCCAGAATGCCGAGTACCAGTTCGGCAATGATCATGGTTATCCAGAAGGCTGGCCCTGTGCCGCTCTCTGTCTTGAACACCACTTTGTCCACGGTATATCCGATGATACGTGAAAAGAAAATGACAAACGTATTCACTACACCTTGAATCAGGCTAAGGGTTACCATGTCACCGTTGGCAATATGGCTTATTTCGTGAGCAATTACTGCATCGACTTCTTCACGGCTCATGCCGCGCAGCAATCCGGTAGATACTGACACCAGTGAGGAGTTTTTGGTCATGCCGGTAGCAAAGGCGTTCATGTTTGTAGCATCGTAAATAGCTACCTCTGGCATTTTCAGGCCTGCTCTGAGGGCATGGCGTTCCACAGCTGTGTATAACCATTGTTCTTCAGCGTTTGCGGGTGTAGTGATGACACGTGCACCCACCGATTTTTTGGCCATCCATTTGGAAATGGCCAGTGATATAAATGAACCACCAAAACCAAAGATGGCGGCGAAGATCAACAGGGCTTCATAGTTGATGCCTTTTTCGTTTAGCCAGGGTTGAACGCCCAGCAATGTCATCGATAAGGATAACACCAGCATGATGGCGATGTTGGTTGCCAGGAACAGAAATGTGCGTTTCATTTTTTTATACCTTTGAAATTATCGGGTTATCGTTAGAAATCAAAAATTTCACTTAACAAACTTTTGCGTTTGTACTGTTTTTGGTGTTTGTAATAGTCATCATCAGGTTTTCTATAATATTTTTCATGGTTGTATTGTTGTTGGTAATAGGCATCCTGATTATTGGGGTTCTGCTTGTATTGCGGTATTGATGCAGTTACCGGTTCAACGGTATTGGCAGCCACTTCGGCTTGAGCCTTTTCGATGAGGCGATCCAGTTCCCCGCGATCCAGCCATACGCCACGGCATGACGGGCAATAATCTATTTCAATGGACTGCCGTTCTGTCATCAGTAAATCGGGTTCTTTGCAGTTTGGGCATTTCATGTTGCTTCACCAGGTTGATCATTTTCGAATACGGGTTTTGTGCGTGAAAAGTGCCGGTGCCTGGAAATTCTGCGTATCACACTGCGACCTGCTCGATCAGCAGCGCGGTCAATGGCGCTGATGATGTCTATCTGGATATCTTCAATCACTACAGGTTCCAGCCCTTTTATATCAATGGTCAGGTGGCACGATTTATCTATACCACCGCGCGGGCCGTTGATATCGCTCAGCTTCACCCTGATGCTTTCAATATGGTCATTGGCATGCCCC
>CAZTZY010000154.1:0-3354 GCA_964617765.1 uncultured Spongiibacteraceae bacterium
CAAATAATAATCGAAAAACAGTGTTCTATGAAATCATTACAATTGTGTAATGACTTATTTACACTAGGGAAAATGAGGAGGATGATGCGCCAACTTCCAACAGTGGGCCAATCTATGCAGGTAAACCCATCCAGTCGTACCAAGCGTGAAACAGCAGCGCTTTCTTTAGGTGCTTTAGGCGTTGTTTACGGCGATATAGGAACAAGTCCACTTTATACCTTGCGTGAATGTTTCGCTGGTCATCACCCTTTACCGTTATCGCAAGATAATGTTTTAGGTATCCTTTCCCTGATTTTCTGTTCGTTAATGATTATTGTCACGTTTAAGTATGTGTTGTTTATCATGCGTGCAGACAACAATGGTGAAGGCGGTATTTTCGCCTTGATAGCACTGATCCAGCGTAAAAAACTGACAAGAGGAAAGTTATATCGGGCTTTGGTGACAGCAGGATTATTTGGCGCCGCGCTATTTTTTGGCGATGCCATGATTACGCCAGCTATTTCGGTGCTTTCAGCTTCGGAAGGTTTGAAAGTGATTGCGCCGGGTATGGAGCATTTTGTTGTTCCTTTGACCATTGGTATTTTGATCGCCTTGTTCATGGTACAAAAGAAAGGTACAGGCAGTATGGGTAAGCTGTTTGGGCCAGTGATGTTGTGCTGGTTTGGTGTGCTGGGTGTACTGGGTGTAAACAGCATAATTGAACATCCAGCTGTACTGGCTGCGTTTAATCCTTTTTATGCCTACCAGTTTTTTGTACAACATGGATTTTCTTCCTTTCTGGTATTTGGTGCGGTAGTTCTGGCTGTTACTGGAGGCGAAGCTTTGTATGCGGATATGGGCCACTTTGGTCGCAAGCCTATCCGGTTTGCATGGCTGGGTTTTGTCATGCCAGCATTGGTACTGAATTATTTTGGGCAGGGTGCATTGTTACTTTATGAGCCAGAAGCCATAGACAATCCATTTTTTCATTTGGCGCCAGACTGGTTCCAATGGCCATTATTTGCGCTTTCTACCTGTGCCACCATAATTGCATCACAGGCTGTGATTACCGGAGTTTTTTCTTTAACTCGTCAAGCCATTCAGTTGGGTTTTTGGCCGCGCACAAAAATATCACATACGTCCGATAAAGAAATTGGCCAAATCTATATTCCACAAATGAACTGGTTTTTGCTCGTCGCCATTATATTGCTAGTATTGGGTTTCCAGACATCTTCGAATCTGGCGACTGCTTATGGCATCGCGGTTACTACAGCAATGATGGTTGATACATTTTTGGCTTGTATCGTTGCTCGTCGCTTGTGGCACTGGAATCTATGGATTGTTTTGGCTCTGGGTGCAGTTTTTTTTACTATTGATGCAGCATTCCTTGGTTCTAACATGCTAAAACTGGTTTCAGGGGGCTGGGTGCCATTATTGATCGGATTGGTCATGTCAATATTGATGATGACCTGGCGGAAAGGTCGCAAGGTACTGCATAACAAATTACTGGAAGACACCATGCCACTGGTGCCTTTTATTGAAGCATTGATGCAGGATAAACCCACTACGGTACCAGGTACTGCGGTGTTTATGAATAGTACACCGGATACTGTCCCGCACGCATTTTTGCATAACCTGAAACACAATAAAGTGATTCATTCGCGTGTCATTATTCTTACCGTGTTTACTGACGAGGTGCCATTAGTTGCACCGGAAAATCGCATCACCTTTGAAAAATTGAACTGGAATTTTTACACTATCAAGGCGCATTATGGTTTTAAGGAAAGTCCGGATATCCCCAAAATGTTGCAGGATTGTGCCAGTATGGGTTTACAGTTCAATATGCTGGATACGTCTTTCTTTTTAGGTAAGGAAAGAATGATTCCTGGCGCCCATCCAAGTATGCCGCCAATCATTGATACCATTTTTGCGGTTATGAATCGTAATGCGATGAATGCCACAGACTTCTTTAATATTCCTGCCAACCGTGTAGTAGAGTTAGGTACGCAGATTGAGATTTAAGGTGCAATGGATTTGCGCCTTAACCGACTTTTCTTACCTTAAAGCTTTTGCCTTTTATTTTCCCGTTTTGTAATCCAGCCAGTGCTTTATTCACTTGAGTGCGCTCTATTGCCACATAAGAGTGAAAATCCCCAATATCAATTTTGCCAATAGCACTGGATTCCAACCCCGCACCAGCAGTCAATGCACCTAACAAGTCTCCAGGACGTATTTTGTGTTTCTTGCCACCATCAATAGTAATGGTGACCATCGCAGATGGCAGTTCGATATCATTGACGGATTGAATGTCATCAATATCCAGCCATTGCATGGCTTTTTTAAAGTGTTCTTCAATGCGCAGAGCTTTATTCATTTCCTTGCTGGCAACCAGTGCAATCGCCAAGCCTTGTTCACCGGCACGGCCAGTACGGCCAATACGATGCACATGCACTTCAGGATCGGGGCTGATATCGAAACTGATCACCGCAGCCAATTCCTTGATATCCAGGCCACGGGCAGCTACATCGGTGGCAACCAGTACAGGGCAGCTTTTATTGGAAAAGCGTAACAGCACCTGATTACGATCACGTTGTTCCATATCGCCGTGTAATGCCAAAGCATCAATACCGTGTTTTTTAAGCTGTTGTGTCACTTCATCGCAGGCAATTTTGGTATTACAAAAAACCAGGGTGGAATCGGGTTTGTAATGGGCTAACAATTTCACTAAAGCTTCGGGTTTGAGTGCAGGATCTTTTATCTCAAAAAAACATTGCTGGATACTGGTTTCCTTATGCATGGATTCCACACTGATCATCACTGCATCATGCTGAAAGGCGGAACTCAGTTGTTTGATTTTTTCAGGATACGTTGCCGAAAACAGCAGGGTTTGTCGCGGTGTCGGGCATTGTTGCAAGATATCTTCTATGGCTTCGCTGAAACCCATATCGAGCATACGATCAGCTTCGTCGAGAATCACGGTATGAACATTTTCAAGGTTCAATGTACCTTTGCGAAGGTGATCGCTAATACGTCCGGGTGTACCAACAATAATGTGGGCGCCATGTTCAAGGGAGCCAATTTGTGGGCCAATCGATGTGCCGCCACATAAAGTGAGTATTTTTATATTGTGGGTAAAACGTGCCAGTCGGCGCAGTTCCTTGGCGACTTGATCAGCCAGTTCACGTGTAGGGCACAACACCAGGGTTTGAATGCGAAATCTATCCACTTGCAATCGTTCTAACAGGCCAATACCAAATGCGGCAGTTTTGCCGCTGCCGGTTTTAGCTTTAGCGATAACATCATGGCCTTCCAGAATATCCGGCAAGCTTTTTGACTGGATCTCGGTCATCTCGTGGTAGTCGAGAGACGCCAGAT
>CAZTZY010000155.1:0-3250 GCA_964617765.1 uncultured Spongiibacteraceae bacterium
ACGCCTACGCCTGTGCCTACACCTACACCTACGCCTACTCCTGTAACAACGCCTAAATCAGTGCCGACCATCAAGCCCGCACCTGTTCCCGTTGCAGTGGCGATCCCAGAACAGTCAATTGCAAAACCGTTAGTGGGCAGTGTGCAAGGCAGTGTAGTCATTCTCGGTAAAAATTCGGAAAAGCTGCCATCGCAAGAAGTGATTATTAATCTGGAACCTTTGTTTGATGTACCAGCCGCTATGATGCAACCGCGTTCCTACACGATTGAAATGAAAGACAAGCGTTATACTCCGGCGGTGATGTCGATCAGGGCGGGTGATAAGGTGAGTTTTCATAACCGTGATGGCATCAAGCATAACGTTTTTTCTTCATCGGGAAATAATGCCTTTGACCTGGGTACTTACGGCCTGGGTGTTACACAGGGTGTGAGCCTGAAAAATCCGGGTATTGTTAAAGTGTATTGTAATATCCATGCCGAGATGGCGGCGTTTATTTCTATCAATACCAAGGGCTATACCGCTATTACCAAAGCAGATGGGCGGTTTTCGTTCACGGATGTGCCAGTGGGTGAGTATATGCTCAATGTATGGCATGTGCGTGGTGAAACCCGCAAGCGCCTGAGTGTGGCTGTTGGCAAGGTATCGCAAAACAATATCACGCTGGATACTACCACGTTCGAGCTGATTCCGCACCTGAACAAATTTGGTAAATCCTATCAGATCAATCCAACCCTGTTTAAAGACGAGTTCTATTAATGAAAAATAAATCACGCGAGTTTATGTTTGGCATCAGACCCAAATTATTTGTGCTGGTTTTGATTGGCTTCAGTTTCCTGATTGCCTTGACGGTGTGGCGTATCGATGTTGAAGCCGACAAGGTAGCTTCGGCCAGTGTAAATACTTCACTGCATCAATCCAGTATTATCCTGGATACCAAAATGGAAAGCCGTTATGACTCTATCCGTGAAACGGTTTTAAGCTTGTCACGCGATGGCAGGGTGTTGCCGTTAGTGTACGATGAGGAATCAGCCACACTGCAAGACCTGGGCGACGAATTCAAGCAGGCGCTGGCCTTCGATATCCTGATTATTACCGACAGTGATGGCAATATTCTTGCACGTTCCGACAGGCCTGAAGCCATTGGCCATTCCGTGGCAGGCAGCAGCCCCTTGTTTGATGCGGCATTGAATGGAAAAAATGCACAGGGTATTTTTTCCAGCCAGGGTAAGTTACTGCAAATTGTTGCTGCCCCGGTTTTTGATAATATTGCCAAGGATGTGGTGCGTGGCACGATTGCACTGGCTTATGAGTTGTCGCCCGACATGGCGCAGGAAATCAACAAACTCACCGCCAGCGATATCAGTTTTTTCATTTTTGAGCGTGATGCTGAGGGCAAGGTTGTTGATGTCAGGAATACCTATTCTACTAACGTTGGCTTGATGTCGTATCTCAATACGTATTTTTCGACCAATCCAGCGGTATGGAAATCATTGATTGATACGCGTGAAGCGAAAAAGCAATTGCTGATTCCATTGCAGGATGAGGAATATCATGCTGTTGTGCAGCCACTGGCGACCAGCGGCGGCAGCAATCTGGGTTTTGTGATGGTATTGCGTTCGCAAACGGAATTGCTTAAACCGTTTATGAAAATCCAGCAGCAGGTACTCCTTGTGGGTGTTATCTGTATTGTGATTGCATCAATACTGGCCTGGGTGATAGCCCATAACATCAGTTTGCCGATTATCAGCCTGGTGTCGGTAACCAAAAAGATTGAGGAAGGTGATTATCCTGACCCCGGAAAATATAGCCGCAGCAAGGATGAGGTTGGTTTGCTCTATGATGCTCTGTTTCGGATGGGGAAAACCATCAAGGAAAAAGCCGAGCTGGAAAGTTACCTGGCCCAGCTGGCTGACGATATTGGTGATGATAACTTGGCTTTATCGTTAGGTGCAGATATTAGTGTGGTGGCAGAAGATCTGCCAGCGGCCGGTGGAGACGATTCCCTGATCAATGATACCGGTTTTCCACTGGTGAAAAATGCGGCACAGGATGCCGGTAATGCCACGCATGTTGATAAGGATGCTACTGTACAAAAACATATTGAACTCACACAGAAAAATGTAGCTACGGTGGTTGATAGTGATGAAGCCACCATGATGGCGCACACGCAATCTAGCAGGACATTGCATTCGCCGGTGATGGCCGGTGATTTGCTGGCGGCCGGAGAGGTGATAAATGAACGTTATGAGGTGATTCGCCAGCTGGGTGAAGGTGCGATGGGGCAGGTTTATATGGTGAAGGATATTGACCTGAACGAAGTGGTGGCACTGAAATTATTGAACCAGAAAAATTTTACACCCGATATCATCCAGTTTTTCAAGGATGAAATTCGCCTGGCCAGACGCATAACCCACCGCAACGTACTCAGGACGTTTGATTTTGGTACGTGGTACGGGTTTTATTACATCACCATGGAATATGTACATGGTTATGACCTGGCCCACCTGATCAGCAAGAAAGGCAAGCTTGATACCAGTATCGGTATTGTCATGGCGCGGCAATTTTGTTCAGCCATCAAGGCAGCACATGAACAAGGTATTATCCATCGCGACCTGAAACCCTCAAACATGATGATTACCCGGCAAGGTATCCTGAAAATCATGGATTTTGGTTTGGCCATGCAGGTACAAAGCAGGAATGATGCCAGTGGTGCGGATAATGGCAGTGGCATGGTAACCATTGCCGGTACGCCGCGATTTATGGCGCCAGAGCAGTTTGTGGCTGGTGACCTTGATCAACGCACCGATATTTATGCTGTTGGTGTTATCCTGTTTATGTTGTTTACCGGGCATCCACCCTTTCCTGGTCCTGGATTTGATGAGCTGGCTTACCAGCATACCAACGATGAGCCACCATTATTGCGCAGTATTTTGCCCGATGCCCCGGAAGGCCTGGAGAAAATCATTACCAGGGCGCTGAAAAAGAAAATGGAAGACAGGTATGCCAGCATTAACGAATTGTTAGAAGATTTGCAGGCAGTGTAAATCCCGGGTGTGTTACAGAAAGCAAACTTAGAGAACTTTTGAATAACGCTCATTTCGAAACTTTTACAATTCAGGACATACAATTCAGGACATACAATTCAGGACATACAATTCAGGACAGGCTTCGTGATAAATCTAGCTGCTTGAATTGAAAGATTCTTCACGGAGTTTATCCTGAATTCAGGAAGGATTCAGAATGACAAAAA
>CAZTZY010000156.1:0-3194 GCA_964617765.1 uncultured Spongiibacteraceae bacterium
TGTGTACCCCACATTTAACATCAGTGTAAAAAAATATTATTGTCCTTTTTAATACTATAAATTGATATCCCAAATCAGCAAAGTAACTTGTTTGTGATTAATACCATTAAGAATTGAAAAATGAATATATAGATATTGATTCCAGCGTTGGTTTATATCGATTTTATCAACAGTGGCTCTTGCTCCAACGAAATAGCAAATTGCGCGAATACTGAAGCCTGAATCGCCATGACTAATTGTTGCAGCTCAGCGTAACTGGCATGGGCATAATTAACTAACACCAGGGCTTGTTTATCATAAACACCTACCGCCCCAAAACGCTTGCCTTTCCATCCTGTATACTCTATCAACCAGCCTGCAGCGACTTTTACATCTCCACTTTCTTGCAGATAAACCGGCATTTGAGGAAATTGCTTTAATAATGACGCAGCGCGCGCAGAAGAAATTAGCGGATTTTTAAAAAAACTGCCGCTATTGGGCAATAATGCCGGCGATGGCAATTTCGATTCACGGATGCGAATAACAGCATCACGTACATTTTTGACATTGGTGACATCAAAACCATCTAACGCTTCAGCTAATGCCCTGTAAGTGAGATTGGCGGCAAAGGTTTTAGCCAGACGAAATGTCACTGAAGTGATGATGCATTTATTCTGCAATGCTTTCTTGAACAGGCTATCCCTGTAAGAAAAGTGACATTCATTATTAGGTATGTCTTTCTCAGACCAATCCGCCATGTCACGCACGGTCACACAGTCAATACAGCTGGCGACTTCTTGCCCATAAGCTCCAATATTTTGTATGGGTGACGCACCGACGGTGCCGGGTATAATCGCCAGGTTTTCCAGACCGTACCATTGCTGTTTTATACACAACTGCAAAAACTCATCCCAATGCTCACCAGCGGCTACTTTTACCAAGACATCTTTTTCTGTTTCCGCAAGAACTTGTATGCCTTTTGTAACAATCTGCAATACCATACCAGAGTAATCACCGGCAAAAATAACATTGCTGCCTCCACCCAAAATGCACACCGTGAGTTTATTGTCACGGGAAAAATCGATAGCCTCAGCGATCTCTGATTCCGATTTTGCTATAGCAAAATAGTTAGTTTTCGCCGTCAAACCCATGGCATGAATAGATTGCAAATCGACATGACGCTGGATAGCTATACTCATAGCTTTTTTTTCAGTTCCACTAAAAGATTTTGGCACGTTAACTCAACCAGATTAAATACACGATTAAATCCATCATTGCCGCCATAATATGGATCTGGCACCTCCAGTACGTTTTTATCAGAAGAAAAATCAAGGAACAACTGCAGTCTGCCATTATACGTTGCAGGTGCCTGTTTCATCACATCGGCGAGGTTACGCGTATCCATCGCCAGAATATAATCGAATTTTTCGAAATCGCTGGCATCAATCCTGCGCGCCCTTAAATAACTCAAGTCATAACCTTTTAGCAAAGCGGCTTTCTGGGTTCTGTCATCAGGCTGTTGACCAATATGCCATGCTCCAGTACCACAGGAATCAACAATGATCTTATCTTCAAGGCCTTCCTGCTTAACCATTTTCTCAAAAATACCGTGCGCCGTTGGCGACCGACAGATATTACCCAAACAAACAAACAGTACATTAGCCATACATTCAGCCACCCGATATATTTATCTACTTAATAATAAACGCACATGATCAAGATCTTTCTGTGTATCAACGCCGGGAGGAATTGCAGCACAAGCTTCTGCAATGCGAATATGAATGCCATTACTGAGTGCACGCAGTTGCTCAAGTTTTTCGACAGCCTCAAGATCGCTCATGGGCCATTGCACAAAACGATTGAGCAAATTGGCGCGATAGGCGTAAATCCCAATGTGCCTTTTGTATTTTATCAATTCCGGAAGTTGATTTTTGTCAGTAGCAAAACCTTCACGAAACCATGGAATAGGTGACCGACTAAAGTACAACGCATCGCTATTATTGTTACTGACTATTTTTACAACATTGGGATCAAAAACCTGTTCAGCACCCTGAATCTCTTCATAGAGAGTCGCCATTTGGGTATCTTGTTGCATTAAGCCAGCTACCTGATTGATAACCTCTGGCGGGATTAATGGCTCATCACCTTGTACATTCACCACAACCTGCTCATCATCACAACCTAACTTATTAACTACTTCTTGCAATCTATCAGTACCGGATTCATGGTTTTCTGAGGTCATGCATACTTGCGCACCAAAAGCCGTTGCTACGTCATAGATACCTTGATGATCCGTTGCAATCACTACCGAAGTTGCTGTACTTTTTCTAGCCTGCTCCCATACATGTTGAATCATGGGTTTACCAGCGATATCGAGGAGCGGCTTGCCCGGCAACCGTGTTGATGAATATCTTGCAGGAATAACCACTATAAAACCCATGCTTTCAATCCTTCTTTTTTAATAAGGTATTTATTGATTTATCAAAATCTTTCCAGAATTTATAAGGTAACACGGCATTCACTGGCAAAAACCAGTGCTGGTCGAGCGCTGCAAATCCGGTACATTTAATAGCATCTTTTTCAGTCATCACTACAGGCAAACCATTATCAAACAGCAGATCCTGTTCTTTATACAAATAATGATCAGGAAAAGCTCGTTGAATAACGTTATAACCTTGTTGCTCAAGCGCAGAAAAGAAGCGTTGTGGATTTCCGATAGCTGCAACCGCATTTATCCTGGAATGGGTAGGCAATCCACGATGCGTGCGAGTAGGCGCAAGTGGCTGCAGATCTTCAATGCGCAAGCGCATAAATGTTTGGCGTGGATCATAGATTTTCTTTTCTGAACCATTTACCAAAACAAAATCAGCTGAAGACAAACGTTTTGCCGGTTCGCGTAATGGGCCGGCAGGCAAACATAATCCATTGCCCAAGCCTCTTTCGCCATCAATAACCACGATTTCAAGATCACGCGGCAAGGCATAATGCTGGAGGCCATCATCACTGATAATGATGTCAATATCATTATGTTCTATTAAATATTGCGCAGCCTCAACTCGCAAAGGCGATACCACAACAGGGCACGCGCAAAGCTGATAAATCAGTAATGGCTCATCACCTGATTGATCAGCACGGGTTTGTGCATTTAGCTGCAGGGGATATTGTGCAACGCCACCATATCCACGGCTGATTACACCAGGCTTGTAGCCGCTGGT
>CAZTZY010000157.1:0-3156 GCA_964617765.1 uncultured Spongiibacteraceae bacterium
GCTGACCCCTTTTACTATCCGTGTTGAGTTATGCACTTCGCGGTTGAATCCGCCACATGTTTTTACTCAGATTTTATTGGCTTATCCAGAATTTTTGTAGGAGCGCCACTTTGGCGCGATGCGGTTTATTGTTATCGCGGCTAAGAGCCGCTCCTACGATGAATTGTGTTGTTATCGCGGCTAAGAGCCGCTCCTACGATGAATTGTGTTGTTATCGCGGCTAAGAGCCGCTCCTACGATGAATTGTGTTGTTATCGCGGCTTAGAGCCGCTCCTACGGTGAATGCGGAATTGTTGTGGTGGCTAGAGCCGCTTCTGCGGTAACAAATTCAAACACCTAAAAATCCACCCGACTGGTGTTGCCACAGCTGCGCATACAAACCGCCATTGTTCAGTAATTCCTGGTGTGTTCCCTGTTCCACAATTGCGCCATTATCCAGTACGATGAGTTTATCCATTGCGGCAATGGTCGAAAGCCTGTGGGCAATCGCTATAACGGTTTTACCTTGCATTAGCTGGTAAAGGTTTTGCTGGATGACGGCTTCCACTTCTGAATCAAGTGCCGAGGTGGCTTCATCGAGTACCAGTATCGGCGCATTTTTTAATACCACGCGGGCGAGGGCAATGCGCTGGCGCTGGCCGCCGGAAAGGGTTACGCCGCGTTCGCCCACATGGGCATCGTAACCGGTGCGGCCACTGCTATCCTGTAATTGCAATATGAAATCGTGTGCCTGTGCCTGTTTGGCGGCCTCGATCATTTCGGCTTCGCTGGCTTCGGGTTTGCCGAAGATAATGTTTTCGCGTACCGAGCGGTGTAGCAGTGAGGTGTCCTGGGTGACCATGGCGATATGGGCGCGCAGGCTTTCCTGTTGTACGCTGCTGATATCAATATCATTGATGCAGATGGTGCCTTGCTGGATATCGTAAAAGCGTAATAACAGGTTAACTAAAGTGGATTTTCCGGCGCCGGAGCGACCCACGATGCCTATTTTTTCGCCGGCAGCAATATCGAGCGTGAAGTGATGAAACACGGGTTTTTCAGCACTGTAGGAAAAATCGACGTTGTTAAAATGAATAGCAGCGTTTTGCACAGTGAGTGCCGGAGCGTTGGGTTTATCGATCACTTCCTGGGATTTGGCGATAGTGTTAAGGCCATCCTGTACAATGCCGATGTTTTCAAACAGGTTACTCACTTCCCACATTATCCAGTGTGACATACCGGTAATACGAATGGCTAAACTCATGGCCACGGCAATGGCGCCGGGAGTTATGGCCGTTTGCATCCACAGGTAAATGCCCAGTGCGCCTGTCACAAAAACCAGCAACATGTTCAATGTCCATACCGATACATTCAGCTGCGTTACTAAACGCATTTGCGGGTGTACGGTATCGAGGAATTCCTGCATACCCTGTTTTACGTAGGCAGATTCACGTTGGCTGTGCGAGAACAGTTTCAGCGTCATGATATTGGTGTAGCTGTCGACAATACGGCCAGTCATGTTTGAGCGCGCATCAGCTTGTACGGTAGATATATTTTGCAAGCGGGGAATGAAAAAACGCAGTACGTTGATATAGCATACAAGCCAGCAAAGCAAGGGCAGGCTGAGTCGCCAATCGGCACTGGCTACCAGGATAATAGTAGTAGCGAGATAAACGCTGACAAACAGCATCACATCCAGCACTTTCATCACCGATTCACGCACGGCCAGCGCAGTTTGCATTACTTTTGTGGCAATGCGGCCACTGAACTCCTGCTGGAAAAAACGATAGCTCTGGTTCAACAAATAACGGTGGGTAAGCCAGCGCACGCTCATCGGGAAGTTCCCCATCAGCGTTTGGTGAACGACGGTGGAATGCAGCAACACCATAATCGGAATGAAAATCAGCACAAACAGCGACATGCCCAACAGGCTGGGCCATTGTTCGCTGAGGAAAGTGGTGCTGTCATGCCCGGCCAACCAATCGACCAGTTTGCCCAGCACGCCATAAAGCAAAGCTTCACTGACAGCGAGCGTAGCGGTTAATAGCGCCATGATGATCAGCCACGGTTCCAGGCCACGAATATAATGCCGGCAAAATGCCCAAAGCGTGGATGGTGGTTGCTGAGGATGCTCAGGAGGGAAGGGATTGACCAGGCGCTCAAAAAAATCAAACATAATGATTCACTGAAAATGTAAAAGCTCATTATAGCTTGCCCGGTGCTTGATGGGCAGCCACAGCGGATTTTTGCTACAGTCATGCCTAGTGTTTGATATACCGCATGGCAGTATCCGTGTATGTCTGTAAACTGGTTAAAAAGTATGGGGACAGAGCATGAATAGTCATTTTGAAAGTTGGGCCAAAGGATGTGGCGTGGTGCAGCATAATGAAACTACACAAAAACGTGTCTTTGTTTTGCTGGAAGCTATGGAGCCCGATGCCCGGCAACAGGCTCTGGAGATGTTTATCGCTGCCGACAAACTCTGCAATATGGGCATGTGGTTAACCGTGCATATGACCTACGCAAAAAATGTCTATCTTGATGGTCGTGATTTATCGGCTGCTGATTTCAAGGAGCATCCTGAGGGCCATACCGGCGGTGCACTGAATATGGTGCCTGGCTATGTGGGATATATGCTCGCCAATGCGCTGAGCGGAAAAACCCGTGCCTGGATGATGGGGCAGGGGCATTGTGTAGCCGCTATTGATGCCGTGAATATTTTGCTGCGTAATGTCGAGAAAGAACAGGATACACGTTATCCCTTCAGTGATAACGGTTTAAGTCAGTTGTGCCAGGATTTTTATTCCTATGCGATGGATGCCAAGGGGAATCCATCTGTGCCTTTGGGCAGCCATGTGAATGTGTATACCGCGGGCGGCATTATTGAAGGCGGTTATTTGGGTTTTGCCGAACTACAATATGTGCATATGCCATTGCCAGGGCAAGAACTGGTAACGTTTTTAAGTGATGGTGCATTTGAAGAACAACGCGGCAGTGACTGGGCTTCGCGCTGGTGGCGGGGCGAAGATACAGGCCTTGTGATGCCGATCATGATTGCCAATGGCAGGCGCATCGACCAACGCTGCACGATGACACAATGTGGAGGTGTGGAGTGGTTTCGCCGTCATTTGCAGTTGAATGGATTTCTGCCGATTGATATTGATGGGCGTGATCCTG
>CAZTZY010000158.1:0-3120 GCA_964617765.1 uncultured Spongiibacteraceae bacterium
GCTTTTTGACTGGATCTCGGTCATCTCGTGGTAGTCGAGAGACGCCAGATTGGCCAGCATGGCTTCAGACAACGCCAGCGTACTGAAAGAACGACTCATGCTGTGGCCTTGCGTGGTTGGCGACTTTGTTGTGGGCGTGAATTACTGTTGCCTTGAGGCGCAGGTTTTCTATTGCCAGAGTTGCCGTTAGAGTTGCCTCTATTGGCATTGCCACTATTCGAGCCGCCACCCGCTGGTTTTCCGCCACCGGGTTTGCCAGAGCTTCTTTGCGGGGTTGAGCCGAAAGACCGTGTCGGACGATTACCTGATGTTGATGAGCCACGCGTTTCGCCATGCGGGTTTTTGATTTTTTTCGGTTTCTTCATTTCATTCACCGGTGTAGAAGCCGGTACTTTATGCTGTGCTTCGAATCCTGGCACATCCTGGCGAGGAATATTTTGCTGTGTCAGGAATTCCACATTGTATAAAAACTCGGATTCATCAGCGCACACTAACGAAATAGCTTTGCCACCTAATCCAGCGCGACCGGTACGGCCAATGCGGTGTACATAGTCTTCAGAGATGTTCGGTAAATCAAAATTCACGACATAAGGCAGTTGTGGAATATCAATGCCGCGTGCTGCAATATCCGTAGCCACGAGTACCTTGACTTTTCCCGCTTTAAAATCAGCCAGTGCAGCGGTACGCTGGCTCTGGCTTTTATTGCCATGAATGGCCATCGCTTTAATATTATCCTGTTCCAGTCGTGTCACCAGTTTATTGGCACCGTGTTTGGTGCGGCTAAACACAATCACTTGTTCCCAGTTTTCACTGCGAATCAAATGACTGAGCAAGTCTGCCTTGCGTGTTTTATCGACCGGATAAATCCATTGTTCTACACGTTCAGCAGTCGTGTTACGTGGAGCGACATCAATTTCTACCGGTTCGCGCAGAATGCCTTTGGCCAGTGTTCTTATTTCGCTGGAAAAAGTAGCAGAAAATAACAGGTTTTGGCGTTTTTTGGGAAGTAGGGCGAGAATTTTCTGGATATCGCGGATAAAGCCCATATCGAGCATGCGGTCAGCTTCATCAAGCACGAGAATTTCTACCTGGTCAAAACGAATAGCATTTTGCTGGTGCAAATCCATTAGGCGACCCGGTGTGGCGACAAGGATATCAACACCTTTGCGCAGTTGTATCATTTGCGGATTGATTTTAACGCCGCCAAAAACTACGGCTGCGGTGCAATGCATATGTTTGCCATAGTCACGGGCACTTTCATATACCTGTGCTGCAAGTTCGCGTGTGGGCGTTAGGATGAGTACATAACAATGGTTGCCTTTTACTTTGGGCTTGTCAGACAGTTTTTGCAGGATCGGCAAAATAAAGCCCGCCGTTTTACCGGTGCCCGTTTGTGCCGCGGCCATCACATCGTTGTTATCCAGAATTTCCGGAATGGCTTGTTCTTGTATAGGGGTGGGTGTTTCGTAACCTTTATCTTTCAAAGCCTGTAATAAAGGTGCGGATAAACCAAGTTGGGTAAATGACATAAATATTCCTGGGGAATGTAAAAATAATTAGGGGTTATAAAATGATAATAATACAGTGGATTACAGATTCACTGCCGAAACGATCTGAACAGGGTTGGGGCGTCCTGGCGATTCTTCATCGTCAAGGTCGTCATCAGCAACCCATGTGCTGCGTTGGTTAGATGTGGCAGGTTCAAGATCGGCAAAGGCATAAGCAGCACGCTCGCCAGCGCGATCAAGAGCAAGGTTTTTGAAATCAAATAATGAGGTGTCGGCCAGTTGCGAAGGCGCGATATTTTGCAGTGAGCCAAAGATGTTAGCCACACGGCCGGGTTGTATTCTGTCCCATTCGGTAAGCATTGCCTTGATATTCTGGCGTTGCAGGTTTTCTTGTGAGCCACATAAATTACACGGGATAATCGGGAATTTTTTCAATTCGGAAAAGGCTTCCAGATCCGATTCCTTGCAATAAGCCAGCGGTCGAATCAATACATTGCGTTTATCATCAGATAATAATTTGGGAGGCATGGCAGAAAGGCGCGAGCCATAAAACATGTTCAGAAACAGGGTTTCAATGATGTCATCGCGATGATGGCCTAACGCAATCTTGGTGGCGCCAATTTCTTCGGCAAAGGCATATAAACTGCCTCGACGTAAGCGCGAGCATAAGCCACACGTAGTTTTACCTTCAGGTACTTTTTCTTTCACAATACTGTAGGTATCTTTTTCCAGGATATGGAAAGGCACGCCAATGGAACTTAAATATTCAGGCAGTACGTGTTCAGGAAAACCGGGTTGTTTCTGGTCGAGATTAACGGCTATCAGTTCAAATTTTATCGGGGCGCTGTGTTGCAGGTTTATCAGGATATCGAGCATGCTGTAGGAATCCTTGCCACCGGATAGACAGACCATGATCTTGTCGCCTTCCTCGATCATGTTGTAATCATCGATGGCCTGGCCTACAAGACGGCGCAAGCGTTTTTGCAGTTTATTGAACTGTGTTTTTTCTTTTTTCGAAATATCGTCAATCATTTATAAGGCTCTGCTAACTGTGTCGGCATCGTGGTTAACCTGTACATTGTTGTACAGAGTGATGCCTCGCGTTGCATCACCATAAGAGAATTTTCTTATGAATCAAGAAGTCGGAACTTCTTTGCGAGCACTTGCATGATTATGCAGAGTGAATGTTACGGCGCGCAGTATACACAAGTCAGGTATTAAAGTCGCGTTTTTAACAGTATCTTCATTTAAGGACTTTTTATCTGTGGGTGAATAAGAGTTTCTTAAGTTGTTTTTTTGAGTGTCACAATGATCTGATGGGTGAGAAAATTTATGTCTTCATCATTCATTATGTAGGGGGGCATTACATAAACCAGTTTGCCAAAAGGGCGAACCCAGACACCGGCTTCTACCAGTGCTGGTTGCAAGGTTTTTATATCAACGGATTGCTTCATTTCGATAACGCCGATAGCACCTAACACGCGTACTTCAGCTACTTCGGATAAGTGTATTGCTGGACTCAAACCCTGTTGCAAGGCTGTTTCAATGCGCTGGATATTGCTGCGCCAGTCATTTGCCAATAACAATTGGATGCTGGCAATGGATACTGCGC
>CAZTZY010000159.1:0-2954 GCA_964617765.1 uncultured Spongiibacteraceae bacterium
TCTAAATTTAAAAATTCTGCGGGTGACGATAATGTTTTATTCATGTTTGCCTAACAACAGTTTATGTAATCCAGTTTACATAACTGGGTGGTTATTTTGTTCTATAATTCCTTATATTGTTCGTTATATCAACTGCTTAAATTTGTTATATGTTTTTTTGAAGTTATTGGAATCAAGTTTACATAATTAACAGTTATAGATATGATCGCTGCATATAAATACAGTATCTATTGCAAAAGGATTTGCTTATGTCGCTTTACAGTCTTCAATCATCTTCCCCTTTTTTAACTTCGGTTATCCGTTCGTTTCAGACTGTCGGAATGCAGGAGACCACACAAAAAACCTACATTCGCTGGATCCGTGAGTTTCTGGCTTTCTTTGGTAATATAAGACACCCAAAAGATATTTCGGAAGTTGAAGTTGCTCAGTTCATTACACATATCGCAGTTGATATGAACCTGGGATTCTCTTCCCAGAATCAGGCGTTATGTGCCCTTGTTCATGTCTATAAATATGTTGTGCGCAGGCCGCTGGGTGATATGGATAATTTATTGTGGGCTAAAAAGCCAAAAAAATTACCCATGGTGTATTCCAGTACTGATATTTCAGGTTTTTTATCATTCCTTGAAGGTGATATTAAATTAATGGTCAAGCTGGCATTGTGTACCGGTTTGCGAATCAGTGAATGTTGTCAATTAACGGTTCAGTGTCTTGATTTTGATAGGGGCGTTATTCGTGTTATCGCCGGCAAGGGAAACAAAGATCGGGAAACCTATTTGCCGGCTATTCTGGAAGCTGAATTGGTTAATTTAATACAAATTGCTCGTTCAAGGTATGATCAAGATCAGTTTCGTTCAATGCAGTTTACACCACAATCAGAACCGTTATTTATTGCTAAAGATATCAGCCATCAGTATTTGTTTACACCTGAGAATTATCGTTGGAATGCTCATACACAGACTTTGGGTCGTTTCCCATATAGTCGTCAGTACGTCAGGAAGGTTTTCATGCAATCTTTGGAAAAAGCAGGTATAGGAGGTAAAGGTTCATTTCACACATTAAGGCATACTTTTGCTACGCATTCTTATCATCATGGAATGAATATCAGAGAGTTGCAGATTGTACTTGGGCATAGTTCAGTTGAGACCACGCAAATTTATACGCATATGTTAGGCGGGAGAAAAGCTGTTGTATCGCCAATCGACAGTGATAACAAGTAATATTAGGCTCGGATCAGCTGCGTTTTTATCAATTTTATTACATAACTAAAACCCTGCAACATGAAAAAATTGGCCGCCAAAAAATCCTCTGGCGAGCCAATCCTGTTATTCACGTATTCTGCCGCGACAGCGCATCATTAATCGCGTTATCAATCTCCAGCTTATAACGCAAATAGTCAATGGTCTGTGTATTGCCGGAACCTGTCGTTAAACCCATGCTCGATAAATCGAGATCGGAGACATAACACGGATAAGTTTCACCGGATTTACGGCGCGACAAAATAAACCGCGCAATGGCCGGGTACAAACCTTGCCCCCAGTCGGCAGCGGAGAATTCGTTCTGGTCGCAGTAGATGTTGAAGATGGGTTTGTTGTGCGGGCCGAGTTCGGCAATGGCTTGTACACTGAAAGCGTCATGCTGTGCCGTCAGGCGGCTGCTGGGCAGTGTAAACGGAATCACCTTGGGTGGCTGATCCGGGGAGGTAAACTTGATTTCGTAATACAGCACCTGGGTTTCTATAAAATAATTATCCTCATCTTCGCCCTTGTTGCTAATGCTTTCTGAAGCACTTTGCCGGTACAGCGTAGACTGGATAAATGTGTCTATCGGGTTCATTAAGCGGTGGGTGTCGACGAAGGGCTGATTGTAAGTGAGTATCGAGCCACGTTCATCGACATAATACACCGTCGCGGTTTTGTCACCGTTATCCTGGAAATACACCTGCACGGAATTTTTTGACATGGTCGGGCAAATCGCTGCAATGGCTGAATTCGGCAGGGCATGGCGGTCAAAAATAATCGGGCTATAGTGTGACTGGTTTTGCCCCAGGCGCTTGATCAGTTCGGCAACATTGCGCGCGCCCTTGAACTGGGTTTTGCCATGTTCATATTGCAGGATGAACAGCTGGTCTTTCATTTGCAGTATATAGCGGGTGTTAGCCGGCAGGGTGCCGGTGTAGTAGCATGAAGTTAAATCACGGAACAATTCCTGCATGCGGCGTGCGGTAGCTTCGGCCTGGTTATTGCAGAAACTGTGGATTTTAAGTGTGGGGATGGGAGCATCGGTATCAGGAGGGACGCTCTGCATAAAATCATTGATGCAGTTGAGCAGGGAGATAGGCCCCTGGAAACGTTTGCAGATAATCTCGCCCCAGCTATTGGTGAGGATGGTTTCTATATTCAATACGGCATGGTCACGCTTGCCGTTATAGTTGAAGACATTGGTGATGCCCAGTGTGCGGGGGTCGCGTTTTTTCAGTTCTTCAATCGGGTCTGCACCGACATTGATAAACAATTGTATGCTGGTAGGAATCGCTGGCTGATTAAAGGCGTTATGGTTGGGTTTAAGTAATTTGGTGCCAGCGGCAGGGTACTTTCGAGCGTGCCCATGATCTTCTTCAGTTCAACATCGGTGAGCTGGTGTTCGCCAGCGAGTACACTCAGTTTGGTGGTATTGTTGGCCACGCCATTCAGGTAGGCCCATATCACCAGCTCAACCAGGCTTTCACTGCGGCGTAACGGTTGGGTATTCGGTGTGTCGCGCTGGGTGATGGCTTCGGCATACACGGCCCACACCGTTTGCAGGCGATGGCTGACCTGGCAAAAATACAGGTTTTTTTCCAGCAGGTTGGGAGTAATGTCGAGATTCAGTAATTCAACCTTGCCGGCTTTGCGTTCATACCACGAATACAGTTTGCGGCCGAGAATATGTACGTCATTTAAGTGCAGATAAAC
>CAZTZY010000160.1:0-2894 GCA_964617765.1 uncultured Spongiibacteraceae bacterium
GACGCCCTACAAATGGCCAACCATCTACTGGCCTATCGCATGACCAAATTTGCAATCCTAACGGATCAACATAACTAACAGGATTCCCCCCAACATACCCATAAGTATTAATCCCACCCGCCAATCCTATCGGATCACTCTGGATATACCTGCTTGTAGCTGGATCATAATCCCGATAGTAGTTGTAATGTAACCCGGTTTCCTTATCGTAATACTGCCCTGGAAAACGCACATTCAACTCTACCTGATTGACCACGATATTGGCATTTCCAAAAGCATCGTAGTTTGCTTTCCATACTACATTCTTGTTTTGATCGACCATTATCTGTGGCGTACCCAGATGATCGTTAATTACATAACTGATGCGATTACCTGCGTTGGTATTTAATGAGGCCAACATTCCCAAGAAAGTTAACAATAAAACATTCATGTTTAATTTAATAAATTTCATCGTAACCCTCCTTATATTTTTGTTGGGTCGTTAGGAAAAGCATCACAGGCATCGCCTCGGCTATCACCATCGGTATTTAGCTGGTTGGCATTGACTATAATATACTCATTTTGCATTCTGCACCTATCCAATTAACCCAAGTTCAAATCCAGAATATAAACTTTTTAATTCTAGCTGCTGGATTTCTCTCTGCGTTTGCCCTGAGTTTTAGAAGGGTTCGAAATGACAATTATCCAGCGCGTCCTTCATTTTTTACCTTCAGGAAATGACCATTTTACAGTGCTGTATCTGGCTTGATTGATACTGTTTGCCCTCAACATCCATCGCCACATAATCCACACCCAGTTCATTCATATAACCTATGCCGTTGAATTCTTTTAACATGGCGATGGTGCAGATACTGCCAGCCAGTACACATTGCTCTGCCACTACAGCCACACCGGCAATGCCGCGCACGGGCCAGCCGGTTTTGGGCGATAGCACATGGCAATAGCGTTCCTTGTTGATGGTGATGCAGCGCTCGTAGTCGCCACTGCTGGCTAATGCACCGGTTGTTATGGCAACGGTCGCTAACGGTTTTGAATTATCTCGCGGATGACGTATATCTATTACCCAGGGTCTGCCATCGGGATGTGGGCCAATGCAATGCATATCACCGCCCAGATCAACAAGGCCAAAACGGATGCCGTGTTCCCGGCAGGCTGTGGCTGCCCTGTCTACGGCATATTCCTTGATGATGCCGCCAAAATCGAGTTCCATGCCTGGTTTAAGGAAGGTGATTTTACCGGGTTCGCGCTTGACATATTGCCAGCCAACAAAGGTTTTTAAGTTATTAATAAGCTCTTGCCCGGGAATTTTGCCGGACTGGAAATCCCATGCTTGCCGTAATACACCGGAGGTAATATCAAACAGGCCATCACTTTGCTGGTAGCAGGCATCGGCAAAATCGAGGATGGAAGAAAACTCTTCATCAATGGTGATGGAACTGCCGTGTTGGGCAGCCTGATTAACCTTGTACAGGTAATTGTCTTTTTTATAACGGGAATACTTGTCTTCGAGTCGCTGGATTTCTGTTGCTGCGGCGTGTATGGCATTGGCGGCATTAGCCACATTGTCAGCATATAATTTTAACTGGCAAGGCGATCCCATCGCCTTGAATTCAAAGGTGCTGAGGGTGAGCTGGCCTGTCATTTAAACAGGTAACCCACCGACAAGCTGATCAGTTGATAATTGTAATCATCGACCGCATCGCCTTTGGAGCTGCCATCCCATGCCAGGTCAAAATCACGCTGGTACTGTTCGTAGCTGAAGCGCACGCTGAGGCTATCCATAAATGTTTTATCAATAGCGAGTTTATAGGAGATTGCACCAAACCCTGCGAGGCGATAATCGGAGCTGTGATTCGTTGCCCCAAAACTGGCTGAGTACGTGGGAAAGACAACATTATAAAAATCGGCATTATCCTGGGAATAATAACGAACACCGGGCGTAAGAATAATACCCCAGGGCAATGCCTGGCTCCATTTAACCTCGAGAGTTTCTGATTTTGCGCCCCAATCATCATCTGAGCGACGATAATCGAAATGAACTGCCGCATCGGCAAAGGGCAAGTAACGACTATAACGAATCAGGTATATCAACTGCTTGCGGCTATCGGGCCTGGCGTCATTAAAAATACCCAGGGCTTCGCGGACGGTTTTGTTAATTGAACCAAAATTGATGCGAATATATCTTTCCAGCGCTTCCGGCGTTCCGCCTTCTGTCTGGTAAATATCCGGAGTCGGGAAACTGCTGCCTTGCACGTAAACGCGCTTATAGGGATCGGACAATTCACCCTCATCGGTAATATCACTGATGGAAAATTCAATATGGCTATTGATATCTAACACCTGGTCTATGGCAAACTGGAAATCCTGCTGGTCACGTTTTTTTACATCTTTAGGATCAAGAAACGGGTCAAATTCTGCTGAGCCAGGCGCAAAATACACATTCCACACACTGTCACGGGATTGCGCATAACTGAATATCAGGCTGGTGTTTTTACCGTTCAGGTATTGCACATAGTTGGCACTGATAAAATCGGCCTTGTAATCATCTTCTTCGGAGGTGCCTATTTTGGCGGAAACATAATTGTTGTCACCGTAATAACCGGCACTGACATCATAGACATTGCGTACATCCTTAATCGATGCACCGGCCTGTAATACCTGTATCGGCTTATCACCGGGATTGGCAAGATATAACACCGGCGAGGCACCACTGGTGGCATCACGAATGGTATTGAATTTCAGTTCGAAGTCGGCGGCTATGGGCACAGTGACCGCAAGCTGGTCGACATCCACTTGCATACGATCATCGGATTCACTGTAATTGCCATGGTTATAATCGAGCTTCACTTGATCAGCACGTACGCCAACATCGGTAGCCTGTGCCATACCGGGCA
>CAZTZY010000161.1:0-2775 GCA_964617765.1 uncultured Spongiibacteraceae bacterium
TCGACAGGGTTTTCATGATCAGACAATACGATTTTTTCAATTTCATCATGTAGTCGAATATCATCGATAGCAAATACCAAAATCTCCGCACTCGCTGTTTTTATTTCTTTAATCGTGCCATTTTCAACAATATTGACATAGTGGAATAACTCATAATTAATGGCATCTTCCATAATGACTTTAGGAATATTTTCTTCAAGAACATAGTTTCGAATATCTGGCCCCAAATAATCCAACTGTGATTTTGCGGCCCACTTGGTTATTGCCACGCCCAAGTATTCAGCAGCATTTTCAAGCCGGCCACAAGAACTATTAAACATACGGCCTGATGCAGATCGACGATCATATGTTCTTATACTTTTTCCGTTTTTTGATATTTCTGCATGCACAGATAAAGAAGAGGCAAATAAACTGTCAGGCCGGAATTGAACATAATTCTGATCAAAACCTTCAATAGTAATATTGATTACATATTCATCCTTGGGTATTGGCATTCCTTTTTCTACAGGTATTATTGTTAGTGAAAAACCTTCCGCAACTTCCAGTATTCTATGGGTAATTACATTAAGAAAATCACAACTAAGCTCTTCTTCAGTGATATTCAGCATAGTGGAAAGCTTGGCTGGTTTTAGATAAAACTTTGAGGACTCTTCCTCTGTATAGGCATTATTAGCAAACACTGTTACAAATATTACACATAAATACTCAGTTAGAATTTTCAATATTCTTTTATTCATCTTGTCATTCCATGTATGAAATTATTGTTAATTGTCTTTGTATTTTATGATTTTTAAAACCAAATGAGACACCCACTCCTTTATACAACGAAAAAACCCACCGAACCTCATTCTGGCAATCTTTAAAATCCGGGTGATTTGTTGCTAGTTTCTTATGCCAAATGGGACACCCACTCGATCCTTATCATCCAAACAGGATTTTTAGTTGATTTGAACTATAGCACAACATTTTATGTGGCAGGCATCACAGAGGAATCACCAACCCAATTTTTAATTCCCTACCACACTTGAATTATATAACTCCAGAGTTATACTAATTAAAAGCCATGCGCAAAGGAGTGCCATGTTGAACAGCAAACAATTGCTAAAAATTCTGGAAGAGGATGGTTGGCACATTGTGCGGGCATTGTATAAATTACAGGCAGTCATCACCATTTGAAACATCCAGTGAAATCTGGGCTGGTGACTTTGCCTCACCCTAAAAAAGATTTACCGAAAGGCACAGTGAACAATATTTTGAAACAGGCGGGCTTGAAATGACTGTTTTCAAACAATTCCATTCCGGGCGCAATGAATTGCGCCCCTACGATTTATTTGGTAGGTAATCATGCGTTATCCAGTAGCTATCCATCATGATAATAACAGTGCTTATGGTGTCAGTGTGCCGGATATTCCCGGCTGTTTTTCAGCGGGAGACACTTTCGACGAGGCGCTCGATAATGCCGCAGAAGCCATAAAGGGTCATCTGACATTGTTAGCTGAAGATAGACAATCGGCACCCATAGCCAGCCATGTAGATGACCATATCCGCAAAAAAGTTTATAAAGGAGCAGTCTGGGGCTTTGTCGATATTGATGTCAGTGCGTTCAGTGGCAGAACCGAAAAAATCAATGTCACGCTGCCACAAATAACCAGCACACTGATCGACGAACTGGTGAAACAAGGCAAGGCCAAAAACCGCTCGGCGTTTCTGGCAGAAGCTGCCCTGGAAAAAATTGCGGCGCTGAAACTTCCAAAAAGAAAAACTGCCTAGCAGGTATTGATACGTGCGGTTAAATCGCATGTATTATGGGCATTCACTGAACTTCAACAAAATCTTGTGATTCACCATTTTTCTTTAACAGACAAAAAATCATGGCTTGCTGTATCCACATCAAACACAAAATATTGCCCGACTAATTCCTGGCCTTTTTCAGCAGCGTTTGCGAGCTATAAAACTTATGGCCTTTCACTTCCATGGCATAATTGGTTGGCCGTGTCTGGTTAGTTAAACCCAGCGCCACATAGGCATCAGCATCCAAGTCAAACTGCAAATGTGCACGCGTAATATATCCCTGCAGGAAAAAATCATAGAGTGTATTTTGCAAGCCCACACGCCATAGCTGGCCACGCGCATCATAAGCTTCGGTAGCCACAATCAGCCAGTTATCCTCGCTGATATAAAATCGCCTTTTGCTGTACACATGGCGCTGCCCTTCTTTAAGGGTCGCTTCCACCACCCACACGCGCTGTAATTCATAACGCATATAATCAGGGTTCATGTGTCTGGCAGGCAGCAGTTTTTCCAAAGCCAAACCGGGCTCATCAAAACGGTAGGTATGAAACGGGATAAACAACTCCTGTTTACCGATCAACTGCCAATCATATCTATCCATGCCACCGTTAAAACCCAGGCTATCATCGGCTGTCATTAATCCACCGGGGCCTATCGGTGTGTCATATCCTGCATTCGGAATCACCTTCACTCGCTTGGCTCCGGGAATATACACCCAGGCTTTGCGTTTGTTTTTCACCTGATCCAGCGGTTCATGGATAATAGCCATCTCACCCTTGCTACGTGAAGGTTCCAGCACTTCAACAAACAGGTAACCGGCAATCGGGCCAATATCTTCACCGGTAGTGCCTACCGGGTGCGATTGATAGGCATACGGCGATTCAAACAACACATGAGCACGCTCCCGCTGAGCTTTACCGTCAGAATAAACTGCCACGGAATCTGTCAGCGCATCCGCCACTGGTGTAGGCTGGTTGATGCGGG
>CAZTZY010000162.1:0-2707 GCA_964617765.1 uncultured Spongiibacteraceae bacterium
GCCCTTTGATCCATCCAGTAAACCGTTCCGTCGGTAGACGTTACCTTTAAGCCTGGAGATCCGGCAACACATTCTGCTTTCCAATTGTTTTTCGTTTTATAAACGCCATCATAATCAAAACCGTCAGTATCCGAGATCAATAACTCTCGCCCGCCATTGGGCATTTCTATGGATGGGTTATCCTGAATCGTGGTAAAGTTTGGAACATAAAATCCATCCGGGCACATCGTGGTCGCAAACGTTGCCGGAATCGTGATGCGCCCATAATGCATTGTCCAACCCGTGCCTAATACATTGAACCAATCCCCACCAAAATCGACTTGCGGCGTTGTGTAACTACGGTGAATGGCGATATCCAAACCGCCATTGCCGGGCACCACCAAATCGGTTTGCTGGAGCTGAACAATACCGGTAAAAGGATCTATGGATTCTATGCCTGTATGGCCAGTAGATTGTTTAAAGGCATTCAGTCCTGGTTCTCCATAATAGTCTCTCTGCTCTTCAGCATGGATAATCATCGTTACAGAGAATGCAAAAAGCAGGGAAACAACTTTGATGGTTTTGGTAAACATCACCACATCCTTTTAGGTTAATTGGATTTTTAACGTGAAATAGAATCAGTCGGTGCAGGTACTGGCTTGATTTCGATGAGGGTCATCGGTTTTTCTTGAGCGGCAGTAGTATTTTTTGAAGTATCAATATCTTGGTCTGTGATATTTTTTTGTTGAAAAAAATAAAAGGCAGAAATGACTAATAAACCCAAGAAAAGTGCAAGTAGAGTAATTTTAAGCTTTGACATTGACAGCACTCCTTACTGAAAGTATTTGGGGGAGAAATACTCTATAACCATTTGAGGCCGGCAATATATCATAACCTCATATACCTTCAATCCAGTTTTTTTATAAATCTTATATCATTTTGTTATATGCAATCAGGTACAATTTTCCCAAATTTCTATAATCCTCACTAAAGCACTGATTGAATACATCCTTAAATTCATATCAAAACTGTGGCAGAAAGTGGTTAAACCTTTGTCGTTAATTCCCCTTTTGTCGCACCAATTATTACCCCAGGAGCTGGTCTCTTGGTTTTTTTCGTTGTTTTTAATGCCTGTCTTTATTTGTCATAGCCCGGCAAGCCCATCTATCGCTTATTCAAAAATTCTTCAAACACATATTACCCAGTTGAACCTTCGATCGAATGTCTCGAACGATTAACTTTTCAATCAAACTGGAGTAAAGCCTATGCCTTTTAAATGCCCTATCTGTGATTCAAACCAAATCATTACCCGCAACTATGGCCGTAAAACCGGCGGTGCTATTGGCACTGTGGCTGGCGCTGCCAGTGGTGTTGCCGCTGCTACGTCTGGGGCGCGCATTGGCGCTACTATTGGCGTTATTGCTGGCCCTGCTGGCTCTGCCATTGGTGGCGTGGCTGGTGCCATTCTTGGCGGTTTATTTGGTGGCGTAGCTGGAGGCTCTGCGGGCGCTAAAGCCGGAGAAATTCTTGATCAGCATGTGTTAGATAATTTCGAATGCCTGAAATGCAGTCACACGTTCAGCATCGATGAGGATTGAGCCATGCCTAAACCTGCTTTCGTTAAAACCCGTGAAGGCTTGTATCGCCTGATTGGTGCAGTCGAACCTGACTTCATCATTAGCCAAGCGGCTTCCCTGCTACTGGAAGGCCTTTGTAATGGCCGGGAAATGAGTAGCGCTATCCAAACGGCAGACTTCTTTCACATGGCATTAGCCAATGAAAAGAATGAGCAGTTTTCAGCGTTATTCCTGAACAATCGCCATCAAGTGATTGCGTTTGAACATTTGTTCAAGGGCACGATTGATTGTGCAGTAGTTCATCCTCGCGTTGTTGCACAACGGGCGTTAACCCTGAATGCAGCGGCGGTGATCGTGGCACACAATCACCCGTCCAGTGATCCTGAACCCTCACGTGCCGATGCCTTGATTACAGAAAAACTGAAAGAGGCTTTGGCGCTGCTGGATATTCGCCTGCTCGATCATTTTATCGTCACGCGAAACAACTGCGTAAGCTTAGCAGAGCGCGGCTTGATCTAATCGTTTTACCTGCTTTAACCGTCCAACCTAGTTCAACAACATCCAATGTAGTTCAAAGAAGTCCAGCAACGTCTTATGGCATTCCGCCATAGGCATTCATTAGTATTCACTCACAGGAGAACCATTATGGCTCACTTACTCGAAAACATGGCCTATGTCGGCCAAACGCCCTGGCATGGCCTGGGCAATAAACTCACCTCTAAACAGCCCATTGAAGTCTGGGCACAACAAGCCGGTATGGATTGGGATATCCTGGAAACCCCGGTGCGTTATATTGCCGGCGGCAAGGATTACCTGGGTGAGCTAAAAGGCTTTCCTGAACGAAATGTGTTGTATCGCTCGGATACCCACGCCCCGCTCTCGGTGGTCGGCCAACGCTATCAGGTAGTACAACCGCGTGAGATTCTGGAGTTCTATCGTGATCTTACCGAAGTCTCCGGCTTTGAACTGGAAACGGCTGGCGTGCTGAAAGATGGCAAGAAAATCTGGGCACTCGCCAAAACGGGTCAAACCACCGTACTCAAAGGCAACGATGTCACCAACGGCTATGTGTTACTGGCAACCGCCTGTGATGGTTCTATGGCGACAACTGCACAATTCACGTCAATTCGGGTGGTGTGTAATAACACTTT
>CAZTZY010000163.1:0-2526 GCA_964617765.1 uncultured Spongiibacteraceae bacterium
GGGGGTTTTTCTGTGTATAGGGGTGTTGTGTTGCCCAGGTCAGGGAGGGTTTTACCACGATAAACATAAAGGTTACAAAAGCCAGCGCCCCAACCACCACATACAGGCCAGTATTCATTTCTGAATTCACAAAGCCGACAACAAAAGCCAGCAGGCACCACGCTGTCACATCATCAACGGCGGCACAACTGAGGGCGATAACCCCTACCTTTGTGCGTGTCATGCGGTAATCCGTCAAAATACGTGCTAACACAGGAAATGCAGTGATAGACATGGCTACGCCCATGAACAATGCAAAACTGGTAAATGTTACATGGCTGCTCGATAAGATGGGATACAAGGGTAAGGCTATTAATGCACCCAGGGTAAACGGAAAAATGATGCTTGCATGTGAAGTGGTGATAGTGGCATGGGCGCGGTGTTTGAGCAGGGAAGGGTTTAATTCCAGGCCTACAAGAAACATATAGAGCACCACGCCCAGCTGTGCAATGACACCCAGAAAAGGAGCAACAGAGGGCGGTAATACCAGCGCCGATATTTCCGGACCTAATAATGAAGGCCCCAGCAAAATGCCCGCAACCACTTCACCAATTACCGGTGGTTGATGCAGGTAGGCAAACAGCTTGGCTAAAATCTGGCCGGTAATAATTATGGCGGTCAAGGCAATCAGCACCCTCAAGAAAGTGTCGCCGGGTTTAGCAGGTGAAAGAATCACTTCAACTTGCGCTATGACAGGTGCCGAGAGTGTTTCGCCATAATTGCGGATAAAGATAAAGGCAATAATGGTGATGACCAGCATGACAACGTATCCCACCATAGTACGGAAAGAGTTTGGGATAGGAGGTTGTTGAGAATGTTTAATTTCCATAGGAAGTTCCTTAATCAAAAGTAATGCTTGATTCTGCGGCCTGTTACCCTCAAAAATCGGGTTTACTGTGGCCTGTGGCCATTATAAACAAAATTTATACGATGTAACAAAATCAAAATAGGGGTCGGGTCGGATTAATTTTGATCAATCGTTCGGCTTGATTAAGTAACTGATAATTTGAGTTATAAAATTTCCAGTTTCAGAAATAGGGGTCGGGTCGGATTAATTTTGATCAATCGTTCGGCTCGATTAAGTAACGGATATTGTTAGTAAAAAAATTTCCAATTTTAGAAATGCCCTTCATATAAAACAGTAAGGCCTCTCTTGCTGTTGGTATCACATAAACCTTTCTCTTGTAGCTATCTTCGCACCAAATACGTGGACACCCACTCAGTGTGATGGTGTTTCGCGTCCCACCAAAAAGTTTACGCTTTAAGCTTACCGTAGAAGAAAAACCCGAAGTGGTCACAAATTGTGACCACTTCCAGCAGAGCAGGGTAAGCAAAGGGAGTGTCGACTGCTTTTCGATCAATCGACCAGGCTGACCCACTTCCAGTCCTGCTGATCTAAATATGGGAAGTAAAATGAAATAATTTGATTTAACTTCCCGTTTTGTCTACCATCAATAATAATCCAGATTATATTGGCAGTTCGCGATGAAATTCAATGAAATAAGCTACATAGACAAGCTTGAACAGCTTCAGCAGGTGTTTGATTTTTCTATGCGAATGTCGGAAGCCATTGGCGTTTCTAGAAGAACACTTCTCAACTGGAAAGATCGGCCGGAATCCATCAGTACCGAGCATCGCCTGGATATTGATGTGTTGTATTGCCGGCATTTCCTGATTCCCGAGTGGGATAAACCCCGGCAACATTTCAGCCCGGTATTGCTGCCCGATAACATGGTTAATAACAAAGCCCTGGTGATGCCGTTTTTGCGCCGTTTGAGTTATGGCACCATCGAGATTGAAACCAGCATCGCGAAAGCCGATTTCGACCGGGTTATTGATGATGAAAGACTGCCAAAGAATATGAGCCGGCAAGTTTTCAAGGAAGCCATCAATACCTTTCTGACGCATCAATGGTTATGGCAGAAAATCGTTGAGCACAATGAATCTTTGGTGATCAGCGAAGAATCCATTCGCGCTTTACATGCCCAGTTCATGATGGGTGTACATGAAAATGCCGGTTTTTATTCTGACAAGATACGTGTGATGGGTAGGCTGGAAGCTTTGCAAACCACACTGCCGCAAGATATTCCGGAAGAAATGAACCGCTGGGTATTCAAGAATGCCAAGGCCGAAACCCTTGATGATATTGCCAGGGCGCACGCCTATTTTATTGCCATACACCCGTTTGGCGATGGCAATGGCCGTGTAGGGCGGGCGCTGGTAATGGCGCAGTGCCTGAATGCGCGCCTGATGCCACCTGTATTCAATGGCGAAAACCGTGCTATGTATTATGCTGCGATGGAACACGCCATGTTGCATGGCCGTTATAGCCCGTTGATTCGTCTTTTTTATGAGGCGGCGAGTTATTAAACAATCAGAAAAAATAGCGTAAATATAAATACGGATAAATACGTGGATACCCACTCGGTATGACTTGGCGGATTCAACCGCGAAGTGCATAACTCAACACGGATAGTAAAAGGGGTC
>CAZTZY010000164.1:0-2396 GCA_964617765.1 uncultured Spongiibacteraceae bacterium
CCTTGTACAATTTCCCAATCGCCATTTTTGCAACGCACAGGGAAAGAGTAGATCAGGCCTTTCTCAATGCCATAAGAGCCATCAGAGTAAACAGCCATGGAAACCCAATCATTGCCATTGGTACCTAATGCCCAGGTACGCATATGGTCGATAGCAGCATTGGCAGCAGAAGCAGCAGAAGAAGCACCACGGGCTTTGATGATTGCAGCACCACGTTGTTGAACAACAGGAATGAATTCAGATTCCAGCCATGCCTGGTTAACCAGTTCCATAGCGGGGGTGCCGCTTACCTTGGCATGGAACACATCAGGATACTGGGTGGCAGAGTGATTGCCCCAAATAGTCATGTTGTGAACATCGTTAATGGACTTGCCAGTTTTGTTAGCTAACTGGGTCAAGGCACGGTTGTGATCAAGACGAGTCATGGCAGTAAAATTACGCGGGTTAATGCTGGGTGCATTACGTTGAGTAATTAATGAGTTGGTATTCGCAGGATTACCTACAACCAATACTTTAATGTTTTTGCTGGCGTTCTGGTCGATAGCTTTACCTTGTACCGAGAAAATAGCTGCGTTGGCTTCCAGTAAATCCTTACGTTCCATGCCTGGGCCACGAGGACGTGCACCGACCAGTAATGCGTAATCAGCATTTTTGAAACCAACATTCGGGTCGTCAGTGCAAACTATGCCAGCCAACAGCGGGAATGCACAATCTTCCAGTTCCATAGCCACACCTTTCAGTGCTTCCATGGCAGGGGTTACGTCAAGCAGTTGCAGAATGACGGGTTGATCGCTTCCCAGCATAGAGCCAGAAGCAATGCGGAATAAGAGAGCGTAGCCAATCTGGCCAGCTGCACCGGTAACAGTGACGCGAACGGGTTGTTTCATGTTGTTCAATCCTCAAAGAAGCGTTTCAGTGGCAACCGCAGGGTAATGCAGTTGCGAGCGTAGACCTGTGATAAAAGGCGGGTCATTTTATGCCTGCGGGCAAAATAATTCAAAGTAATAATCACAGCCTTGGGTATGAGCAATGACAGATTGAAGCAGAACCTACAACATCAATGTATTTATTGTGGTTATATCATCGCTTCCAGTACTTCTTCGGGAATGGGTTGCAGGCGTTTTTCTTTATCCATACAGACCATTTCGATATCAGCAATCACTGCAGGCTTGGTGGCATTGGGACGCCAGATTTCCTGGCGCCACAGGGTTTTGTATTTGCCATCGAGCTTGTACGAAGTACGAAGGTCGCAGACTTCAGAAAACAAAACGCCATCCTGGAAAATCATGTTGGCCTTGTATACGGCAAAGCCCAATCCTTTCTCATTCCATAATCTTGCCAAACGATTACTGTCGATGACATGTTCGCGGGCGCGTTCGCAATACTTTAAAAAATTCGGATGGTACACAACACCCGAATGGTCTGTATCTTCATAATATATTTGTACGGGGAAGTGATAGATTTTACTTTGCATGGTTCTTCTTCTTGCTGTGTTCGTTATGGTTTAAAAAAATTGAAGGGTTTTGGCTAGAATTTATTGGGTCTTAACATGGCATCATGGCCGCCATCAACAAAAAATACCGAGCCGCTGACAAAAGCTGCCTTGTCGCTGAGCAGAAAAGTGATGATGTTAGCAATTTGTTCAGGTTCGCCTAAATGCCCCATTGGAACTGTCGCTCCGAAATCCTTCATCACTTGGCCAAAATCTTTATCTTCCATGACTTTATCAGTTAATGGTGTGCGGGTAATGCCCGGTGCAACAGCATTCATGCGAATGCCGGCTTTGGCATAATCGGCATTATGGGTACGCATCCATGTTGTTAATGCATATTTGCTGCCGGCATAAGCATTGTGGCCATCTAGGCTATCAATGAGTTCGCAAGCTACTTTTTCATTGCCAGCCAGCAGGGCAGAGGTGTAATCCTTGTTTAAACCAGGCATTGAAGCAGAATTTGATGAAACCAGTACAATGGCGCCATGACGCTTTTCTAACAAGGGTTTAAAGGCTTGTGTCATCGCCACTACTGCAAAGTAATTGACTTTTGCGACCAATGAATGAGGTTTAACATGTGGTCCCAATCCGGCACAGGGAATAAACCCATCAATACCGTCGGGAAATTCGTTAAGGATTGTCTGGATGGCAGTGTCACGCTCGGAAGCTTTGCTTAAATCGGCTTTTATATCGGCTTCTTGAATATCAATCACAAATACATGGTGGCTAGCTTCCCATAGTTGCTGTTTTACTGCGGCCCCAATGCCAGTTGCACCACCGGTTAATATATATTGCCCCATCAGGAATGCCTTTATTTGTCAGATGTAAAACTGTAATTGCTTATTAATGCAAATAATAATCGAAAAACAGTGTTCTATGAAATCATTACAATTGTGTAATGACT
>CAZTZY010000165.1:0-2298 GCA_964617765.1 uncultured Spongiibacteraceae bacterium
TATAAAAGCCGCAGAGCTAGGTGAGGGGTATGGTTATAGTAATATATCAAGAATGTACTTTGAAGGTAACGGTGTGCCTAAAAATATAGATGAAGGTGTTAGGTGGCTTGAGAAGGGAGCGAAAAAGGGCATTCTGATGGCGTATAGTGATTTGGCTACCTTATATTGCTGTGGTCATTATGGAGTTAAAAAAGATGATAAAAAGCTCAGGTATTACAGGGAAAAAGCGGCTGCACTGGGTGATTCTGATGCAAAATGGTATGTGGCTCAGATGTATTTAACGGGTGATGGTGTGGCTCAAAATACACAGATTGGTATGCGGATGATGGAAGAGCTTGCAGCCATAGGTGATATGGATGCATTTAATTCACTAGGCTATCTCTATGATAATGGTCGAGGGGGAGTAAAAATCGATAAGGTGAAGGCAAATTATTATTATCAACTGGCGGCGGATAAGGGGCAATGTTATGCAATGATGAATCTTGCTGGTAATTATGAGCATGGTTGGGGAGTGGCGATTAATCTGGAAAAATCTACTGAATTGATAGCGACAGCTGTTCGATGTAAAAATCCTCCCAGTGGTTGGGATTTATGGAAGTTGGGCACCCGTTATCGTGAAGGAATAGGTATACGGCAGGATTGTCAAAAAGCACTCGAGTTGTTCGAAACAGCTGTGAGTTCAGGTTATAACAGGCCTATTGTGGATATCGGATATTTGTATGAAAAAGGCTGTGCTTCCATCGAAGCTGATACCGATAAAGCCTTTGCTTATTATCTGGTTGCTGCAAAATCAGGAAACTCGTTAGGGCAAAATAATGTCGGGGCAATGCTTAAACATGGTTTTGGTGATGTGCCTCCAGATAGAGTGAAAGCTTATGCATGGTTAAAGCTTGCTGTTTCAAATGGCAGTGAACAGGCATTCAAGAATTTCAATGATTACAGCTCATATTTCACTGACAGTGATTTGGAAAAGGGTGAGAAGCATTTGGAAGTTTTGTTGGATATGTTTGCAAACAAAAACCAGTCGGCGTTGCAAGATCCACATTTTTACTGATATTTTGAGTTGGTATATAACCATGGTGGGATTGTGATTTAAGATTACGCTTTAGGTTTTGAATGGAGTGGGCTTTTCCTCCATAATCGTAATTCCCACCATAAGCTGTTAAGATGCTTAAGTTTTGTACAGATTCCCTGTGCAGTGATTAAAATGTAAGTGAGTTAAATTGTTAAAAAAGTGGATAGAAAAACTCGGCAAGAGTAAAAAAGAGTCTGTAGTTTCAGCGAAAGATAGCGCAAAACCCTCAGTGGCAAAAACGGCTAAACCAGCCTCGCATTCCGACCCTCGAAGTGACAAGCCGTCTTTGAGCAAAGCTAAAAATACGGCAACCAAAGCTAAACCAACCCATAAAGCCCATGCTAAAACAGCTCAACCTGCTACCGCTACATGGGATATTACTGATTTTGATGTGCAGGCTCAGGAAGGCAAAACCCGTTTTCATGATCTGGATTTGCATGTGGGTTTGATGCAGGCCATCCATAAACTGGGTTTTGATTATTGCACGCCGATTCAGGCGAATACGTTGCCACATACATTGAAAGGCCTGGATATTATCGGCAAGGCGCAAACCGGTACCGGTAAAACGGCAGCATTTTTGATTACCATTATCGACCAGATTTTGAATCATCCTACTGAGGGGCAGCGTTTTCATGCTGAACCGCGTGCGCTGATTATTGCGCCTACTCGCGAGTTGGTGCAGCAAATTGCTCAGGATGCCAAAGACCTTACCAAAGGCACTGGTTTGCATGTAGTGGCAATTGTGGGTGGTGAATCTTACGATAAACAGCGTAAACAACTTGATGATCAGTTCGTTGATATTTTGGTGGCAACACCGGGCCGGTTGATTGATTTTGTTGACCAGAAAAGCGTATATCTCGACCAGGTTGAAGTGCTGGTGTTAGATGAAGCTGATCGTATGCTGGATATGGGTTTTATTCCGCAGGTTAAACAGATTGTGCGTAATACACCGCCGAAAGAAAACCGGCAAACGCTGTTGTTCAGCGCAACATTTACACAGGATATCATTAACCTGAGTAACCAGTGGACGCAGGATCCGGTGAAGGTGGAAATTGAGCCTTTGCATGTGGCAACCGATACTGTTAACCAGATTGCCTATATGGTGTCGGACAGTGAAAAAATGCGTGTACTGCAGAATATCCTGAAACAGCCGGATGTCGGCCAGACCATTATTTTTGCCAATCGCCGCGACCAAACCCTGCGTTTATTTAATCGTCTGGAAA
>CAZTZY010000166.1:0-1682 GCA_964617765.1 uncultured Spongiibacteraceae bacterium
CCAGGAACTCAGCAATCAGCCAGCCAATACCCAACAACCCAAACGTACATAACCATAAAGTGCCTGTTACAGGCTTGCCGTAATAAAAACGGTGTGCACCCAAAACCAAAGATCCACAAGATATAGCCTATCAACAGGGAATGGGTGTTATTCATAAGTAATATCCTCAGAGTCGTAGCTTGCTACGTCTCTATAGTAGTAAATGCGTACGCGCATTAGCGATAGGCTCTGTTTTTGTCGTCTGCCAGGCTTTCACCGAGACATTAACCACTTTTTTACCCTGGCGCACAACTTCGCAGGTAGCAAAGGTATCTCGAAAACGTCCGGGCCTCAGGTAATCCAGCGAGAAATCAACCACCTTGGGAATACGCTCGGTATCAAGGGTAGCTAACACATGGAATATAGCGGAATTTTCCATAAAACCACCAATACAACCACCGTGCAGCGCAGGCAATGTAGGGTTGCCGATATTGGTTTCTGCAGCAGGCAGGATAAACATCAGTTCATTGCCAAAACTCATTACCTGCATGCCGATTAAGCGGGCATAAGGCACCTTTTCAATTAATCCGGAAAAATTGTGTTCTTCACGTGCCTGTTTTATCAATTCAATCATTGTCATCACAAAACTCCCTAATTGTTTTTTTCAGCAGTTTTTGCATCAAGACGCATGAAACTTGCCATGCAATGCGCAATCGGGTTGGCTTCATCACCTTCATGATAGGCAATGCCACGGGCGAATATAACGTTTTGGCTGATGCGATAAGCCTCGGCATTACCGATAACAGCAAGGCCGGGTTCAGCGGGCTTCATATAATCAATACGCAAATCCAGGGTCGGACAAATGCCGGGTTCATCCAGCGCACAGATTGCAGCAAATCCACAGGCCGTATCCATCAACGTTGTTAATGCACCACCATGTATAACCCCTGTTTCAGGATTGCCAATAATGGATTCACTATAAGGTAATATCAGCTTCAAACGGCCCAGGCCAACATCTAACACATCAATACCTAACAGCTTGCAATGGTTAAGATGCGGGATAATCATGCGTACGTGATCGATAATAGTATTCGTATCCGTCATGGTTTGCCTCTTTATATCTTGGGTTATACCTTGGTTGTATCCTGGTTTACGTGTTTCAACTCAGGAAACAGCAGTCTAAAACGCTTGTGAAAAATGATGCAATCAGTTTCTGCGTGTACTGACTGATAATTAATGCTCTTCTTGCTCATCCGTTTCAAACAAGTGCGAATAGACAATCGGCTTTAGATCAATATCCACGCCCATCTGCACCAGGTTTAAAAAGTGGCCAACAATAATCCGGTTCAAAAACAGTGTTTCAACACTCGGCTGGAATACACCCCGCAAACGGATAAATTCTTCCATGTGCGCATTGATAGCTGCCTGAATCCTGACAACCACTTTAGCAACATCAGGCTCCTCCAGTATCGGCACGATAAAATCCTTGAACCACTGCTGATAGAGATCTGGACTCAGTGGCGCCTCATTAGGATTTCTAACACCCAGATCAATCAGCATGTTATCGATTTTATCAAATTCACCATCAAGCGATGCATAGATTACATCGATATAACCATCAACAACAAAACGTGGAATATCAGCAACACAGCCATAATCATAAATAATAACCTGGCCTTTTTTATTGAAGGCAAAATTACCGG